>PHBQ01000084.1 GCA_002841975.1 Candidatus Cloacimonetes bacterium HGW-Cloacimonetes-1
TGCAATCTTTGTCGATGTTGAACCGGGGTTAATCGCTAAAACACGATAATCCATTTGTTCCTCCATAATCTATTTTATTGTTGTAATCTATACTTTAGCAATGAACTTAATACATGGAACGTACAACTCTAAACCCGATGTAATTGGTTTTGGTAAAGGGTTTGACAAATTGTCGATTTGTGACCCGCATTTCGTGTGCATCAGTAGACCAGTTACCACCACGAATCACTTTGTCTGAGCCTTGATCCGGCCCTGCAAAGATATCGCTCATTTTATAGGAGTATCTGGCATACCAATCCCAAACCCATTCACTTACATTCCCACTCATATCATACAATCCTATTTCATTGGGTTTCAATGATGCAACCGGATGGCTTGAGACACTGCTATTTCCTACATACCATCCCACTTCTCCAGCAATTTCAGAGCCGCTAAACTGAGCAAAATAGTCTTTCTTTTTGGCTTTTGCCGCGTATTCCCATTCTGCTTCCGTAGGGAGTCGATAGCCGTTCGCATTAAAGTCACAGGATATGAGGTCCCCTTGATAATCATAACACGGAGTAAACCCATCCAAAACACTCTTTGCATTACAGTATTCGATTACATCGTAAAAAGAGACATTTTCCACAGGATTATCATCATCTAGAAATTGCGATGGATTTACTGAGTTCACCATAAGCCATTGCTTTTGCGTGACTTCCGTTACACTAATACTAAAGGGACGAATAATAACTTGCCGCAGGGGAAATTCATCAGGATCGGCTTCTTGATCCATGTTTCCAATTACAGTAGAATCTCCTGCCACAGAGACCATATTTATCGGTTCATTTGGCTCTAAGGAAGGGGCTTCCGAAGGCTGTTCAGTTGATTCACCATTAACACTGTTGAACTGGGGAGATTTGTTTAGGATAAAGTATTTTACTACGACAAATAGCAGGATTGCTGCTGACGTCCAAGCCAGTAATCGAAAGAGCTTTTTCATATGAGATAATTCTTCGATGTCATCTGCTTGAGGTGATGCACTAGTGTTGACCGGGGGATTGTAAAGTTTGCTGGCTTGAGGAGGATTTTCTCTTTGTGGAGGTGAGACAATCGGTTTGGGAATAGTTTCGCTGATTCTGTACCGTGGTTCTTCTTTTTGTATTTCTTCAGGCTTTACATCAGGTACGTCTTCTATTTGGGTGTTTGCTTCTACTATAGGCTCTTGAACAGACTGTTGTTCTGCAATTTCCTGAACAGGCTCTTCTTCCTCGACCTCTTCCTCTACTACTTGGTTATTTACATCTTCAATGAAGTCCTCATCAACTGTAGTTATCTCATCAAGAGGCTGTTCTAGTGGCATTTCCGCGGGGACTTCATCTACTTCAATAGCTTCAAGTGCCACTTCGGTTTCAACAGGGCTCTCCATCGTTTGTTCAGGTTCCGGAATGATCTCCTCTGGTTCGAGAGGAGTTATTGGAGTATCCGGTATAGGATCAACGGTAGGAATGACGATCTCGGATTTGTTTGTGGCAGGTATATAGGTGTAGCTTTCTTCAGACTCCAAAGCCGAAATCAGTTCCGTAGGTGAGGCAATCCGTAAATGGGGATCCAGCATTAAACAACGGTTTATTATAGTATAAAGCCATTGTGGCACTCTATCCCCAAAGAGCTCTGGATCCAAAACAGGCTTCAAGAACGTCTGTTGTTTTTGTTGTAAAAAGGACTGTTTGTAGTCAACGCTCCAAGGCAAGCGTTTTGTCAGCATCATATACAGCATCACACCCAAGGAATAAATATCGGTATTGGGTATTCCTGATTCGCCATGATATATTTCCGGAGCGATGTAATAGATCGGATGAAATGGAGAATTCTCGCCATCGACTTTCATCCATGCAGAATTTGATTTTCCAAAGCCTATAATCTTTACAGTTCCTTCGGGTGTAATCAAAATACTATCAAGGTTTAGCTGTTTATGCAGGATTCCCAGGGAATGTGCATAGCGCAATGCATTTAAAACTTGGGAAGTATATTCGATACTTTGATTGACACTGATAGATTGATTGGCAAGAACAGAACTGAGGCTTTGCCCGTCCACATACTCCCAAACTACATATAGAGAGTTGTCCTCTTCAAATATCGTATCCACCCCACATATATTTGGATGCTTTAGCTCGGAGGATAGCAAAGCCTGATTTCGTAGTTCGGTTTTGACTTCGACATTGCTGAGCCACTTCGGTTCTATTGCTTTGATCATGCAGAGCTTGCCGGTCAGCATATTCTTTGCTTTGTAGATGATATAGTATTTAGTTCGAGTTATCTGCTCTTGAATTACGTAGGAATGGGATTCGTTGTTATAACTCATATTCAAGAAATTACTTTTCCTTTTTTGATTACAGATTCGATGTGAGAGCTACCAAAATGATATGGTATAAAGCGATAAGAGGGAATTTCCCAGATCAATAAATCTGCATATTTACCTCTTTCGAGGGAGCCGACAATATCCTGTTTGTCGATAGCCCAAGCAGCATTAATTGTAGATGCTGCAAGTGCTTCTTCGGGACTCATATTCATCTGCAAGCAGGCAAGTGTTATCACCATAGACATCGAATCACAATTACACGATCCCGGATTATAGTCTGTTGCAATTGCAACTGCAAGATCATTGTCGATCATAAAGCGTGCCCGTGCATAGTTCTTGCTACGTAGCGAAAATAAGGTACCAGGCAACAAAACAGGTATCACTCCAGCTTCTTTCATGGCAATTATTCCTGCGTCCGAGGCGGCACCCAGATGGTCTGCAGAGATACACGCCATTTTTGCAGCCAGCTCCGCCCCACCGATCGGTTCAATCTCGTCTGCATGCATCTTCAATTTCAGACCATGTGCCGCTGCAGCCGATAGAATCCTGAGAGACTCATCAATGCTGAACACGTGTGCTTCGGTGAAGATGTCGCAAAATTCTGCGATCCCTTGCGTTGCAACTGCCGGAATCATTTCGCTACAGAGAATATCTATATATCCTTCATGATTCTCTTTGTATTCGGCGGGATACTCGTGCGCCCCCATAAAGGTCGGAACTATATCAATTGGTAAAGCTTCATTCAATGCTTGTATCACTCGCAACTGCTTCAATTCACTCTCGGTGTTCAGTCCGTATCCGCTTTTCGCTTCAAGAGTGGTAGTACCCAATTGGATCATTTTCCAGATTCGCTTGGCTGCTAAATTAAACAAAGTGGTTTCATCTGCAGTTCTGGTCGTATTAATCGTGGAGCGAATCCCTCCACCGGATTTGGCGATATCGACATAGGTTTTACCTGCTAATCGCATGGCAAATTCATCCTCTCGAGTGTTGACAAAAACAGGATGAGAATGTGGATCTACAAAGCCCGGCGTAACTATTTTGCCGCTGGCATCTATGTATTCATGAGCTTGATACTTCTCCCGGATAGTGCTGGTGATACCATGCTCGACGATTAGTCCATCCAAAACAGCTATTGCTCCATCTGATATTAATCCTATGTCTTGCATTTGTTTACCCATTTTGGGCTTGCCATCACATTGCATCGTGATCAGTTCCTTGGCACTATGTATGATTAGATCTACCAGCATGATTTCACCTTTGGACTTTTTAATTCACTTCTAATACTCAGCTTTTTTCGTCAAGAATTAAGATTTCTTTTGACTTTTTTAGTGATCCAACTAACATAGTGATATGAGAGATTGTGGAGTGATAATATGTTTCATTTAGACCAATGTAATGTCCGCATTGTACAAGATCAAGACGTCAAAGGCTTGATTTCTATGTCCAAGACTATTTGGGATGGACATGACTATATACCTACCATATTGGATAAATGGCTTCCGGATGGCCATTTCTTTGTTGCTGAATATCATGGCAAAATTGTTGGTTGTGTGAAGCTGAGTCTATTCCCGGATAACTCTCTATGGTTCGAGGGCTTGCGGGTTCACCAAAGATACCAAGGTAAGGGAATCGGAAAGCTACTCAATGAATTCGCTTTTAACTATGCAAACACCCTCAAGAGCCTCAATCCACTGCTCAGTTTTGAGTTCTGCACCTACTACATGAATCATGAAAGCCTGCATATGGCAAAAGCTGCCGGCTTCAAACCGGTAAAGAAATACTATGTCTTCGAAAAACGTGGCGTCCGCAAGATGCTGGAACCCACCATCATAACAGATTTTGATATTAGCCTTTTCAAACAACACAAAGACTATATTCCCTGTGGGTGGCAAGCTATTCACAACAATCCCGCCAGCATTGACTGGATCAAATCCAAATGTACAGTATTCCAAACCCCGCAAGGAGTCTATCTTTATGGCGGTTTATCCCAAAAGAACGTATTGTTCTTGCAAGAGCCCAAATATGACCTCAGAAAGGAATTACCCTACTTCCAATATATGTATGGTGCTTCCAAGAGTATTGAGATAATTATTGCTTCCAAATGGAAGAAACACCTGGATACAATCCAAGCTCTTGGATTCAAAGACTGGGAGGGACCATTGACCAAACCAAACATGTTGGTGTTGAGAAAGTGAGTGAATATTTATTATTGACAATTTGCACGACTCGATACCTATAGTGCGAACACTATTAGTACCTAAAAGGAGTCCTATATGAAAAGAAGTTTATTATTCATCTTCATCTTCGTAATTGGGAGTTGTTTGATGGCACAGTCCTTGGATCAAACTATCCAAAATTTAACCGGAGATGCTGCAAAATCCTATGTCGATCCCATGGTTTCAGTATTTGGGGCAAACATGAATGGCGCATGGTTTCATCAAGCACCAAAGGCCAAACTACTGGATTGGGATTTAGAAATCTCACTCGTAGTGATGGCATCGGCTTTCAACAATAACGAAGAAACGTTCAACGTAGATGGTAGATTTATGTTTACCAGAGAACAAGCTCGTTCCTTGACCACAGATTACGAGACTCAATTGCCCCCAGCTCAATATGATGCCCTCTTGGATGCGATTACCAGCCAGTATTTCACTGTGAATATATACGGGCCCACGATCACAGGTAAGCAATACGATTCAAATGATTTGGATAATACCGCTATTCATATCGGTTTCCCCCAGACAGAGGTTCACTATTCTGTAGGTTCAAGTGATCAGGTGGCGCAAGTCAATGCTATGCCGATAGTCCTCCCTGTTGGTGGTCTTTTATACGACTATCCAGCCTTACCCTTTGTGGCTCCACAAATCACAATTGGCACGCTTGCCGGCACCAAATTGAGCTTACGTTATCTGCCCGATACTCAATTAAGCGAGGAAATCGGAACCTTGCAGTACTTTGGAATTGGCATACAACACAATCCTGCCTTTTGGATTCCGATTCCGATCCCCGTTGATTTTTCTTTATCGTTTTTCACCCAGAGTCTTCACGTCGGAGATTATGCCACTGCCTCAGCAACAAGCTACGGCCTCAATGTGTCCAAGACCTTTGGGCCTCGCCTTATGAGCATCACTCCATATGCCGGAATCAGTTATGAAACTTCAAATATGGAATTCAAATATACCTATCTAGTGGATAATTCAATTACATCAGCACCCATAACTTCCAATATCAAATTTGACGTAGATGGCGGCAATGAGGCCAGGACGACAATCGGACTCAGTTTTCGTGCAGCGCTGTTAAATTTTAACATCGACTACAACATGGCCAAATACTCTTCACTCACTACCGGCATTGGCATCAATTTTAGCTGGTAACTCCCTTTTACTTTCTATATAAGAACCGGAGCCTGGTGCTTCGGTTCTTTTTTGGCTAACAACACAGAACTTTTCTATAATGACAGCCACATATCTAAAACATGCATAAAAAATAGCGTTGCACATAAATCACAATCTCTCAGTTTGGCATATTTAAGCCTCGAAACGGTCAATTCAATTTATCTTTTCCCGCCCACCACCCCTCTTTTGAGTAGGACTTCGCCCTACAACCCAAACATTCAACGATCTTGTGAATGTGTTTTCGACATACCATATATGATTCATTGAATACCAATCGAATTCTACTCTTCAATACCTATAAAGGTGCTAGGATATAATACCTCCCTGTATTTTGCTGTATACCATACAACAACAGCTATGAATAGTGCATCAAATATAATTTATAATGACGCGTAATTTTATATATAGAGCTTTAATGGGAATAATTCTTGCATATTTGTGTATCATATGCTGAAGGACCGGAAACACTTCTCGAATCCATAGCTTTCTTTTTGATTTATCGGAATCCTATGAATTTGAGGTAGCATCCTAATTTATGATTAGCAATCGTTTCCAGTCTATGAGGAGTGATTTCATGAAGAAGTTGTTTGTACTTATTATCATTTGTCTGGGCGTTGTTTCAATTTGTGCCCAGGAGCGCGCAGCCATAGAGAACCAAGTTCCAAATCCGCAACAGAGAACTAGTATTTCCGTCTCAAGTATGGCAATGGGAATTACACCTACTCAGATGGTGGAGACAATCTTAGGACAGGGAGTCAGTTATTCAAACGTAAGCTATACTGGTGTTCTCCAAGCTGCCGGAACATACAACACCGGTATTCAGGCAGGATTGGGAATCGACAGTGGTATCATCTTGTCTTCCGGTTCTGCAGTCGGAGCAGTGGGACCGAATAATTCTCCCAGTTACACAACAAACAACAATAATGCAGGGGATGTGCAATTATCTGCTTTGATTGGCGGAGAAACTACGTGGGATGCCTGTATTTTGGAATTTGATTTTATCCCTCAGGGCAATACTATTCAGTTTAACTTCATCTTAGCTTCTGAAGAATATCCGGAGTATATAAACTACCACGATGTATTTGGATTCTTTTTGAACGGCACCAATATCGCATTGCTACCCGGAACCACTACTCCCATATCGATCGGAACTATCAATCATTTGGTAAACAGCCAGTATTACATCAGCAACTCTCCAGTTAGATACGATATCCAATGCGACGGTTTCACCACTATTCTTCCTGTCCTTGCGACGGTAGTTCCCAAACAGACTCATCATATCAAACTGGCGGTGGCAGATATGAGAGATCATATTTATGATACATGGATTTTCCTCCAGCAGAATAGCTTTGTGAGCGGGGCTGATGTATCTCTACAGATGAATCCAATCCCTGTGTTTAATCCCAATGGAACAAACTCATACAGTTTTGAGGTTTCCAATAATGGCCCCTCCAAAGCTCAATATGTATCTGTACAAATACGTCTTCCCTACACTTTTGAGAGTTTTACAGCCCAAGCTCAAGTGGGAACTATTTGGATTGATGAAAACTGTATCACTTGGGAGATTGGATCTTTAGGACCAGGAGTAGAATTAACACTGAACGTAACTGCCACCGGACTGCTATATCAATCGCTAAATTTCGCCGGTTATGCCACCACGACGACCTTCGATCATGTCACCGGCAACAACTATTTCCCGCTTTACCTTGCTCCTACAGCCACTGCGGATTCATATCAGACAGATCAAGGTGTTCCGCTCAACATTTCGAGTTCAGCCGGTTTGTTTGCAAACGACATATCCTATTCCTTCCAGGCTTGCGATTGTGTAGTCGTGATTAGTCCTTCCCATGCCGCAGCGTTTTCGGCCAATTTTAACGGTGGATTTTCTTATACTCCAGCGGAAAATTATCATGGGACAGATATTTTTTATTACTACTTCCTCGATGGCAATGGAGGAATGTCAAATACCGTAGCAGTGACTATCGTGGTCAATGAAGTAATAGCTCTTCCCGCAATCAGTTTGCCCAATTACGTCAGTTTTGTAAAAGGCAATCCATTAGTGATCGATATGCAGCCCTATATCAGCAACGTCAACACCAATCATTGTAGCCTTAGCATCTCCGGAAATGAACTGATTCAAGCCGATGTCAATGGGCTGTTTGTTACGTTTAACTGTATCGAATGTGATGGCAGTGAGACCATTACCGTTACAGTCTGTGATAGTTTGCAAGGGCTATCTGCCTCAGATCAGTTTATGGTGGAAGTACTGCCGGCATTGGACTGCTATGAGACGCAATTTACCTCTGCTCCCAACGGAATATCACCATACAATGGAACTCAGGTAACCATTGAAGGCACTGTCTCAGCCGTTGCAAACAACGGTTTCTTTATCACTGACTCCGGTAACGGCATTTACCGAGGGATGTATGTGCAAACCGATTTGGAGGCAGCTATGCAGGATTTGATTTTGGTGATGGGCACTGTAACGGAAGTGAATGGATTTACTACATTAGCAAATGTAACAAATTGCATCGTCGTAGCACAAAACCAGACTTTACCGGAGCCCCTGCTTGTCAATCCAGGAAGTATTGCATCCGAAGCTTACGAGGGTGTGCTGTGCAAAGTTCAAAATGTAGCTGTGACTATTGCTCCCAATCCCGATCAAGTATTTACTGTAAGTAATGCCCTGGGTGCTTGTCTGATCGATGATGCTTATTTCTATCCCGTCGATCACATCTGGCCATCCATAACCACAGGGCAAACATGGCAGAGCATTACGGGAGTAGTAGTTTCCAGAGATGGACAGTATTTCCTCAATCCGCGCTCGGATGCCGATATGATCCCAAGTCCCGCCTCTATTACAAACATATCAATTACCCACAGTGAAGGGCAGATAAACCTCAGTTGGACGCCTGTGGCAAGCGCTTCACATTATACTATTTATCATGCAGAATACCCGACCGGGCCCTGGACCTTACTGGATACGACTACAGCAACCGGCATCTCAATCTCCCCCATTCCGGGGCATCATTTTTATTATGTGACAGCAGAAACCCAACCATAGCGGGTTTCTAAAGACGAATGTAGTTTCGAGTTTCTAAGGCAAAATACTCCTTATACCCCGCTCTGATGAGCCATCCTAATTTATGGGATACCGATGGGACAAGTTCCGATCTGTCTCCCATAATTTTTGCGTAGAGACAGCCGAGTCAAATGAGGCATCTCTGGCGGATGATGTCTCCAGATCCAAGTAATACTTGACTGATTTGTGATGCGATTTAATCGGGAAGTAGTCAATATATTGAAGAGATGAAGGTAATTATGAATTATGTCCAGTTTGAAAAGTATCTCCCCATGGTTGAGAAACCATCCCGCTATATAGATCATGAGATAAATGCCATAAAACGCAATCCAGAAGACTATCCCGTCCGCTTTTGCTTCGCATTCCCGGATGTGTATGAGCTGGGAGTTTCCCATTTGGGTCTCAAGATCCTGTATAGTATCATCAATTCCCTGCCCTATGCAATGGCGGATCGCTGCTATCTACCCTGGATCGATATGATCGATGTCATGCGTACTAATGCCATCCCATTGTTTGCATTGGAGAGCAATCTATCTGTATTGGATTTTGATGTCCTGGGCATCACTCTGCAATCGGAACTGACATTTACCAATGTCCTGGAACTGATAGATTTAGCAGGTATCAGTATTGAGGCAAGTGCCCGCAAAGCTACGGATCCCATTGTCATGGCAGGCGGACCCTGTGCCTCCAATCCTCTCCCCCTGATCCCCTTTATCGATGTCTTTTTTATTGGCGAGGCCGAAGAAGCAATCGTGGAAATTGCCGAAGTCTTGAAGAACTTTCCAGATCGAAACACACGGCTGCAACAACTGTCAACCATCTCTTCCTGTTATGTTCCATCGATCCATGGCTGCCCTCCTGAAGCCGGTATATCTATCCCTGCCCGCAAATACACCAAGTTTCACCTCTCCGAAAATAAACACGAGCCCCAGCTCCTCTCTTGGCAACTCGCCACCCATAACCGCTATGTCTCTGAGATTATGCGCGGGTGCTCACGGGGATGCCGTTTCTGTCATGCCGGATATTATTACAGACCTGTCCGCGAACGCGATCCGCAAGACATCATTCGCGATCTGATAGCCGAGATCAAACACACCGGCTGGGATGAAGCAGGACTCACCTCGCTGTCCAGCAGCGACTACACTTGCATCCGGCCCTTGCTCAAAGCCCTCTTGCAAATGCTGGATACTCAAAAGACGCATGTCTCCTTACCCTCTTTACGGGTCGATACTATCGATGATGAATTGATAGAATTGATGCGCCAATTGGGCAGAGAAGGCCTCACCATAGCCCCCGAAGCAGGTAGCCAACGCCTGAGGAATATCATCAACAAAAACCTCTCTCAGGATGATATCCTGGATGGGATTCACACGGCACTGCAGCTGGGCTGGCAAAAAGTAAAACTCTATTTCATGCTGGGGCTACCCTTTGAAACAGATCAGGATATTGATGAAACTATTGAGCTCATCCAAGAGATAGACCGTGCTTCAAACCGTAAACTGCAGATCAATATCACCCTCTCCCCCTTTGTTCCCAAACCATTTACTCCCTTCCAGTGGGTAGGCATGGCATCCAAAGATGTGCTCTTACAAAGAATCATGAAGCTCAAGAATGCCTTCTCCAATAAACGTTACATCAAAATCAAGTATCACACCATAGAAAACTCTATCCTGGAATCCATCATCACCAGAGGCGATATTGATACCGCGCAGCTGATCCGGAGCGCTTGGCAAAAGGGTGCTATATACGACGCCTGGAATGAATGTTTTAATTTCAACTACTGGACTCAGGCGATTGAAGAACTGGGACTTAGCGTTCCTGTATTGATTGCCGATAGATCTGCCTCCGAGACCCTTCCCTGGAGCTTTATCGATACAGGTGTCTCACCGGAGTTCTTCCTTGCGGAATGGGATAAATCTCAGAACGAACTGACAACTCTCGACTGCCGTCAAGCCTGTTCAGCCTGTGGAGTTTGCAATCCTGAGGTTCAGACTGTCTCTGCAACTCAAACCCCCATTGATATCATTCCACTGACTCTGGGCAAGTATGTTCCCGCTCAAAATGCTATTGAATATCGCTATCGTGTTTACTATCAGAAGACCGGACTCCTGAGGTTCATTTCCCATTTGGACTGGATGCGCATGCTATTCAGACTGATTTCCATCCTCCAGCTCGATGTCGTATATACTCAAGGCTTCAATCCCCATCCCAAGGTGAGCCTTTCTCCCCCACTTCCTTTGGGTGTGATCGGTACTTGCGAGTATTTTGACATATCGTTTTGCACCTCCTGGAACTGTGAGGACATTTTCACTCAGCTCAATGCCTTCAACATCCCGGACTTCCGGATCACTCTGGTCGAAAGACTCAATGCCAGGGAAGCTAAATTACAACCAACTTATGAAGAAATCGGGATTCAGAATTATACTCTCTACAAAGATGCCATCCTGCAAGGTTTTTCCAAGCTCGAAGACGCCAGTGAACTGATCTTTATCAAAAAGCGTGAGAAAGGTGACAAGAGTTATGACCTCAAACAGATCATAGAAAGCGTTGAGATCGATGCCGATGAAATCCGTTTGACCAAAAAGCTCAACAGTCCCGCCCTCTTTGAATTGCTGGCATTTCTGTTCGCTGTACCCAAAGCAGAGCTTTATTCCCTGATCGTGAAACGCCTAAAATTCATCTATTGAGTTAGCGAATCTCACTTCAGAGTTTCATCAACAAGCAAACTCCGTCCTATCTGCATTGGCTTGTGAAGACGGAGCGCTTCCCTTGTGATTCCCGGGTGCGGACCTGGGCTTCACGAGGGGATCACAAGGGCAGCTCCTGAGATTGGAGTATGCGCGTATGAAGTACATCGAGTGAGCTAAGCATATGGAAGCAATAGAGAGAGTGCCAATCAAATA
>PHBQ01000085.1 GCA_002841975.1 Candidatus Cloacimonetes bacterium HGW-Cloacimonetes-1
GATCAGGATCCCCAGTTCAGATCTGAGTCCGGCAGGACGGCACAAAATCCAGCATACATACATGATTACATGGAATGACAATCCAAGTTTGTGTCGCCCTTGAAGGGCTCAATCGGGGATTGTAACATTAACGAGGGTCTGCACATTGCTGGCGCAATGTTCCGAACCCGTCGCTATCGGATGTCGCCCACGAGGGGCTGATACTTTGTCAACAGCCTGCGTCCCGATGAGACTCTTGCGACGAATGGATTGCGTATTCTACCTAAACTGGCGTTCCTACGGAACTCGCTGGCTCGTATGAAGCACACATTTCTACCTAAACTGGCGTCCCGATGGGACTCACATCTGCCTTCAATCATTGTTATCTATCTAATTCGCGAACCTTTAAACCTCGGAGAGGTGATACTCTTATAGCCTGTGGTGCAGCGCAGCGAAACCACAGGAACAGCCCCCAATACAACCTAAGCCCTGGAGGGGCGACACCAGGTAACTTGTACCAAATCTAGGAGTTATCTCACCCTCACCCCTGCCCCTCTCCCAGAACGGGAGAGGGAGTTCCGTAGGAACGCAGGCTGTTGACCAAGTTAGCCCGGAAGGGCGATATCCGATAGCGACGGGTTCGGAGTGCCGCAGGCACGCAGACCCTCGTAACAGAGAACAAAGAGCTTGAGCCCCCAAGGGCGACACAATCAACCCTGTTAAAAACTCAACGTACTACTTCAGTACCAGCAGTTTTTTCACCTCGCAGAAGGACGGTGTTTGGAGCCGGTAAAAATATATCCCTGGGGCAAGATCCGTGGTGGCAACGCTAAGCTCGTGAGCTCCTGCGGATAGGTGGTGACTTTGTATCACCTGACCCCGCAAGTTGTAGATGGTGAATACACCGGTTTCCCGAGCCGGGACGTCAGCCTTGATGGTGCCAGTGGAACCTGCCCGGAAGGGATTGGGATAGGCATTACCCAGATGTGAAACACTTGCAGCAGGTGAGATAAGCTCATCATCTACAAAAATACCATCGGGGGAGAGCTTGGCGACAAAGATATCAAACTCTCCGTTACTTGTAAAGATTGATGTCCCAAAAGTGGCAGTATCGGATAAAGCTCCACTGATATAGCAATTACCGCCAGTATCAATCGCGATGGCAAGACTGCCATCTGTGAGTGTACCTCCTGCCTGCTTCGCCCAGAGCCAGTTGCCGTTGGGATCGAGCTTTGCCACAAAGATGTCATTACTACCGTTACTTGTGAGGGTAGTCGTGCCAAACATAGCAGCGTCACTGAAACCTCCGCTAATGTAGCTATTCCCGTTAGCATCCACTACGACAGCATAGCCTTCATCGTGTCCCGAGCCCCCTGCTTGCTTGGCCCAGAGCCAGTCGCCATTGGGGTCGAGTTTTGCTACAAAGATATCGTCGTATCCGTTACTGGTTGAAGTGTTTGTACCAAAGATGGCAGTTCCATCGAAAAATCCGCTGATATAGCTATTGCCCGCAGTATCCACTGCGATGGCACTGCTAACACCAGAATATTCACCGTTTGGACACACAACCCAAAGCCAGTTACCATTGGGATCCAGCTTTGCCACAAAGATGTTGCTTCCACCACTACTTGTGATAGTAGTCATACCAAAGGTGGCAGTGCCGTAGAAATCTCCGCTGACATAGCTACTGCCCGTTGCATCCACAGCTATGGCCCAACCCATATCACTGGAAGTACCCCCCGCTTGCTTCGCCCAGAGCCAATTGCCGTCAGCATCGAGCTTTGCTATAAAAATGTCAGAATCGCCGTAACCGGTTAAGATGGTTGTTCCAAATGTAGCAGTGCCCATGAAGTATCCGCTGACATAGCTATTGCCGGCAGCATCTACCGATATGGCATAGCCCTCATCGTAGTTTGTATCTCCTACTTGCTGTGCCCAGAGCCAGTTGCCGTTGGGGTCGAGTTTTGCCACAAAGATGTCATATCCTCCATTACTTGAAAGAGTAGTCGTACCAAATTCAACAGTGTCAGAGAAAACCCCACTTACATAGCTATTGCCCGCAGCATCGACTGCGATTGCTCTTCCCAGATCATAGGATGTGCCACCTGCTTGCTTTATCCAGGCCCATTCATACTCCGTAGCATGCAATCCCAATACAACTAGTACAAAAATCAACAAAATCATCAGTTTCTTCATCTTTCCTCCTGTTTTGCCCGAAGCTTGGCTCCGGCGGTTTGAGAAATTCCATCAGCAGATCCTAGGGGGAATCTGCTCTCTCACAAATGATAAATTACTACTGCTTCTCAACGAAGTCAGAGACGCAATCCTATTTTATCCTATGGTTTAATAAATTTATTTATATCGCAGCTATGTCAAGTATAACTTTCACATTGTAAAATCCAATTGTATTCTGCCCGTCATATTACGAGGATTGATGATAAGAGACAGTTGAATAACTGGGTTGTAGGGCGAAGCTCTACACTCAAGAGGAGTGGTGGAATAGATTATGAAATTGACCGTTTTCGAGGCTTTTTATCAAGCTGATAGAATACAACTTATGTTCAACGCTCTTTATGAATAGATGATGTGTACCGGATGTGCGTCATCACTCTGAATCTACTTGTTAAATCCTTGCATGATATCAGTATCACTAATATGCAGTAACGCATTACTATAAGTGATCTCCCGGTGTTTACGGTTCAAACAAAGCCTGAAAAATATCTTGACATATTTAGCTATACTTACATTTTGTAATTAGTGTCACTGAATATAGGGCTACGAAGCTGGGGGGCACAAATTCTATGAGACAGTGGAGGTCTCTATGCAAGTAAACAGTGCAAAAGTGCTCAACTTGGAGATTTGGGAAGAAGATACTCAAGTGCAGATTTTTCGGAGCGATCTGGCTTATCGCTTTTCGAAGACGAAGGGGATGGGCTATTTGGTGGAGATTTTGGAGCATCCCTACCGCAGTATTTCCGCCATGGAACTGGCAAATCTGGAGATCGTGCCGGATCCGCAGTCGATTCCCACCGATGCCGTGACCAGGGAACAGTTTGGAGTTATGGGGATGAATGAAAAGTATCTGAAGGCAGATTTCAGAACCGTGAAGGAAGTCAAAGCGAGATTGGTGCAGCTCACGGAATTGCAGGCGGAATTGACGGAATGGGGCGATTTGGCACGGAGGGAGGAAGTACGCTGGGAGCGGGAAGCCTTGATCGAATACTTGTGTGAGGTCTTGGGTGTGAACCACAAACTTCGCTCTTTCCCGGATACTTGCAGTCGCCAGATCGAAGCCGTGAACAAGGCAATATGCAGGGCTTTGCAAACTATCTGGAACTCGGACGAGGATATCAGCACTGCTTTGCGCCTGGATCTCCGGATCTGGAGAAACCTGATCTATACTCCCCAACACACTGCCGTGCGAGTGCTGCACTGCCGGGGATAGACAGCCCCCAAAAACCCCTCTGTCTTAGGCGATCGGAAGCGCCGGTTCCAGTTTTTTGTGATCGCGATAGCTGATAAGCGATGCCCAGAACAGGAATCCTGCAGCCACGACGAAGACGGCGGTGATCCCGATGAATTTCATCAGGAGCAGTCCCAATACCGGAGCGATGAGTCCCCGAATCCCAGTCATGGTGACGTGGACACTTTGATACATGGCTGCATCTTCAGCTCCCGCAAAATAGATAGAACTCATATTCCAGGAGATATTGACGGCTGCCATGGCAATGCCAAAGACCAAGTATGCCACAAAGACAATCGCCACGGAAAGGACATGATACTGCAGCAGTTGCGAAGACAGCAGGATCAGGATCGGATACAAAAAGAGGATGCCAAAGGAGACGGAGATAAAGCGGAAAGGGTGTAAGCGATCGTGAATCTTTCCAATATATGGGGAGAGGAAGAGCAGACCCACTTGACTGATGATGCCCTTGGCCAGGAAATTGGTTGTGTAACTGAGTTTGAGCACATCGACCAGGTAGATCGGGATGATCGGAGTCATCATGATAAATCCCATGCCATAGATCGAGTAACTGCGCTCAAAGGCTGCAAATTGCTTGTTTTCCTTGAGCAGCTTCAGAGTGCGGTGGATGGGATCGGCAAGGACATCACGAAACTTGGGCTTTACCCGCACTTGGGGGCAGATCGGTTCCTGGATCTTGACCAAAGCCAGAAACACACAGCTGATAAAACCACAGATACCTGTCAGCACCAAAATCAGGCGATACATATTCTCCTGACTATCGAGCAATCTGCCGGCAAAAAAGGTGAATCCGATCGAGATCAGCATGCCCAGACTGATGGTATAGCCATAGATCTTGGCACGGTGAGTGGAATTGATATTCTTTTGATAAATGCTATTTTGGGCGGGGATAAGCAAGGAATTGAAGCCAAACATGATACCCAGGAGCACCAAATATTCGTTCATCGTGGTCAGCCAAATCGCATAAATCAAGGTGAGCCTGCCAAAGATGCCAACTACTACGAAATAGCGGGATTTGTGGCAAGACTTTTCGAATAAGCGTCCCCACCATATAGAAAAGAAGTTTGCCACAGGCCAGATCATCATCATCAGCATCAATTGCCAATCTGCGGCGTGCAGAGCTTTACGAGCGATGATGTCCTGAGTTTGGTACAGACTGGAGACCACGCCATTGAAGATGGCTGCCATCAGCAGCATTCCGGCTGTACTTTTTTCTATGGGGCTCAGTTTGGATAGATTCATGATTCCTCATTAGCAGTTTTGGGGAATGGTGTCCCGACTCTGCGGAACGGATATTTGCAGATCATGAATATCAAGGCTGCCAAACTGTCAAAGTAAATGTGAGCTCCGTTATTATGAGCCGATTAAAACTTCAAATTGGCTCGCTGAAAACTACAATTGTCAAGAGAGCCAGATTGGAAGATTGGGGTAATTCTTCAATCAAGCATTAACCCTACTATTGTGATATCATCTCTTTGATCATCCAGAATCAGCATTCGCGTAACTAAATCTTCCAGTTCAACTTTCTGTTCTGCTAATGGCTTATCTACCATATTGCCGACTATTTTGCACCAATGCACCGGACCCAACCTTTTCATTCTCGTTTTAATTTCATATATTTGATCCAGGATACCATCAGTGTATAGGTATACTATTGTGTTTGGAGAGTATTCTACCTGCTGAGGCTTAAAAATCAGATTCTTTTGGTGTTTGAGACCGCCAATGGAGTTGTTGCTTCCCTTCAGAATTGTCAGTTCTGGACTATTCTGCTGATAAATCAGGATATCCATGGCTGCTCCGGCGAAACTGAGTATTTTGGTGGTGAAATTCACTTTTAGTAATGCTATATCCAGCCCATCCTGCTGGGTTTTTTCGCTTTCCTGATGCAGAGTACGGCCTATATCCTGATGCAATTGTTTTAAAATGTCTTCCGGAGTGTTTATGCCATGGTCCTTCACAATGTGGTTTAGTGCAGAATTCACTGTCATGGATACCAGTGCACCGGGTACACCGTGACCAGTACAGTCTATCAATGCAAAGAGGAAGGCATCGCCGGCAGGAAGTTCATGCAACCAATAGAAATCTCCCCCTACTGTGTCCCTTGGATGCCAGAGAATAAGGTGTTCCTTAAAAAGGCGTAGCAGTTGATTTTCCTGCGGCAGGATTGATTTCTGGATTAGCAGGGCATAGTCTATGGACTGGGTCATCCGCAGTTGCCATTCCTGCAATTCCCGGGTTCGTTCCGCCACTTGCAGTTCCAGCTGTCGGTTGGCTTCCCGGTAACTATACACACGCCAACGGAAGATAAGGAACATAATCAGCAGTGCACCAATTATATATACAGTATAGGCATACCAGGTGTAATAGAAAGGGGCTTTAATTTTGAAGGGGAAACTCTTCACTGATGTTTGTAATCCGTTCGCAGCCCTTGCACTAACTTCAAAAGTGTAAGAGCCATAGGGCAGTTTTAAGTAACGAATTCTTTCTAAGTAACCTTTGGTTATCCAATCGTCGTTGTAGCCCAGTAATCGGTATGATACCGGACAAAGATCTGGGTAAAGGGGTCCCAGTATACTTATTGGAATCTCAAGTCGGCGTTGTGTGTAAGGTAAGATTAACTTGTTGGTGATGATTACCTTGATACTGTCAGATACGATTATATAAGGGATGTCGAGTTTAAGAATGTTTTGATATTCGTTGAATTTATAGGTAGCTTCTTTGGTGCTGATCATCAGTTTCCCAGACTCGATGTTTATTGCCAGCATCCCTTCCGGAATCCCCTCTCTGGCCGTGTAGGCATAGCTTGTTTTTAGCTTGGGATCAAAGCGCAGCAAAGCGTTTTCGAAACATAGCCAGAATATACCGTTTAAGGTTAGAGCTTTTACTGGCTTTCCATACATCTCAAAGCGACCTATATCCATTTTATGCCATGCGTTCTGATAGTGGTAATGGAGGTTATGATTATCAAAGAAAGCTTCCTTATCAATGGCTGAATTCGGTTTTGTCCCATCTATCATTTGCATATTTGAGCCTGTTGCCACTCGCTCACAAATGATAACCAGCGGAACCAGGGATATTTTGCCTTCGCGTTGAATGAGGATGGAATCCATCAGCCGATTATAGTTCAGGGTGTAGGATTCTGTTTCAATTATTATGTCTCTGCTGGTAATGCGTTCAAATGGATATTTGAGAATAAGCACACGGCTGACATTCAGGAACCCCTCGTGAACAACATCCATTAACAGCAGATTACCATAGTTATACACTTGCTTGCAAACACTACCCTGGAAAGGAATCATGAACTCCTTCACTGCCAGGATCCGGGTTTGTGGATTGGGCTCCAAAATGCGGATGCGACTAAACAGATAGTTTTTAGCAAGGCTTTTATCTGATGAGATTGGCATAAGCTGCCCTTCCAGGTACAGATAGTCAAGATAAGCCGGATTAAAGGTCATTTTTGTGGAATTGAAACCCATTCCACTGCTCTTGGGGTAATCGGCAGTAAGTTCCACTGCCTTTATGATGTCTGAAGTCTTGGTTATTAGCCAGTTCTTGCCGTTGTCTGTAGTGCTAATGTTTTGAATGCTTTCACCAGGCTTAAAGGAGACCTTCTGTACCAACATGTTCTTTAGGTTATACTTAAAAAGTATATCGGTTTGTGCAAAGTATATCCACATCACTTCCTTTTGGTGATCAAAGCAGGTTTGTGGTGGTGTGGGTGTTAACAGATTTTGGGCAATTGGCATGAGACCCGTATTTAAAGAAGAGAACTGCTTGACGAAAATTGATGTAACGCTGGTCAAACCCTCCCGGCTTTTTACTGATAAACTGTAAACGATTCCACTCTTGCTCACATCGGCTCTGCTGGCCTCGGCTTCGGTGATTTTGTTCTTGAAGGTGCGATATACCCAGCTTCCCTGCTTTAACGAGGCAATTCCCCTTTCACCGATACAATATACATCCCCGTTGTATTCCTTGAGCTGCAGTATCCTGTCATTCTTGGGAAAGGCATATTTCTTCCAATTGTTATTCTGCCATTCATAGAGGTTGCGAATTCCGGCAGTATAGATGTTACTTGTCGTTACAGATTGAACCAAAACCGGTAGCATCGTGTCCCTGGCAGTAGACATTTCTCCGGAGAACACGTCCATGAACCTAATCCCATTAAAACGATATACTCGGAAGCCTTCATGGTCTGAAGTGTACCACCTGTACCTGTCTGCATCGGAGAATTGATAAGTAGTGTTTCCCTTCAAGCCGGATTCGGCTCCATAAGTACGGTAGCTTCTGTTTTCTTCCACTATTTGTTTGTATTCTTCCAGAGCTTGAGTGGTCTCGGCAGTTTGGGAATAACTGATAGTTAGTCCGCTGACTAATACTATTGCCAGCACGATGAAGGCTTTATACATTGTTCCTCCAGGAACTGAATTGATGTGATAGAAAATCTTACTTGATAAGATAGTCAAAAACTTGAACTTAGCTTGCTCAAACCTGAATCCTACGGTCTGGAATCATCAAACTGGCGGGAAACCATACAAATTGAAGTAAACTTGTTTTTTACAGGATATTAACTATACTATCTGTCGAGAGGTTTATGATGAGGAGTTCCTTCAGTGCTTACAGCATCTTTCAAGCGATGCATGATAACAACATTCAGTTTTCCTACAAAGGTCCGCTTACTCAGGATATCCTTACTTCATTCGGGGAATCCATAAAGGAAAAGCTGCACACAGACGATTGTGATGAAAAGGTGATTCGCCGCATCTTCTCTATCCTGGTGGAATCAGCGCAGAACATCCTGAAATATTCCACCGATAGGTTGGAAGTAGATGCCGTTACCAGAAAAGATGCCGGGGTCGGCATTATCGGGATCGGCAACCTTACAGACAAGGAATTCCTGGTATTTTCCGGCAACTTGATCAATGCTGATTCAATGCCCAGGATCAAAGCACTTATAGATCATCTCAACTCCCTAACTGCTGCAGAGCTATCCCTGCATTATCAGAAGCAGCTTAAGGAAGGCACTATCGCTGCAGATGGCAGTGCCGGTTTGGGTTGGATAGAAATTGCCCGCAAGGCGAACCGTCCTTTGGAGTATGAGTTTGTGGAATTGTCTCCCGGAGAGATTTTTTTCGAGATTAAGATTTATATCAGGGTGGAGGACTGAGGAATGGAACGCTACATTTTAGAAGCAACCAAATACACACCGTACATCGAATTGGACACTAACCTTGGGACTTTACAAGTCATGGGCGATTCTTATCCCGAGAATGCACTGGAACTGTACCAGCCATTGTTAACCAGAATCGACGCTTATTTTGCCGATAACATAAAAAAGCTGGATATCTATCTGCAAATTGACTACTTGAATACCAGCAGTAGCAAAATGCTGATTGACATATTCACCAAGCTGAGCTACTATTTTGATAAGGGAAATCAAATTAGTGCCGTCTGGAAATATCCCGAAGATGACGAAGATTACCGGGAACAGTGTATGATGTTTTTGGAAGAAGCCCATTTCCCGTACCAACTGGTGGGTCTTGCGTATTAGGTACTCATGACTTCTCAGATTGACGATATATTCAAAACAGAACGAGAACTGATTGAGCAGGCTAAAGAGAGCTTGGCAATAAACGAAGAACATGGCTTCATCAAGATCGATGATTACCGGGAACTTCTGGATTCTTACATTAAAATCATGAATAATTTCTTCAGCCTCACCAGGCTAAGCGATAAGCAGCAACAACGCACCCGCAAGCTGTTGGAGAGACTAAGCCGTTACGTATCCCCGCCCCTATTCAAAAAGATAACCCATGGCGGTGAAAGAGGAGAGCTGAACCATACCAAGCGTGTTAAACTCACAATCTTTTTCTCTGATATCAAGGACTTCTCTGCCCATAGTAACAATTTGGAAAGCGAATCACTTTCCGTTATTCTAAACTCCTATCTGGAAGAAATGACCCATATAGTTAACAAGCACAATGGAACCTTGGATAAATACATAGGTGATGCAATCATGGTTTTTTTTGGTGATCCGGATTTCACCGATGACTATACTCATGCCCGCCGTTGTATATCCATGGCACTGGAAATGCGCACTCGTTTGAGTGAGCTACAAAAAACATGGTTTGAACTGGGCTACCCCCATCCCCTACAAATCCGCATGGGTATCAACACTGGCTTTGTGAACGTTGGCAATTTCGGTTCTTTGGAACGTATGGATTATACCATTATTGGCAGTCCAGTGAATCTCGCTGCCAGACTTCAGACTCATGCCCAAGAAGATCAAATCCTGATAAGCCACGAAACTTGGGGCTATGTACGGGACTTTGTTGAGTGCTCCGATCCTCTTCATCTCGATATCAAGGGTTTTACTCAGCAGGTAATTGCGTACGAATTGAAATGTCTGAAGGAAGATAGTGGCACTCAGATTGCGAGCTTGGAGGACAAAGTGCGCAATCTACTCGAACAGGTAGATCTTTCCAAGATTAACAAGGAAGAGCTAATAGACATAATGAGCAAGCTGTAACTCTTTTTTAAGAGTACTTACTTGTTTCTACTGTCCTGCTTTCCACCTTCAAAGTGAGTGTGGTCCCAGAATCTAGGAATGGATTTTCTTGACATATTTTCAGATAAAACCAGAGGTTGAATTGCAATGAAGATGCTGTGTGATCCATGCGGCAGAGCGAATTATAATATATAAAAGAGAGGATTCTGTGAGTAAAGTGACAGATTTAATCAAACAATGCGGGATGCAAGTTCCGGGCGTCAAGCTCCTGAGTGAGCTGAGTTATTGGCACAAATGTTACAAAGCGGAAGGCAATAGGCTAAACAACGACTTTTATGCCAAATTGATGCTATCCATAGCCGATGAGGAAAATGATCTGTTCTTGCAAGACAAAGTGGTGGCAGATTTTGGTTGTGGACCCCGTGGGAGCTTGGTCTGGGCAGAAAGTGCCCAGCTGCGGATTGGGATCGACGTCCTCACAAATCGCTATCTGCACAGCTTTCCAGGTGAACTCTCCCGGCATGGCATGCTCTATGTCACTTGTTCAGAGAGCCATATCCCGATTCCCAACGAGTTTTGTGATGTGGTGTATAGCGTGAATTCGCTGGATCACGTGCAAAACCTACTCCCCATCTGCAATGAACTGCGCCGCATCCTCAAACCGGGCGGAATCCTGATCGGCAGTTTTAACCTCAATCACGAGCCCCAGCTTGCAGAGCCGCAGAAAATCAGTGAGAATACTCTGCGCAAAATGCTGTTTCGGGATTACGATATTCAGCATTGGTGGCTATCTGCCCCGGGTGCAGCCGCTAACCGCTATCAGCCTTTGTATACCCGTGAACTGATAAACCCCGGTAAATCCGAGGCATATCTGTGGGCAAGGGTGATCAAGCCGCTGCAATAGATGAAGTTCGGAAGGTGCAGCACTCGCCACACCTTCCATCAATATAGTATTTACGGTTTCTTTTGGGCTTGCAGAGTAAATGTAACCGTTCCTAAGTTATTGGTTTGTCCGGAGGCTGGGAAGTTGAAATTCTGTATTGTACATCTCCAGGATTCTTGACCCACATTGATGTTGCCTTGCATATCGCTAAGCGAGGTGCTGGGGGGTCCATTTACTGTGAAGTACCCATTGGCATCGACAGATGCATTGAAAAATACTTCAGTGCCTTCACCAAACTGCCTAAAATAAACATCTGTATCAGCAAAATACTCTCCTGTCGATTTCCTTGCTCTCCCCGAGATCATGCCACCCGGCAAGAGATTTATAGTTCCAAAGTCGTAGAAATCTCCGGGGTAAGGTACCGTGAAGGAAATAGGGGCAGAGTATTGCCCGACGGCGTTATTGTGCTGACTCGTCGATATCTGGAGCTGCATGTTGCTGCCCGGGACGCCAAAGGCATCAGACATTGTGAAATGACCGTCTGCATCCGTGTAAAAATGGATTTCGAAGGGGGCAGCAGAAGCCGGTGCATTAACCTGCTTGAGGATCAGATCCGTCATTGGGAGCATTTGTCCGTTTGTACCCTTGACGAGACCTGTCATTGTAAAATTCATATCCATGATAAACAAAGTATCAACGCTGGCAGTAGCTCCCGTGGCGGGAGTAGTGAACAGTTTGGGAACACTGGTAATGTTTCCCATTTTTGCAGTGATACTGATTTGT
>PHBQ01000086.1 GCA_002841975.1 Candidatus Cloacimonetes bacterium HGW-Cloacimonetes-1
TAGGTCCAAACTTGATTTCTTTTACTTCTACTTCGTGTTGTTTCTTACGGGCTTCTTTGGCTTTCTTTTCCTTCTGGTAGTAGTACTTGCTGAAATCTGTGATTCTGCATACTGGGGGGTCGGCATTGGGAGAGATTTCGACTACATCGAGTCCGGCCTCGTCGCCACGCCTGAGTGCTTCTGATAAAGATACAATACCTATTTGATTACCATCAGCGCCGATCAGACGAACGCTTGATGCATCGATCTGACGGTTAATTCTTTCTTTTGGCACGACCTCTTTGGTCTTTGCCTTTCCACGTTTAATCCGGATTATAAGAGCCTCCTGGGTTACCGGTGAAAACTTGCACACCAATTGTGCGTTGAGCAAAGCTATAAAAGCCGCTCAGACAATAAAAAAAGGCGAATTCAAATCTCTCTGAATCCGCCTGCGTAATATCTATCATTGGATATGTATCTTACAATTTAGCATGGCCTTACGTGCATCCATCGGCATTAAGGCAGAAGCAGACAGCTTCATTTGTCACCACTCAATATCAGTAGCAGATTGTGTCAAGCTGAATCTTATGTCAATTTTCTTTTGGGATAAAACCTGCACTTGCCTAACTACAATCTCTGGTCTTGCAGTGGTGCTTGCGTGGCGAATCCCTGGCTTTGACGAGGGAATCACAAGGGCTTCACGAGGGGATCACCTGGGAATCGAGCAACATAGAACTTGACAGAAAAGTGGCTGGAAATGTGTGTTGATACGAAGTATTCTTGGAAGGGTCTGAACATTTACAAAAGTTAGTTATGTAATAATAAAATATATAGATTAGGAGTTACAAATGCCGATCACGAAACTTGATCAGATGTTTGACTTTTTAAAGAGTCGCCCCAAAAAAAGACTGGTGGCGGCCTATGCCAATGATGCCCACACCATCTCTGCTGTGCATACTGCCATCAACATGGGGATAGTCGATGGTATTTTAA
The DNA here is from genome assembly GCA_002841975.1 of Candidatus Cloacimonetes bacterium HGW-Cloacimonetes-1. Lineage (GTDB taxonomy): Bacteria > Cloacimonadota > Cloacimonadia > Cloacimonadales > Cloacimonadaceae > PHBQ01. The sequence goes on from PHBQ01000086.1 coordinate 973, forward strand.
CAGGAGACGAAGCATTAATAAACAAAACATGTACTGAACTGGGTATCAATCCCGCAGATTTTACCATTATCCACGAGCCTAACCCCCAAAAAGCTGCCGCCAAGGCTGTGAGCTTGATCAATGATGGATCGGGAGACTTTTTGATGAAAGGCCTGATCAGTACAGATATTTATATGAAGGCTATGTTGAACAAAGAAACCGGACTGCTGGATCCCGGTGCTATCCTGAGTCACGTTACCGTAATAGAGCCGACCACTTATCATAAACTATTGATAATCGGCGATGTAGCGATAATCCCATTACCGGATTTGAAACAAAAAATAGCCATTACGAATTACTTGATCAAAACTGCTCATTTCTTGGGTATAGAAATGCCCAAGCTGGGCATCCTGGCAGCTTCCGAGCAAACTTTGCCAAAGATTCCATCCTGTTACGATGCCGCACTAATCTCCAAAATGGCAGAACGTGGGCAGATCCGCGGGGCAATGGTAGAAGGGCCATTGGGCTTTGATCTCCTTGTCGATAAAGAAAGTGCGGAAATCAAAGGCGTCAAAAGTGAAGTCTGTGGAGATGTAGATTGCATTCTGTTCCCCAATATCGAATGTGGAAACACTTTTTACAAAACCATGACCAAGCTGATGAAAGCGGAATTGGGTGCAATCGTGATGGGTGCCAGAGTTCCTGCAGTGCTTTCCTCACGGGGAGATAGCGAAAAATCCAAACTGTATTCCATAGCTCTGGCAGCGATGCTGGTTCAGTAGGAGAAATTTGTGGCGATTAGAAGTTTAGACCAGCTTGCAGAGCACGTAAAAGCCAAAGGAACAAAGACCAGAATCGCAGTCGCTGTCGGTGAAGATCAAAACACTTTGGGTGCCATTTCTAGAGCCGTATCAGAAGGATTTGTGACAGGTATTCTGATCGGGTCTCAAGCTCGTATTGAAGACGCCTGTAAACTGGAGAATATCGATCCTGCAGCCTTTACAATAGTCAATATCACATCCGAAGTTGCCGCAGCCAAAGAAGCGGTACGTATGGTTCGTGACGGTGAGGCAGATGTATTGATGAAGGGGTTGATCGGGACGGATAAATTCCTTAAGGCAGTTTTGGACAAAGAAAAGGGTTTGTTACCTCCGAAAGCAGTGATGAGCTATGTCTGCGCTTTGCAGATACCAAAATATAACAAGCTGTTATTTGTGACTGATACTGCAGTATTGCCTTTTCCGGACCTAAATCAGAAAATAGCAATGCTCAACTACTCTGTAAAGATGGCACAACGCTTTGGGATAGAAAAACCAAAAGTCGCATTGATCTCTGCCACCGAAAAGGTGAGCGCGGCATTTCCTGCCAGTATGGATTATGCAATTATCTCAAAGATGGTGGATCGAGGACAGATCATAGGCTGCGAAGTCGATGGGCCTCTGGACATCTTTCTGGCATGCGATCCCTCCAGCATTGCGATCAAAGGGGTGGACACTCCGATTGGGGGAGATGCAGATGTATTATTGTTTCCCAATATCGAATCTGCGAACAGTTTTTACAAGGGTTTGATGCTTTTTGCAGGTGGCGAACTGGGCGGATTGATCCAAGGAACCACCAAACCTGTGATCGTGATGTCGCGCAGTGAAAGCGCAGCATCGAAGTATTATTGTATCGCATTATCATGTCTGATGGCGGAGGAAAAATGAAGATCGCAATAGCATCCGACCATGCCGGATTCGAGCTCAAAGAGCAGATAAAGCTAGTATTTAGCGAGCTGGATTTTGAGGATTTTGGCACTGATAGCCAAAAATCTATGGATTATCCCGATACCGGCAGACCTGCATCCGAAGCAGTTGCAAGCGGAGCATGTGCCAAAGGTATATTGATCTGTGGCAGTGGGATTGGGATGAGTATCACAGCAAACAAGGTGAAAGGCATCCGTGCCGCCTTGTGTTTTAATCCGGATTTTGCTCGACTCTCCAGAATGCACAACGACTCCAATATTCTGGTATTACCCGGCAGGTTTATTGCTACCGCTTATGCTGTGGACATTATAAAGGTCTGGTTAGAAACACCTTTTGAGGGTGGCAGACATCAATATAGAATAGATAAAATCGAAAAATAAGAGGTATATCATGAAACACATCAAATCTTATGATCCCGAATTGTACAATGCAATGCACAAAGAATTGGTTCGCCAAAGAGAAAACCTCGAACTGATCGCTTCCGAGAACTTCACTTCAATGGCAGTGATGGAAGCCCAGGGCTCTGTTCTCACCAATAAGTATGCAGAGGGCTATCCCTATCGCTGGAGCAAAAAAACAGGTAAAGTAAACTATAACCTTTATGGCCGTTATTATGGTGGCTGTGAATACATCGACGAAGTAGAGCAGCTTGCCATCGAAAGAGCTAAAAAACTCTTTGGAGCAGATCATGCAAACGTGCAACCGCATGCCGGTTCGCAAGCCAATATGGCAGCTTACTTTGCAATGGTGAAGCCCGGTGATACGGTGCTATCACTAGAACTCGCTCATGGTGGACATCTGACTCATGGGCATCCGCTCAGTTTTTCCGGCCAACTTTACAATATCATTCATTACAACGTCAATAAAGATACCGAACAATTTGATTATGATGAAATCCGTCGCCTTGCACATGAACATAAGCCCCAAATGATTTTGACCGGTGCCTCCGCGTACCCTCGCTCTATAGATTTTGCCATCTTCCGCGAGATTGCAGATGAAGTGGGTGCCAAATTTATGGTTGATATGGCTCATATCGCCGGATTGGTAGCAGCAGGCTTGCATCAGAACCCGGTACCATATGCCGATGTAGTAACTACCACGACTCACAAGACACTGCGCGGTCCCAGAGCCGGTTTGATCTTGTGCAAAGAAGAATATGCCAAAGATATTGATGGCCGTGTATTTCCCGGAATCCAAGGCGGCCCCTTGATGCATGCAATCGCCGGTAAAGCCGTGGCTTTCCTGGAAGCTTTGCAACCGGAGTTTAAGCTCTATCAGACTCAAGTATTGGCAAATGCCAAAGCTCTGGCAACTGCTTTGATGGGCAATGGTTTCAAGCTGGTCTCCGGCGGCACTGATACACATCTTATGCTACTCAATCTAGGTAGTGAAGAAGAGGGTGGACCATCCGGTAAAAAGATGGAGGAAGCACTGGATCTGGCCGGAATCACGGCAAACAAGAATACCGTGCCCTTTGATACCCGTTCGCCATTTGTAGCTTCCGGTATCCGCTTGGGAACTCCCTCCGTTACCACACGTGGGATGACAGAAGGCCAGATGCAATTGATTGCAGACTTCATCAAACGTGTTCGTGATAACAACGAAAACGAAGAGTATTTGGCAGCTATCAAAAACGAAGTTCGGAACCTCACAGATCAGTTCCCATTGTACCCGGAACTGTCCTAAGAAATCTGATAAAAACATATAAAAGAGGCGGATCATGTATTCGCCTCTTTTATATTATATTCGGCGTTCATATCGATTTATCTTGTTGCAATGCAGTGCTAAATTCGATAGGTAAAAAACCGAATGTAATTCAATCTGATTTGATTTGACATAATGCACTATCCTAAAAAGAGTGAACACCATGGAAACAATAATTGTTAATTCATCATTAGAACAGAATTTAGCTCGCGTTCCTGCTAAATGGGGCGTCTTTGCCTTCAGAGCGGGTGAGCAGTATTTGTATTATAGTAAATCCGGGAATCTCCGTACACGGCTCAATGGAATGTATGCCACACGTGATAGCGAGAGTTCCTATTCAGATTTGTTCTTGGAGGCTACCGAGATAGACTACACAGTCATAGCCGAGCCTATTCACACCCTGATGGAAGAGAAAATATTCCTGCAGAACAATATGCCAATGTATCAGCATCGACTCCAAACTTGGAGGAACTTCTGCTATCTGGGTATTGATGCCAACACCTTTCCGTATATTACGATTCAACAACACACTAATGGTGACTGGACTTATGTGGGTCCATTTAGAAGCACATTCTTTGTGACAGACGTGATAGATACTTATTCCAGGATCTTGAAATTGCCAAACTGCCAAGGCAAGGATTATCCGTGTGACAGGCTCAACGAGAACACCTGTTCGGGATATTGCCAAAACTTGATGGATGGCATCAATCCTAAGCAGGAATTTAGTTTAGAAAAATTGCAGCATCTCTTAAAAGAAGCGTTTTTGCATCCAAACAACGGAGTTGTCGAGCTGATTAAGCGTGAAAAAGAAAGATATTTTGATAATCTTGAATTTGAAAAAGCTGATTTACTGATCGATGAAATCGATCTCTTGAACAAGTATCGGGATTGGCTCAATTTCTTTTATACGACCAAGGAGTTATCCTTTAGTAACGACGTCATGACAGTGAAAAACGGTCTGATGACACAATGCCGTTACAAAGGGAAAACGTATCTGTTTAGCAAAGCAGATATAGAGTTTCGGGAAAATGAAAAGCTTGCTATAGACAAGGATGGCTTGGATGAAGCAAGAATCATATATGACTATTACAAGAAATAAGCAGGTATTGGGGATATTATGCACGACAAATTATCAAGTTTAACAATAGTAAAACAGAGCTGGCAAGGCAAAGTCAGAGATATTTATGATCTGGGAGATAATCTGCTGATCGTAACTTCGGATCGCATATCAGCATTTGATGTGGTGTTTCCAAATTTGATACCGGATAAAGGCAAAATTTTAAATCAGATCTCCGTTCATTATTTCAAAACTACGCGTGAGATTATCCAAAACCACTTTATCAGTGACAAGATTGAAGACTACCCGGTCGAGATGCTGGAATATGCGGACTATCTGAAAGACCGCAGTATGTTAGTCCGTAAAACACGTGTGATCCCCTTTGAGTGTATTGTACGGGGATACATTACGGGTTCGGCATGGTCTGAATACAAAAAGACAAATACTGTGGGTGGAATGCTGATGCCGGATCACATGCAAGAGAGCCAGAAGTTTCCTCATCCACTGTTTACACCTTCCACAAAAGCCGAAAGTGGGCACGACGAGAATATCAGCTATCGTGAAATGCTGGACAGAATGGATGAAAAAATAGCCACAACCCTAAAGAACAAAACTTTGGAAATCTACAACCATGCTCACGAGATGCTGAGTAAACACAATATCGTACTTGCCGATACCAAGCTGGAATTTGGCACTCTGGAATCCGAGATCATATTGATCGACGAAGTCTTAACTCCGGACTCTTCAAGGTTCTGGGATATGGCCAGTTACGAGATCGGTACTACGCCTTTGAGCTTTGACAAGCAGTATATCCGGGATTATTTGACCGAGATTGGCTGGAACAAACAACCCCCGGCACCGGAACTGCCCGAAGAAATTGTACTCAAGACTAGAGAGAAGTATATGCAAGCTTATAACATTATTACAGGAGATGACAGAACAGAATGGTAAAGCTGATTTGTATTGTAGATGATGAAGATGAATTGGTGGAAAACCTCAGAATAGAGTTGTCGGCATTGAGACCGGAATGGAAAATACTCACCTTTTCATCCGGTATAACGGCACTTCAGGAAATACTGAAGGGCACGGTTGATCTCGTTTTAACTGACATTGCTATGCCGGATATGGACGGTTATGAACTGTATTGGCGAGTCAAAGACTACAATGAAAAACTGCCCGTGATTATGATGACGGGTTTTGGTTATGACCCCAATCACGTGTTGGTCCGTTCTAAAATGGATGGTCTCAAAGATATCGTGTTTAAGCCATTTGATGTAGAAAAACTCCTGGAATTAATGGACTTCAGACTCCAAGAAACAACGTGACTATAAATATAGATTTTACAAAACACGTTCTCAAGAAAACATGGCTCAGTATATTACTGAGCCCTATTTCTAATATCTTTACTGTAGTTCTGTTTTGCCGCAGAAAACTGATGAGATGGGGACAGTTCCATGCACCGATATGTATCGTGAGTATTGGTAATGTTGTAAGTGGCGGAAGCGGTAAAACACCCACTACCATGTCTATTGTGAAACTACTCTCTGCCCGAGGTTATCGTGTTGCGGTTTCACATCGAGGCTATTTGGGTAAATTCGAGAGTAATCCTACTCTCATCTCAAATCAATCCTGCGTCTATGATCATGCGGCAGAAGCCGGTGACGAGGCTTATTTGTTGGCACTCAAACTCTCCGGAGTTCCAGTAGTTGTGGGTAAAAACAGAAAGGCCGCGATCAAACTCTTGCTGGTAAAGCATCCGGATTTGCAGATTATTGTCTTAGATGATTCCTTTCAGCATCTCAAAGTGTATCACGATATAGACATTATCACATTTAGCTCTGATGTTGGTATCGGTAATGGCTATGTCTTACCTGCCGGTTATCTGAGGGAACCACTGACCGCGATTCAAGCCAATCATATAGCATTGATCAATCATAAAGACCCCACAGCCAATCTCAAACACTTGCTACACGTGATCAAAAAGCGCACCAATAACGTCTTCACTGCATCTTTGTGTGTGGAGAGATACTACAATTGTCAGGGCCGGAATGTGGCCATCGAGGATATTCGGGAACTGCCCTTGATCTTGATGTCCGGTATTGCCTTTCCCAAATCTTTTCTCCAAACCGCTGTAAATGCAGGTCTCAAGATTTACAAATCTTATCAGTATTCAGATCACTACGCCTTTGAAGACATTAAACAGATTCAAAGCATCGCAGATTTTTGCAAAAGTCACGGCATCAAGTACATTCTCACCACTGAAAAGGACTATGTGAAGCTCAAGAAATACGAGGTTATTCAATCGATGCTGGTGGTTTGTGCGATCACATACAAGATTGAGAATCAGAAGGTATTTGAAGACTTGCTGGTGGAAAAGATTGAACAGGCGGGGAAACTACGTATATAGACTTATAGCCGTCCGGAGTTACAGATGACTCATCATCAACCATTGAGCACCAATAGCAATCGCAGAAGTCTCTGCTCTCAAGACGAGATCACAAATAGATATATGGCGGATCTTCAATTCCTCAAATAAGGCAAATTCCTTAACTGACCAGCCACCCTCAGGACCCACCAAAAAACATGGTGATTCATCTTTGTTTATAGCCAATTGCGACAGCCAAGTTCCCGTCAATTTCTCCGAACAGACAAAGGGAGTATAGCCTGCTGATTTGATGGAGAGAATTGCATCACCCAGAGCTTGCACGGCACTGATCTGCGGTAACCACGGGTTATTGCATTGTTTGATCGCAGCTTGAGCAGTTTTATTGAACCGCTCCACAGTATTCTTGGAAGCGTGGCGAACCGAGCGATCGCTTTCAATTGGGAACAGATTACTTACACCCAGCTCTGTGAGCTTTTCGATAATGACTTCATCGTTTTTGTTGCGCAGCAGACTAAATCCTATTGCAAAAGGCCTTAACGGTAGGGGAGAGGTCAATATGTTTTCAATTGTTACGGTCAGATTTGATTTATGAATAGCAGTGATCTTTGCATTCGCCATGACACCGGTTCCGGAATTAAGCAGGATCACGTCTCCGACTGAATGACGAAAGACTTTGACTATATGATGAAACTCGGCATCAGCAATGCTCAAAACGCTGCTCGATGTATTAAGTTCCGGAACCCAAAAGGACGGCATAATCAGCTAAAAATGTCTTTTAGTTTGGACAAAAAGCTCTTGCCCGGTTCCAGCTTCCGTTTTGAATCGAAGCTTTTGAGGGTTGTAAATAACTCGATTTCGTCCTTGGATAGTTTGGTGGGAGTTATTACGCTTATTCTTACAATCAGATCACCCTTGCTATATGTATGGAGCCCTTGGATACCCTGGCCTTTGAGTCTGAACAATCTGCCACTTTGTGTTCCTGCCGGCACTTTCATTTTGACGGATGCTGTAAGGGTAGGTACCAATACTTCATCGCCCAGCACTGCCTGGGAAAAACTAACGGGGTACTCCAGGATGATGTTGTTGCCATCGCGTTCGAATGTATCATCTTGTTTTTCACGGATCAATACCAGAATATCACCACGTTCTCCGCTGCGAGGTCCGATATTGCCTTGGCCGCGAACACGTATATACTGGCCTTCTTCCACACCTGCGGGGATCTTGACACTGATTTCTTTCACTTTGCCCATGCGGCCTTCACCATAGCATTTGGTGCACTTGGTCTTGATGATTTTACCTTCGCCTCGGCAAGAGGGACATTCGGATACTGTTTGCATCTGGCCAAATAAAGATTGTCGCACTCTGCGTACTTGTCCGGTGCCATGACATTGGGTACATGCTTCGACGGAACCATCGGCAGAGCCGGATCCATTGCATTTATCACAAGCGTCTTTCACGCCTATTTTGATGGTTTTTTCCACGCCTACGGCAATGTCCTTGAGGGAGAGAGAAAGCTCGATCTGCAGGTCTTCTCCGCGATTGGAAGAGCGTTGCGAACGTCCCCCCATGCCACCACCAAAGAAGTTTTCAAAGATACTGCTGAAGCCATCGCCAAAGATGTCGTTAAGATCGCTTTGATGAGTAAAGTTATCCCACGAAAAACCACCACTACCAAACTGGTTATCTATTCCCGCATGACCATATTGATCATAAGTCTGTCGTTTACCGGCATCACTGAGAACCTCGTAAGCTTCGGAAGCTTCTTTAAACTTTTCTTCTGCTGCTTTGTTATCGGGATTTTTATCCGGATGAAACTGCAAGGCAAGCTTTCGGTAAGCCTTTTTAATAGTTGCTTCGTCGGAATTTTTCTCGATACCAAGAATCTCATAATAGTCACGCTTTGTCATCTTATCTCCTTAGAAAGTGCGCTGTAACAGTGTATAAAAACACTTCAGCAATGTATTGAGAGACACCCAATGTCCCTGAATAAATTGCTGTAGGGTTAAAAATACCACGGAGAGCTCAAAAATCTGAGCCCTCCATGGTGTGTCAATTATTTACTTATCGTCTACAACTTCGAAATCTGCATCAATTGGTCCGTCGTTGCCTTGGCTTGGCTGTTCGTTGCCTTGGCCTTGGGCAAAGTCTTCGGGATTAAAGCCCGGAGCATTGGGATCAAAACCTGCACCACCTTGTTGTTGTTGCATATTCGCATAGATGATCTCACCCAGCTTTTGAGCTTTCTTGGCAAGAGTCTCTTTGATCTCGGTCAGTTCTTCGGTTGTAGTAGCTTTTTCAAACTGTTCTTTAGCTTCTTTCACAGCGGTTTCAATTTCAGCTTTCTCACTCTCAGACAGTTTCTCGCCATATTCGGACAAGCTCTTATCGGTAGAGAAGATCAGACTGTCCAGTTCGTTTTTGGCTGTGACAAAATCCTGTCTTTTCTTATCTTCATCGGCATGCATTTCTGCATCCTTGATCATTCTTTCGATATCATCTTTATTGAGGTTTCCGGCACGATCTATCACTATAGACTGTTCCTTACCGGTTCCTTTGTCCTTTGCGGATACGTGTAACAAACCATTTGCATCGATGTCAAAGGTCACTTCGATTTGGGGGATACCACGGGGAGCTGCAGGGATACCTACGAGGTCAAATCGTCCCAGAGATTTGTTATCTGTAGCCATGGGTCTTTCACCCTGCAACACATGGATTGTGACAGCGGTTTGGCTATCCGCAGCAGTAGAGAAGATCTGGCTCTTTTTGGTAGGGATGGTGGTATTCCGAGGAATCAAGGAAGTCATCACACTACCCAAAGTCTCGATCCCCAGAGAGAGGGGAGACACATCGAGCAAGAGGACGTCACTCATTTTCTCGTCACCGGAAAGGATAGCTCCTTGAATTGCGGCGCCAATGGCCACAACTTCATCAGGGTTTAAACTACGGTTAGCTTTTTTGCCAAAGAACTGTTCAACGGCTTCCTGGACTGCAGGGATACGTGTACTACCACCGACTAAAAGAACTTCTTTGATATCCGCAGCAGAAAGCTTAGCATCCTGAAGTGCCTGACGGCAAGGAGTCATCGATCTTTGGATCAAGTCCGCAGTCAAACGGTTGAATTCGGAAAGACTCAGATCCAATACCAAGTGCTTTGGTCCGGTTGCATCAGCAGTGATGTAGGGCAGATTGATATTGGTGCTCTGGGTACCGGAAAGCTCGATTTTAGCTTTTTCAGCGGCTTCACGAAGTCTCTGTAACGCCATGGGATCTTTTGCCAAATCCATACCTTCGGCTTTTTTGAATGACTCCAGGATCCAGTCCACAATACGCTTGTCAAAATCATCTCCACCTAGGTGAGTATCACCATTGGTAGATAAAACTTCTACGACGCCTTCCGAAATATCCAGAATAGATATATCAAAAGTACCGCCACCCAAGTCGTAAACTGCCACTTTTTGTTCTTTCTTGTTTTCCATTCCATAAGCCAGGGCAGCAGCTGTGGGTTCGTTGATAATACGTTTCACATCGAGCCCGGCTATCTTTCCGGCATCTTTGGTCGCTTGTCTTTGCGCATCACTGAAGTAGGCTGGGACGGTAATAACCGCTTTGTTGACGGTTTCGCCCAAATAAGCTTCGGCATCTGCTTTCAATTTTTGCAGA
>PHBQ01000087.1 GCA_002841975.1 Candidatus Cloacimonetes bacterium HGW-Cloacimonetes-1
TTTTTCCAAAGCGGAATCAACTGGACTACATCACCGTTGAAAAGTTTTCGTTTTCTCAATTGGGCCATTTCGAAAATAATAACGTCAGTTATACCCTAATTGGAGTTCAACTGGAGGCGAAAGTCAAGGTTGCGAGTAACAAGTTCAGGTATATCAAGTATAATACACAAATAGTCAATAAACCCTTATAACAAGGGAGGAAAGATGAAGTTTATTATTTCTGATCAAAAAGGAAACATAGCAGTTGCTATGGTTCTGGCTGTAATCGCTGTAATGTCCGGCCTGTCTCTTACCAGTGTCTCCATGCGCTCTGTGATCGGCTATGGTTATGATTATGACAACGTTCAAGAGATGCATTTCTTGCGCTCTGAAGCGGCACGTACAAAGGCAATTTCACAGCTTACAGCGAACTCTCCGATAACCTATTACACCCCTATAAAATATGTAACTATGACCAGCTCAAATATGAAGAAGACATATACTTTGAGATCGCTCGTGCAGCAACAGGAAATAGTAAATGAGCTGGGTCTTGCAGCCCCCGGTTTTGTATGTAAATCACTGATTACCGGCGTGAATGGAGCTGGCCAGAATGCACTATTGGGACGCAAATCCATCGTGCGCAAATATGGTGAGTATGCCATCAAGGGTGCTGACACCTTTGCCGGTTTTATGTATTTTACCGACAACGAAAGCTCTACCAATGACACACCTGTTTATTTTTGGGGTCCTGATGTGTTGTATCAGAAGACACATAGCAACTCCGACATCTGGATCAAGAACGGCGGCGGTGGCACCAATGGTGGCTGGCCTACGTTTTGGGGTCCTGTAACGACCTCCGGCGTAATCCGCAGTGCTTCAGGTACACCTCCTTACGAATCAGTTTTTCGGGCCGGATACACAGAAGGTGTCTACGAATATGAGTTCCCCAGTGTCGCCAATTCTGTGCGCTTAGGCGCAAACTATGGTACACCTAACGACCGTAATAAGATATTTATCGTCAACGTTAGTGGAGCCGCCTGGAGTGGATGGGAAGGCACGATTACACAGCCCAGACGTGCCTTTGCCGATGTCTGGGGCACGTATCCGCCACCTGTCGATTCTTTGTATCGTAACAGCTTCTCTATTCAGGATACTATTTGGACATTTGGCATATCTGGTTCAACAGCCGGCGTAAAATTCTTTCACAATCGACTTTGGATCGAAGGATCTTTTGGCGGAAAATCGACTTTTGGCTGTGCAGACACCCTGTCTCTGATAGGAGATATCACTTTATCGGGCACAACCGTGGGTCAATCTCCGGACACTCCGGGGCAAATGAACCGTAGTGATGTGGTGGGATTGGTCTCAGAAAAATCTATAGTGATTAAATACGGCTATCGAGACCCCGCAGATTCCTTACGACATCATCCTACGAGTGGCGCAGATGGTTCCGGTATCAATATTTATGCTGCAATGTGTGCTCTGGGCCAAGGTTCGTCACATTATTCTGATGGTGTTTTTACCTTTGAATATCAGCACCCTCATCCATCAGTTCCATCAGTTAGACGTACTGTGAACGGTATTAGTACCCTGTTTACAAATATAGATCTACATCGCAGAAGATTTCCCCAGACTGCAGCAGCTCCATGGCCTCCCAATATCGACTATCCCTGGTACAACCCCCTGTGGCCGGAACGGCAGCCTTATATGGAACGCGGGACTATAAACATCTGGGGTTCCGTATCACAACGGAGAAGAGGCTTTGTCCATCGTAGCCCTCTGGATGGCGAACATCCATCAAATGGAGTATGGAATCAACCTCTGGACTACTGTGGTGGTACCAGTACAGTAAACTACACAGACCCCGTCTTAGGGATCCAAATGAATACCAGGAACTATCCCGGAGCTACCGGTTCCGGTGTGGGTTACAAAAAGAACTATCGTTTTGATAATAGATTTCTTTACATGTCTCCGCCAAATTTCCCTGAAGCACATATCAAAGGTGGAGCAATTGCAGCACAAGCCGTAAGGTGGATTCTCAAGAATGCCCCCAACACTTTGTAATAACTGAATACATATATAAAGAGGAAGTATGAAGAAGAAAAAAACAGTAAGGTTCAAGGAATCAGTGGGTATAGACATTGGTTCTCATAGCGTTAAAGTCGTGCACCTGAAAAAACTTCACGAAGGCTTTAAACTATTGAACTATGAAATCAGACCTACTGTAGCACACGGGATTGAATATTTGCCTTCAGATCTGCGTCCGGACCGGTTTGCCCCGGTGGTGGTGGAGATTATGAAGACCCTTCATATCAACCCGAAGAAAGTCAAGCACTTAGTTACGTCTATTGGTGGCGACAACACAAGCATCAAGCAGATCAAAACAATCTTTCTGCCTGATGAAGAGTTGGAATCAGCACTGTTTTTTGAAGCCAAGAAACATATTCCTATTAGTGGTACCGACATGGTTTTGGACTACCAAGTCCTGAGCGTGGAAGAAAAAACCAACAATATGAATATCCTGTTGGCAGCGACGACCAAGGAAGTATTGAACGATCACACCAACATACTTCATACAGCCGGTCTGTCGCCTAATATTGTTGATATTGATTCCCTGGCTATCACCAATAGCTTTGCTCTTAATTCGTTTGCAGAAGATGGAGTATTCGTTTTACTCAATCTGGGAGCTCATCGTACAAATTTGATTATTTGGGGTCCAAATTCCAAGCTCTTTGCGCGTGACATTCCTTATGGTGGATATCACTTCACCCGGGACATTATGCGGAAGCGCCAAATGGAATGGGAACAAGCCGAGAAATACAAATTTGAATGGGGTCTGACTGATGATCCGAGTTCCGCACAGAATAAGAGTATCAGTATGCTAGATATTTCCGAAAAACCTACTGAAGATGTCATAGTAGAAGAAATTCGTCGCTCCTTGCGATTCTATGTCAAAGAAGCAGGGAATAGCGATTTCCGTAAGGTCTATCTGATGGGTGGATCCGCTAAACTTGTGGGTTTGGTTGAGTACATTCAAGACAAAGTAAATGTGCCTACAGAAATCTATATGCCCTTTATAAACATAGAGATGCCAGAGAAATTCCACGATAAGAAAGACCCTCAATTATCGTTGGCAATCGGTCTGGCAATGCGCATGGAATAGGGAAGGGGAGTGATAATGACGCAAGTATTTTATTTCAAGATAAACCTCAACAAATTTGGGGAAATGAAGATTCAGGCAGAGAAAGAAAAGAAAACTTTCATCAATGCGGTAATTGGCTTTTTGGTTGTAGCCGTACTTTTGATCGTAGGTCTTGTCTATCTTAACCAAGAGTTAACACAGAAAGTCGAAAACAGGCAGCAGTTCCTCAGCGAAACTGAAGTACAGCTCAAGAGTTTTCAGACCAGTGAAGACTATCTTTCCAGCAATGATTTGGATAGATTGGCTCAGACATTTAACAATCGTATCTTCTGGGCAAAGAAAATGGTCGCGCTGTCACGTGAGATTAATGACAAATTGGCAGTTCGTAAATTCTCTTTTGCAAATGGAGTATTGACCCTGAATGGTATTACTCCCGTAGAAAAGAATATCCGTGAGATCGATTTGATCAATGACTTTATTGATCGTCTGAAAAACAATCCGGAGATCAGTGACGATTTCCCACAAATCAAATCCGGCTTGATCACCAAGCAAACTGTAAAGGATACAGACATCATGGAGTTTGTGATCGAGTGCTATAGCAAAGACTCAAACAAAACAACAGGAAGTGAAAGATGAGAGAAAAATATATGATCTTTACCTTGTTGATGATCGCCTTTGCTGTCGGTTTCTTCATGATCAGTTCAAAAATTGTTACAGAAAAACTTCAAGTGATCGAAGAGACAGATCATAAAATCAAGGTTGCTCAAGAAAAACTGAACAGCGCCAAAATTCTTGATCAACAGCTCAGTCAGTTCGCCATGATTATTGATAACAGTCTTACCAAGAGCAACAGCTTTTCGTTTGACGAAGTCAATGAGTTTAAAAAGACTATCGGTGAATTAGCTCATCAACGTACAATTTCGCTTACAAAATTGGTAGACAGTAAAAAGTTCTCGTTACCAAATCTTATCGAAACTACTTACACTATCGAGATGGAAGCCTCATTTGTCCAGACCGGGCAGTTTGTTTCGGATTTGGAAGCGTTGGATAATATTATCAAAATCCATTCTATCGATATCACTCCTGCTCAAGTAAACGATAAAGACAAGGCAAATGACAAAACGTCTGTATCCAAATACAGGGTTTCAATTGAGCTTTCTGTCTTTAAAGTAAAGAAGGAGATATAATGCAAACCAGATTTATTAAAGACTTCGCTATAGCTCTGATTTTCATCGTGTTGATCGTGCTGGGTGTAAAGCTATTTATGGAACAGCGTACTGTCAAAGTAGTTCCTGACAAATCCATCTACACCAAGGAATCTGTTTCAGATTCATTGATGAATAAAATCAAGACTATTGAAAATTCGATTCAAGACCGCAAGATGTTTGCTTTTAGTGTGACTAGGGATCCCCTGCGTCAAGGTAACATCATCAAAGATAAAGTAGATCGTGAGAAAGAGTTCCAACAGATGGTTCTCAATACCTTCCGTCTTGCTACCACAGCAATTGATGAGAATGGGAACAAAATTGCTTATCTTGAATATCAAGGACGTACGTACGAGGGCCGCATAGGTCAATCGATTGAAGGCCGGAAAATACTGGATATAGGACAACGTAAGATCACATATTCATATAACGGTTCGACCTACAATTTAGATTTGGCTGCCAGACCAGTAATGCCCAAAGACAAAGATTCAAACGATATTTCGAATTATAATTATTAATAAAGAGTAGTGGGAGAAAATATGAAAAAACCGATGATTTCCAGATTATGGCTATGCTTAGTCATGAGCATTCTGATAGTTTTTGCAACCGGGTCATTGTTTGCTCAGGGAGCAAAAACCAGTCCGCTTAACACCAAAGTAACTTTCAATGCAGATGATGCCACGCTGTCGTCTGTCTTAAATGCCTTGTCCAGACTCAGTGGCACCAACATTGTATTAGCCGTTGAACAGTCTGGCGATGCCAATAAAAAAGATGAAAAACGCGTTACCATCAATATTAAAGATGTGCCGATTGAAAGTGCAGTGTCTTTAGTATCACGTTCAGTTGGTTTTTCTTACCGCGTCGTCGGTGAAAACACCTTCCTGATCGGCGAGAAATCCAAAATTATGGAAGAAGCCGGCGAACGTAGCAACGTGATCTATCTGAAAAATGTAGATGCCGCAAAGGTAAGTAAAGCTCTTGCCAATTCACCCGGAAAGATTGTGCCGATCGAAGGCCAAAATGCTATAATAGTAGTTGGCAATCCTGAAACATTTGAACAGGTGAAAGCTCTGGTTAGTTCGATTGACGTCGAACAAAAACAGATCGAGATTCGTGTACGTTTGATCGAAGTTCACATCAGCAATGCCAAGAAATATGGTATTGACTGGTCCCGCTTGAATCATCTTACCACTATTCTCGCTGAAGATCCCGTGAATGCCAATGGCACCGGCTTACCATACAACTATGGTGACGTCGATACTTACTTGCCTCATGGCGATCCTACAGATTTTGAAGCTATCCCCAATGAACAATATTTCCAAAAGATCACCGGTTTTAGCGACATTGGTCACTTTAGCCGTCAGCTCACCGCTTTTGATATCACTATTGACTGGCTTTTGGAAAACAATGCTGCCAAACTCTTGACAGATACCAGAGTGACTGCACTCAATGGTGAAGAAGCAATGATTCACATTGGTGAAGTGGTTCCCTATGTTGTCACCGATAATGACAAACAAATTCAAGTCGAACGTGAAGAAGTGGGTATCATGCTCAAGGTTACACCCAGTGTAAACTCCGATGGTTATATCACTGCCAGAATCGCACCCGAAGTAAGCTCTGTGACAGAATTGGTTGGGGGTTATGTACCACGTGTCAAAGTTCGTCGTGTATCCACTGTTGTTACAGTGCAAGATGGACAAAGAATCAACGTCGGTGGCTTGCTGAATTCCAGTATTACTCAGAACACTACAAAGCTACCACTCTTAGGCGATCTGCCATTTATCGGCAAACTCTTCCAACATCGCTATGAAATGATCGAAAACACCGATTTAATTATGGAGATTACTCCTCGCTTGGTTCCTATGTCCGAGATGTCTCCAGAAGTTAAAGTAGATGAAAGATTGAACAAACAGCTTATTGAATACGTAAAAGAAGGGGAATAGCAATGAAAAGAATTAGTTCATTAATCCCACTTATCAGCATATTGGTATTGTTGTTGGTTTCATTTGCCACTTCATGTGACAAGAGAAATCCACCGGTTGTAATTCCACCGGTACCGCAACCGACACCTCTGTCTTTACAGAGATATATCACCAAAATGGTTGCATCACCCGATACAATTTATGCAGACATGAATATAACATACTCTGAAATCAGCGTAACTGTCAAAGACGGTGATGGCATAGCTGTCCCGGATCAAATTGTACAGTTCAAAACATCAAAAGGAAAGATTCTTGGTAACGTAGCCACAGACGGTTCCGGTATTGCAACCAGTACTTTCTACGATGATGGCGATCAAGGTCTTGCTGTAATCGAAGCAATTGTCAAGAACTTTGCCGATTCAGACTCTTTGATTTCTATTGCCAGGGATTCATTATATGTAATGATCGAAGATGTACCTCCGATCCAAAGTATTCAAATGCAGATCAGTGGCGACAACATTACACTTCCTGCATATGGTACCAGTGTAATGCAATCTACCACAGTAACCGCTATTCCCAAAAACATCTTTGGTAACGACGTTCCTGATAACACATTGGTCACTTTTATCGTGACTACGGGAGCAGGTTATTTCATCGATGCCGAAGGTAATATTACCGGTGAAACAGCAATATCACGGACCTTAAACGGCAGAGCAGTTATTACCTACAATGCCGGTCCTAATGCCTCAAGCGGCACAATTACTGCCAGACTTGCAGACAAGATAAGCTCCAGAAATGTCGTGATCAAGCATGGTAATCCGGCTTCAATAGCACTCAAAACCTTCGTTCAAGTTGGTACAGAATTGATAGAAGCCGACACCTCAAATGTAAATAGTGTAAATCACATATATCTGCAAGCGACTCTCAAAGACGCTTTCAACAATTCATGCCAATCCATCCGTGTATCATTTGGCACAAACCTGGGTACATTTACCAATACCACCCAGTCTGCTGCTGTGAATACCGGAGATGGCGGCGTTGCTCAAGTTCGCTTTACTCCTGGCTTACAAGCCGGTGAAGCCTTACTGACAGCTTCTGCAAACAATGATACACTGCAAGTATCGAAAGCCTTCACGATTTACTCTGACCAGATCCATTCCATCACCTTCACCCAGACCGGTCAGATTGATCTCAATGTAGCAAATACCGGTGGAACTTCATCCGCTATATTGCGTGTGAAGCTGAAAGACATCAATGCAAACTTGATAGACAGACCACATCAAGTCTATTTCAGAATACTGAATGCTACTCCTCCTGCAGGTGCAAACCTCAACAACATGGGAGTTGGTCCTGTCGTAGTGACATCCAGTGGTGGTGAGGCCCAGGTCTCGGTAAATAGTGGCTCCGAATCCGGCGTGCTCACGATCAAAGCGTGGGTCTTTGTCGATGGTGATCCCACCAATACCGCAGCTACCAATCTGGTTTATGCAAACAAACCGAATATCATCATTCATTCCGGTCCTGCCAATACCATCGTACCGTTTATTGGAAACTTCAATACTGGTGTGAACATTGGTGGTGGTTTGTGGAGAGTGATTGCCGGCGCTATAGTAAAAGATATCAACGGTAACCCTGTCGACAACTATACTTCAGTATGGTTTGATCTCCCGGATAATCCATACAATTGCCAAATCGGTGCTTCCGGTTACACTGGAAACGTTAGCGTAAATGGCGATTCACTTGCTGGTGTAGCATTTACTACTTTGATTTACTCTGGTGTTTACACCTTTGAAACTCTTAGTATACGTGCCAGAACCGGTGATGAAAATGGTAATGAAGTCAGTGGTATTGCCCAAGTAATATTACCGCTGAACGAACCCAGATTAGAAATACAGGTTGTCCCTGGACATTTGGATTTTGGCGAGGCTGCTCCTGCATTTAGAGAAGCAATGGTCTATGCCACTTTGACCGATGCCCAAGGTAACCCCGTCCGTGATGCATACTTGATGATGACTTCATCACGTGGTCAATGGATATACACGCCCGGTTCGGACCCGATAGTCTACCCCAATCCTCCGGCTACACCGCATATCATCCGTACAGATATATGGGGTAATGCTCAAGGCAAAATTAAGTGCTTCCTGTTAGAGATTCCTTTACCGGATCCTCAAACACAGACCCCTGGTATGACAAACGTAGAAATAACAGCACGTATATTGGGTACCAATACATTTGCCCAAACAGCATTAGTGTTGTACAGATACGTAGGTGCCGGTCCAGGTAAATAACCCATAACAATTTGTCGGGCATGAGTCTGGTACTCATGCCCGGCACATTTAATAAGGATAGATATCGAAACCTTCTTACTTTTTTATGAGTTTAAATAAGAACAATGAGGATAGATGAATGAGTTTTAATCCCCAATTTGCCCGCATAGGCGAGGTCTTGATCCATGAGCAACTGGCTACAGAAGACCAGATCAAGGAAGCATTGATAAAACAGTCCAATTTTGGTCTCAAGATTGGTGAAACCCTGATTAAACTTGGCTATTTGACCGAGAAGGAATTGCTGAGTGTTTTGCACATGCAACTTGGCTATGAAATCGTAAAGGATTCAGAGCTGATGGATTTGGATGTCCGCATCGTCGCATTGGTTCCGGAACCATTTGCCAATGAAAACCGCGTTATTGCCATTCGTGAGGAAGGTGATGGAGTGGTCGTGGCGATGGCAGATCCTGAAAACCTGACCGTTCTGGATAACCTGAAGAAGCTAATCAACAAAAATATCAAGCCGCTCCTTGCCGGTGATTCCGTCCTTCACGACACCATAGAGAAGTATTACAAAAGTATTCGTACTACTACTCAGGTCGAAGATGCAGTTGGTGGATTTGACTTTGTAGCTATTGATGATGATGAAAATGAGATAACTATTTCTCAAGCCTCTACTGATGCGGATGCTCCCATTGTTAAATTGGTCAATTTGATCATCAATGAAGCTATCAAATCTAATGCTACGGATATTCACATTGAGCCGCTCACAAAGCATACACGTATTCGTTTTCGTGTCGATGGTGCCCTGCGAGAGGTTATGAATCCCCCGATCGGCATGCATGCCGGGTTGATCTCCATTGTCAAGGTTATGTCCAAGCTCAATATTGCCGAACGTCGTTTACCACAGGATGGTCACATTGCATTGAAGACTTCTATGAAAAGCGTGGACGTTCGTGTATCTATTACTCCTACAGTCTTAGGTGAAAAGATAGTAATGCGTCTCCTGGACAAAGGTGATTTTGGGTTCAAGCTCACAACCCTAGGTTTTGAAGAAGAAGACATGGTCATCTTCAAGAAGATCATTCATCGTCCCTATGGAATTATCATTGTATCCGGACCTACCGGTAGTGGTAAATCCACATCTTTACATGCAGCTTTGAAAGAAATTCAAGACATCGAGTCCAATATCATCACAGTAGAAGACCCTGTGGAGTATCGCCTGGAAGGTATCACTCAGATCGAAACCAAGGAACAGATCGGCCTCACTTTTGGTGCTGCCTTGCGCTCTGTCATGCGTCAAGATCCGGATATCGTATTGCTGGGTGAAATTCGTGACGAAGAAACCGCAGACATCGCTATCAAGTTCTCACTCACAGGTCACTTGGTGTTCTCTACACTCCATGCCAATGATGCACCTGCGACAGTTACACGTTTGATCGATATTGGTATCAAACCTTTCCTCGTCGGTTCTTCATTATCTTTGGTGATGGCACAGCGTTTGATGCGTAAAGTATGTAATCATTGCAAAACTGATTATAAACCTACAGATCAAGAAATCAGCGATTGTGGTCTCACTCCCGAAGAAGCAGCCAAGATCCAGTTTAAAATCGGTTCCGGTTGCGTACATTGCGACAACACAGGATTTTCTGGTCGTATTGGTATCTTTGAATTGCTGACAGTTGATGCCGAAATTCGCCGCCTGATTTATGAGGGAGCAAACCAGGATTTGATCCGTGAAGCAGCTCTCCATGCAGGTATGAGAACCCTCCACGATGCCGCTATGGTAAAGATGAAAAAAGGTGTTACATCCGTACGTGAAGTCATCAAGATGACTGTTGTAGAATAAATAATAGATAGATAAGAAGGTAGAGTATATGCCAAACTTTGCATACATTGTAAAAGATGCCAAGGGCGCCAGAGTCGAAGGTATCATGAAAGCCGATACCTTGGACGTGGCAATTGATAAGCTCAGTAAAGAAGGTAGCACCATAATATCAGTGAAAGCTGCATCCGAAGGAGCTTTCAAAGGAAAAATGTCGCTGTTTGACAAATTGATGCTGGCCATCTACAAATTCCGCACTGGTGTCTCGCTGAAGACATTGGTGTTTTTCACACGCCAGTTATCCACGATGTTTTCAGCCGGTCTTACCCTGGAAAAGGCTATCAGTGACTTGGAAAGAGAAGAAACCAACAAGAAATTCTCCAAGGTGCTGCGTAAGATTTCCGATGATATCAGAAAGGGTTATTCACTATCCGAATCGATGGAACAACATCCCGGTGTGTTCAATCCCCTCTATATTGCATTGGTAAAAGCCGGTGAAGTTTCCGGTACCTTGCATACAGTCTTGGACGAGTTGTCCGACTATCTGGAAAAAATCGAAGATACCCGACGGAAAGTTATGTCTGCCATGGCATATCCCATCTTTATCATGGTTTTCCTCACTATCGTAGTTTGGGGCATGTTCTATTGGATTATTCCTCAGTTTTCGGAAGTGTATTCAAACTTTGATGCAGATCTTCCGGGACCGACACTCGCTGCGATTGCTGCCAGTAATTTTATCAAGAATAATGTGATTGCCACTGTTTTCTTAGCTATGCTTACAGTGTTTGGATTCTTCTTGATCTATCTGACAGATCGGGGCAGATATCTCATGGATGCATTTATATTGAAGATCCCCGTCATCGGGCAGGTCGTTACAAATTCCATTATGAGTAAGTTCTCTAGGACTTTCTCGATTCTCATGACTGCCGGTGTACCGATCATGGATACCATGGAACTGACAGAGAATGTGGTCCAGAATGCAGTGGTCGAAGGTGCTGTGCGTAAAGCCCGCGTCATGGTCAAAGAAGGCTATGGTGTTGCCAATGCCTTCCGTAAAACCGGGGCGTTCCCTCCCACATTGTTACAGATGCTGTCCACAGGTGAAGAAACTGGAGATATGGACA
>PHBQ01000088.1 GCA_002841975.1 Candidatus Cloacimonetes bacterium HGW-Cloacimonetes-1
GCTGCCTTGTTCAAACCATCCGGGTGCTTTGCCATTTCCCATTCATCTTTCTGGATCCAGTACGTAGCATTGGGAAAAGTGAGCCTGTCCTCATTTCCAAAATCTGTCACGATCCCGCCGGCATGGTCAAAGTGCAGGTGCGTCATGATGACATCGGTGACATCGGTATCTTTGATTCCCAATTCACCCAGGGATATAGGCAGTAAAAACTCGGACGGATTATAAATATCTTGCTGACGCTCGTTGAGCCTGTTCCCCAAGCCGGTATCGACCAGGATACACCTGTCTTCACTGCGTATCAAGAGCAGATTGAGAGACATCAACAGTCGCCGCCGCTCGTCCGTGGCAATCTTTTTGTTCCATATCGACCAGGGAAGGACACCCATCAGGGCTCCTCCATCCGACCAATAGGATCCCGCTAGTACTTTATGAAGCTGGAATTGCACTATTCAGTTGGTTCCTTGGGAGGACGCGGGTTGTTGTTGGGACGGCGCGGACGGTATTTGGGGCGCGGTTTTACGGGTTTATCCGCGGTTTCGGTACCTTCCACAGCAGTTTCTGCTTTCGGTTTGGGAGCGGGTTTGCGAGGGGCTCTGGGACCGCGAACTTGTTCCATTACTTCTTTTTCGTTTTGTTTGGAATGAAATATCACGATACGCTTTTTATCGCCTTCACCAACGGTGAGAGTACGCAGGTTTTTGTCACGTTCTACATACTTGTGAATGATGCGGCGTTCTCCGGCACTCATTGGTTCCAGGGTCAAAGTTTGGGCATCGGTCTTGACTCTGTCTATGCGGGGAATATATTGACGGATGTATTGATCTTCCTTGCGCATTCTGTAGTCTTCGGTATCGAGGTAAATTTTATCGATCTCTCTTTGGTTTTCAAAGGTGCGATTTAAGAGAAATTGGATAGTTTCCAGCATTGATCCGTTTTTCCCGATCAGGAATCCGGGATCATTGGAGTTTTTGATCTCTGCATAAACAGTCTTGCCGACCTTTTTCACATCCAGAGCAGCGTAAGTCACGCCGACCTTGTCCAGGAGTGTTTCGAGGAACATGCGAACCCGGTCTTCGATTTCGGGAAGCTTAAATTTGATCACGGCTTCGCGCTTACCAAATAATCCAAATAGTCCTGATGAGGCTTTGGAAACTACATCGTATTCCAGTTCCCATTCTTTAATATTGTTTTCCAGCCTGTATTTGCTGATTATTTCTTCTAAGGAGCTACCGCTCATTTCTATGATTTTCATTGATTATCCTTTTTATTGAGGTGTTTTTGTAAATAGTACTGCTGTACTACAGAGAGAATATTGAAGACTGTCCAGTAAAGTACCAATCCTGCCGGCATGCTCTTGAATACAAAGAACATCACAATCGGCATGGTCCACATCATCATTTTCTGAGACTGTGCTGCGGCTTTTTGTTTCTCATCCATTTGATCGACATTTTGTTGGGAAGGACGCATCAACAGCTGTTGCAGCACCATAAAGACGGCCATGATGATGGGGAGCACCAGATAGGGATCCGGTTCCGACAAGTCCTTGAGCCAACCTACAAAATAAGCACTGCGCATATCCATGGAATAACGCAAGACATTGTAGAGGGCAAAGAAGATCGGCATTTGGAGCAGCAAGGGCAGACAGCTGGAAAAGGGACTGGTTCCCGCTTCTTTGTAAAGCTTGGAAAGTTCCAATTGCATCCGCTTTGGATCGCTCTTGTATTTGGCCTGAATCTCCTGAACCATAGGCTGGAGTTTTTGCATCTTCAGACTGGCATCCAGCTGTTTATGCGTGAATGGATGGAGCAGCATCTTGATGATGATAGAAAAGATGATGATCACTACTCCATAGTTTTTGATGTAGGTATGGAGAAATTTGAGAAACATTGCAAAGATGGCTGTGAGCCAGCGCAACCACTTCGCGCCACGCTCTGCGATATCTTGCATCTGCTTGCCATAAGTCTCGAGGGTGTCAAAGTCTGCAGGCCCGGCATAGATCGTGAAATGCTGCACCCAAAGGGCTTTGGCATTAGTTTGGCGGGAGTCGATCACAAAAGCAGGGCTATTGGTTTTGGCATTGTGGCTGGCATAGTAATTCCTGGTCAGAGGAGGATCTTTCTCTAGAATTGCCAGGGTAAAGTATTTGGAACGGATCGCAGCCCAGGCAAACGAATTTACAGCTCCGGAAGGCTTTTTGTTCAGCTGTTTCATCGTTGTCTTCGTCAATTGGTTATTGGTAAATATCGAGAACTTGTAATCCTGATTTTTGGCTTTCAGGTTTGTCTCGGTATCAGCGATGCCGGATTCAAAACTGAGTGAGATTCCATTTACGGCTTGCAGCTTTTCAATGGATACATCCAGATCGATCCCATATTTGTCGTCTAGGGTATAGGTCTTGGTGACTACGCTGTCTGTACCATTGACCAAATAAAACTTCACCGAGTTTGGGGCAACGCTGTGATAGCCGTAAAGCACTCTGTCCAGAGCGGTTCTGCCGGCAGTGCTGTACATCGTGAGGCCGGCAATATTGTGGTTTGCGGGGATCAGCTTGACATTGCTTTTGTCTGTCATTTTGAACTTGAGCAATTCGACTTGGCTAATAACTGCACCCATCGTGTTGAAAGTGACAGACATCACGCTGTTGCTAAGCGTGATGAATTCTTGCTGGCTACCCAGAGGCTGAAGGTTTGCTGCTGCAGGCGATACGGCTACTATGCTGTCCGGAATTTCTTCTGTCTCAACGGGTGCCGCTGCTACCATGCTGTCAGGTTTTGTGGCTACTGCTTGCTCTGCTTGCTTGGGTTTCCACACGAATTGGTTAAATCCCAAAAACAAGAGGAACATCAGCATCATTGCCAATAAAGTTCGTTTATCCATTCTGCCTCCTAAGGTAGTGGATCATATCCGCCGGGATTAAACGGATTACATCGCAAAACACGCCATACCGTTAGATATAGGGCTTTGATAAAGTTATGTTTCATAAAAGCTTGACGACCGTACTCACTACAGGTTGGCATAAATCTGCACGATTTGGGTAAATACGGTGATACGAGTACCTGATAGGCTCTGATGAGAAACAGAAACAGGTACTTGGGAAGAGATAGCAGGACTTTTATCTTGAATCCCTTGGCTCCGAACCTGAGTCCTGAAATATCCGGCTGATTTCCGAGTGTATGGTTTGCCAAGGTAATTCTCCGGCACCGGTCCTGGCTATGATATTCACCTTCACGCCCCGTGGGTATAGGGAGACGTTTTGGCGAACAAAAGCCTTGATCCGACGCTTGAGCAGGTTTCGCACCACTGCGTTGCCGATGCGCTTGCTGACTGTAATCCCGACAGCAAATTCTTCAGCTTCATTACCAAGTACCGGCACAAAAAAGTGCTTTGTCCTGAGTAGGTGGTCCGAACGAAAAAATTCCAAATATTCATGATGACGCTTGATCCATCGCATCATTGGTTATACGGTGAGAGTCTTTCTCCCTTTGGCACGACGACGTGCTAAGACCTTTCTGCCATTGTGTGTAGCCATGCGACTACGGAAACCGTGTGTGCTTTTTCTGGGTTTGTTGTGGGGTTGGAAAGTACGTTTCATTTCCTATCTCCTTATTTAATATAGTATTTAATACGAAATGCCATCTTTTTTGCCATATCGGTAGTGTCAAGCCAAATCTTCGCTTACCTGAACTCTATTAAACTCTGCTTTTCACAGATTTTGGATTGGATTATCGCGCTTCAGGTATGACCAACATGAAAATGGCTTGACATCAATGCAGGAAATGATCTATTTAGCTCAGAGGTTCTCCTATGATAATCAGATATTTACACACATTGTGCATAATAGTTGCACTGGGTTTGACCCTTAGCTGCAGAGCCACCGAGCAGAAGAATGCCGGAAAGCCTGCCCCAGATTCGTTATCTACTGTGTATTTTTCCAAGAATGTGACCCCTCAGGCAGTGTTGAAATTGTATGACCGGCTCGAGACAAAACTGAGCGGGAAAATAGCCGTCAAGGTGCATTTCGGAGAGGAAGGAAATCAGAACTATTTGCCGGCTACTTTAGTGAAAGATCTGTGTCTGAAGCTAAATGCCACACTGGTGGAGACCAATGTCCTCTATGGAGGAGAACGGGGTAGCACTAAGTCTCATATTGCGCTTGCCAAAAGGCACGGCTTTGATTATGCTCCCATCGATATCCTCGATAGTGAGAGTAATCTTGCCTACAATGTTACAACCAAGCACTTCAGTAAAGTTTATACCGGCAGCCATTTTCCTGTTTACGACGGCTATCTGATCTTTTCCCATTTCAAAGGACATGGCAGTGCCGGCTTTGGTGGAGCTGTCAAAAACATCTCAATGGGCTTGGCAAGTAAGGAAGGGAAGCGCTTTCTGCATAGAGGAAATTATCCCAAATATGACGAATCAAAGTGCATCCAATGCAATCTTTGTGTACCAAACTGCCCGCAAAACGCAATCAGCATCAATCCTGTCAATATCGACCACCCGAACTGCATAGCCTGCGGTAAATGCATAGCCGTTTGTCCGCAAGGTGTGTTTTTCATCTCGGAAGACAGCAAACAGCAGAACGCTTTTCTGGAACGCCTGGTGGAATATGCTAAAGTGTTTACAGAACAGAAGCAGATGGTATATATCAATGTGCTGGCAAATATCAGTAGCAGTTGCGACTGTTTTGCACGCGCCCCCAAACCCTTCTTGCCGGATATTGGCATCCTGGCCTCTACAGATATTGTTGCCCTCGAGGCTGCCAGTCACGATCTGGTGGACAAAGTGCATAAGTGTGACGACGCCTTTCTCAAGGAAACATCTGTCTCCGGAAAACATCAGATTATCTATGCCCATCAGCTTGGTATGGGGAATCTGGGCTACCAGTTGGTAGATATCGACGGCAAATAGTTACTTCTTGGGTTTCGTATTGATAATCCCGGCACAGTAAGAAGTAGTCAGCTTGGCATTTTTGGCTCGATTACCCACTTGTTTGAAATTCAACAGGTGTTTAGGGCAGCAACCTAATTAGTTCGGAAATATATATTTGTGAAGAGTGATACTGCTGTCATACAGAATGTTATAAATGGCCAGTTCACTTTGCCGGTTTGCTCTATCACTATGGTGTCGTATGGATAAACTTTGATTCTGGGGGCAGCAAGGTTTACATTTCCGGTTTTGAGGAGAGTTTTTAGGCGCGTTGTTTCAATAGTACCATCAGAGTGAAATATGGTGATCCTGCTGTTTCCCGGTTCTTTGATGCCGCCTGCCAAGGATAAGGCAAACATGATGTCCACAGGTTCGTATATCTGGTAGGAGCCCTGCTGGTTGACAAACCCGAGGACATTGATATTGTGATTGTATATTTTGCTAACGTTCACTGTAATCAAAGGATTGGGAACATATTGACTGACTACTGAGTAAATATTGTCCCTCAAGTCATTCATAGTAGTCCCAGCAATATTAATGCTCCCGATTCCCGGATACTGAATAAATCCATCCGGCATCACGATGATGAGACCATATGAAAACTCCGGATGATCCATGACATTGATAGATATCACATCGCCTTTGTTGATTTTATAATCCAGGCTATCGGAGCTGACCCCGGCAAATAGAATACTCGCTATCATTGTCAACATAATGATGATTGTGGTCTTCATAAATCAGTATCTCCAGATTTGACTACAAATCAAGTTGCTCGGTTAGAGCATCCTTCTTGAGGTCTTTGTTGTATTTATTGTAGTAATCATAGCGGAATGTGTAGGATGGCTGATAGTATTTACTCATGATACTCCTCTTCATTCCGTTCAGGATAACCCCTGTTAGTTTTATCTGAGCCATATTCAGATGCATTACCATTTCTTTGAAATCTACCAATTTCGTGTGCGACATGCGAGCAATCATCAATATCGTGGGAGAAAACTTCACAAACTCGTATGAATCAGGAACCAACAATAATGCCGGAGTATCCGTGATCACCCAGTCGTACATCTGTCGGACTTCATTTTGCAGTTCATTAATGGTGTCCGGCCTCAGGATGTTACCGATATTGTCCAGTTCAGTTCCAGCGGGTAACACCTGCAGATTTTCGATGTGAGTTGGATAGATCATTGCTTCCAGAGGTAGCCGGTGGTTGTGCAGAAAGTTACTCAAGCCCGGTTTTCCTGTCATATTAAATGCCTTGGACGAAGCAGGTGACCATAGGTCTGCATCAACCAGCAGAACCCTGAACCCGTCATTTGCCAAAGAAAGAGCCAGGCTGATGCAAGTAGTAGTTTTACCTTCCTGCTTTTCAGGACTCACGATTGTGATGTAATTGCACTTGTTCTTTACATAAAGCACTTTCACCTTTACTTTCAGCACAGTAAACGGCAACAAGAATTCTTTGAGTTCAGCCTCCTCATGCAAGACGTTTTTCAGCTTCTTGCCCAATACAGGAATTGAACAGATAATCGGACAATTGGCGATATGCTCCAGCCTGTCTGTGGAATAGATCTTACCAGTGATGGCTTCATATAATACTACCAAAGCAAAGCCGAAGCCAAAGCCGAGTATCAATCCAACCAATAAATAAATCTTATGTTTACTTACGGGGTTAGTGGGTGTTTTCGGCTCATCAAGCATCAAAAAACTGCTCGTATGGACAATACTTTTTGTTTGAGTATTTAGCAGGCTTTTTTGAATTTCGATACTTGATTGCTCCAATAACTGCTTTTTCTTTAGCAGTTCCTGCAAACTATCGTCACTATTGATTACATCTGCAACTGTTTTATTCAGTTCAGTTATCACTTCTTGCCAGGAAGCAATCTTTGTCTCATATTCTATGACTTGAGAACTGAGAGTGATATACTGTTGAATCTGATTTTGACGCATTCGATTTTGAGAATATCCGTTGAGACTATCGCTGTGGGAAAGTCCCTTCGAAATAAGGTTTTTGATGTTTTGGATGCTTTTTTGGGTGGCAACTATCTTGGGATGTTTCTCGCTATACTTGGTTTTGTTGGAAGCTAATTCCATTTGAAGGCTCATCAGTTCTGTCATGAGAGGGTCATTATTAGTCATCAGCTCGGAGATATCGGATTCGTTGATTCCGAGTTTGGCCTCGATTGCCGTCATACTCGCTCGAACTGCGCTCAATTCAACTGTAGCTGTTGTGAGATCACTTTTATATCTGTTCAATTGTGCCAGTTTATCACGCAAATCACTTTCCTGCATGAGATTATTCTGAGTATAATAGTTTTTTATCTGAGCATTCAGGAGCGTCATACCTGAATCGTTATCTGCATTTTGGACGTTCAATACTTGCGTCAGACTGTCCATATTGGTACGTAACAGCCTTCTGTCATATTTGTTCAGAGCCGTGACCAAGCCACGGGCAAATGATTTTAACATACTGCTGTCAGGAGAGGATATTTGGATATCAAATATGTTATCCGCTTCTCGTTTTTGAGACACTTTCAGCATGCTTTGTAGTTGCTCCGGAGATGATTGATAACTGTTTTCGTCTATGATGTACTGCATTATCAACCTGGATTTGGCGACATTTAGCCAGAGGTTTTTATCAAAGGTTTTACCTTGAATCCCAGACAAACCAGAAATGTCTATGTCTTTGGCTTTTTCCTGATAAACGATGGAGAAATTGTACACATATTCTTTTTGCTGTCTCTTCTCGTAAACAGAACTGAGAGCAAATATTACAGATGCAATGAGAAGAATAACCCACCAGTTTCGCACTACAATATCGACGTACTGTAGAAGATTTATTCCATCCTCAGTACTTCTTCTATCATCAAATTGGATCTGATTCTCTATATTTTCAGGCACATTCGTTTTCGTTATGTCAGTCTGATTCATTGTACTCCTAAGGTCAAACAATAGGTTTGAACTATTTAACCGTATTCCAAGCACAGTAATGCCGTCAACCCTTTTCCACAGCTAATCATTCCGGCACTTATGTTTATAGGCATTACACATTGTGAATTAGTCTCTGCAGCCTCCTATTTACCTCCATCGCAATGGAATCGTCGAGTCTGGTAAACTCATGATAATTAGTGTTACAGCCATTCTGATGATCTGATATACGCTCGGTTTACTACATTCATTGATGCTGGGAATCTGGTGTCGCAGTGCACATTTTTTGTGTTGCTATTCTGCAACACCTACGTAAATGATTCATCCGATCACTGCAATCTGTATTTCGCTTGACCTTGGGGAAGTAGCGATAATGTTTGCAAATAGTGAAATATATGCAGTGTAAACAAACCGAGTTTACTGCAAACATTCGGAGAAATATATGACTGAGGTTATAACACCTATACTGAGGCTTGAAAACCCCGAAGACTATAGCCGGGTAGAGTGGCTAACCCGCGAAGCATTCTGGAATGTTCACGTCCCGGGCTGCAACGAACACTACCTGGCGCATGTGCTGAGGGATTCCCCGGATTTTATTGCGGAGCTGGATTTTGTTGCGCTGGTGGATGGCAAGATCGTGAGCAATATCATGTATGCCTTCAGCGAGCTTCGGGACAGTGCCGCTAAGGCGCATCGGGTAATAACTTTCGGTCCCGTGAGTGTCTTACCGGAGTATCAGAGCAGAGGAATCGGGAAAGCCTTGATAACGCATACCATGGCTCTGGCTGGGCAATTGGGGCACAAGATAATACTTATTTATGGAGATCCGGAGTATTATCGCAGGTTCGGTTTTGTGGCAAGCGAGATCTATGGCATCCGCTCCAGTGAGGGCTATACTCTCCCGCTTTGCAAGTAAAGGAACTGGCTCCGGGTGCATTAACCGGGATTAGCGGTAATTTCTTTGAGGCAGAGGTTTACCACCTGGCTCCCGAAGTGCCGGAGGAATTTGAGGCAGCCTTTGAACCCAAGGAACAGTTTGAGACTCCCTCACAGCAGAGATTCCTGGAATTACTGTCCCAATCCCACCGCTAGAGTTGGAGGGGGCATAATACACTCAATGGTTTGTAGTGATGTTCTGCCATTATTCTGGACACAACCGTAAATAATGAGTACGCTTTGCGCAAGCAAGCATAGGGTTACAAATATGTAAATAGCTCATATGGGTTCCATTCATTATCATCAACGATTATCAGCAAGTCAGATTAGCTAATGGAGTATCAACTTTTGCATATTCCTTCAAACCTAAGATCATAAGACCAATGGGTACAAACAATGTAGTGTCAGACTACTCCTATGCCAATTAAGAGCAATCTTTAAATACTAATCTAATGGTATGAGTTCTAAGAATTCAAGAGCTGATCTGGTTCTAAGAGAGCTATAAAGCTCATCATTACCATCCCAAACCAAGTGGATATTACGATCTTGTTCCAAGTAATCAGCTAACCAGTGGTCAATGGTATTTAATCTATTTTCAACGACCAATACTAACTGGGCTTGCGGGCACTTTTGTATATATCTGTATTCATATAATTGGCTAATTCCTTTTCTAATTTGAGACCGTTGATTAGTTGGGGAGAAAGATTTCATTTCAAATATATAATCTCCATTAAACCTTGTGGACAAGTCTATATATTTGTTTCTTTTAGGTATACCTCCTGCCGATGAGATACGGCTTGCTACCAGCTCGACTAAGTGTTTGTGATTTGCATTAGCTCTGTCGAGCCTTGCTTGGTTTTTGAAGATTTGAATTATTCCCCCCATACCAATTGAGTTGCTTTCCAAAGCATTATATTCCGATAAATTACCTTGAGAAGGAAACATAAACTGAATTCCATCAGACATTTCCACTATAGGTAAATCCCTAGTGAACAGATTCGATAGAGTGAACCCATTGACGGTATCACTCAGAACGTTCAACTTCTTAAGCCAACTTAATAATGTCGATAATCTTCTTCTTAGAGTATCATCACTAATATTGCATCCTGGTAGTTGCTCAATAAATGATCTTAACTCTTCTCTTGTTACTACAGTTTTGATTTCAAAAAACTGAAGCAACATTTGGAAAACCTCCGTTTGCAAAACAGATGAGATAAATAGTGGATTATTAATTGAAGGGTTTTGCAATAGCCTTTCCCCTTTTGGAGTTAATGCTGACGAGTTGTGTCTGTTGGTAACGAAACCAAGGATTTCTGCAGCCTTTCTATAATATCTTCCTTGTCTATCTGATGTAATACTTCGCACTGATGCGGCAATTGTAACATCTGTAGTGTTTCCTTGACCTATGGCAATGATCGCTTCTAATACGGAATCTAAATTATCCGCTTGTGGAATTTCGATTTGCGTCAACATATTAATCATCTCCTATAAATAAATATTCCTTTACATGGTTAAACTTGTTCCCTATTTTGTGATTCTGGTTACCAAATGAGTATGTATGATCAAACTCATAAAACTTAACTTGATTTTTATACCGAGACAGTATTTCTAGCATTTCATTCTTTGTAGGGAGTGAGTTTGATGAATATGAAACAACTACAATAGATTCTTTGTATTTTTTTATCAACTCATCAAAGGCAATGTATGCTGAAGCCTTACTTGAGAAAGGAGAGTTGTAACTTTTGAACTTTTTTGTCATGGTTTCATTTTGTATATCAAGACCTTGCCAGTTCTTTGCCAATCCTTCTACAAAATGATACCTTCGGACATAGTCGTTATCAGAGTTTGGAGTATAATAAGGAGGATCAATATATACCATATCTGCACAAGAATCTAACTCAAAAGTCTGTTTGTTTTCAGCTTTACAATTTGTCCCATTGTCAAACACAGCATTATTGAATAATGAAAGGCTTTCGATAAAGTGTTCTGTTATAGAGCATTTGATGTCTTTTCTACCATCATCATATTTCTGACCAGTGTAGGTAAATATTCCTCTAGGTCTTTTCTTTAAACACGCTCTTACCAGTGCTGATATTCCAAGAGCTTGTTTATACTCACATTCTAGCTGAGACAAATTAAACCGTACTCGATCCAATACTCGGTTGTCCACATCAGAAAAGTACAATCCTCTAAACGTTTCATATATAAAGTCGTTATCATTTTCGTTATGCAATAAAAACATCAGCTCGTCGTCAGAAACACATACTGAGCTGTTTTCAATTATTGCTGTAGATATTAAATAACTAAATGTCATAAAGTCATTTGTAACAACTCTTTTCCCTTGGCACTTCATGAAATACCCAATCACATTACTGCCAGCAAAAGCATCTAAGAA
>PHBQ01000089.1 GCA_002841975.1 Candidatus Cloacimonetes bacterium HGW-Cloacimonetes-1
CTGTGCAACTGCCGGTGCCGCTATCCATTATACCACCGATGGCTCCACCCCTTCAGAAGTATCTCCCATATATACTGCACCGATCGCCATCGATGCGACTACCACACTCAAGGCGATTGCCTATTTGGTAGATTTCCCGCCTTCCGTAGTAAATACCGCGATCTACAACTTGCCTGTAACGGTTGCCAATATCGCAGCCCTGCGTGCCAATGAACCCGGAACCACCATTTACCGTTTGACCGGTGAAGCAGTGCTCACTTTCAAACAAGCATACAGAAACCAGAAATTTATCCAGGATGCTACAGGTGCTATCATGATAGATGACTTTAGCAATATTCTGGCTACTACATACAACGTCGGTGATGGGATCACAGGGATCTCCGGAACCATAGCCACCTATGGCGGAATGCTGGAATTTGTCCCCACTGCTGCCGGTGCTGCTCCCACATCTACCAATAACGTGATCACTCCTCTTGTGGTCTCCTTGGATACCTATGAGGCAAACTTTGAAAACTATGAGTCCAGAGTTGTCTGTTTTAACGATGTTCGTTTTCAGACTGCCGAGGACACATTTGTCATCAATACCAGCTATCCCGTATCCAATATTGTCGGAAGTTTAAGCGTCAACATGAGAACGGCTTTCTATGATGCAAATTACATCGGAAACCCGATTTCACAAAATCCCGGAATAATATGTGGTATTGCCTATTCCACAACTGCAGGCAGCTTCATCGTTCCTCGCAATGCACTGGATATTCAGACTATTACTTATGTAGCTCCAGCAGGACTTACATACGCTGTAGAAAACAACAACCAAGTGGTTCTCACCTGGAGTCCTATGGCAAGCACAGTAGGCGTGACCGGTTTTAAGGTCTATCGTGATTCATCACTCCTTGCCGCCGTCTCAAACCCTGGAACCCTAACCTATACAGACGCCTCTGTTCCCGGTGGAAATCACTCCTATTATATCACAGCCGTCTATTACAATGGCTATGGTGAATCTGCGCCCGGCAACACGGTAACTGTATTGATTACAGCAAATGAAGACAACCTCATTGTTTGGACAAATGCCCTGAACGGCAACTATCCAAACCCCTTCAACCCTACCACTACAATCTCTTACTCTATCAAAGCTGCCGGCAATGTCCGCCTCGATATCTTTAATGTACGCGGTCAGTTAGTTCGCAGCCTGGTCAATGCCGATCAGACTTCCGGACAGCATAGTGTAGTATGGAACGGCATGGATGACAACAGCAATGCTGTCTCCAGCGGTGTTTATTACTATCGTATGACAACCAAGGACTATACCAAAACATCAAAAATGCTAATGATCAAATAATAATACCATAACATTGCGAACGCCTGTCTTTCGGGATAGGCGTTCATCTTATATCCCACATTTTGGAGAATTAAATGAACGGACTGAAACGAATATCT
Organism: Candidatus Cloacimonetes bacterium HGW-Cloacimonetes-1; assembly: GCA_002841975.1. GTDB lineage: Bacteria > Cloacimonadota > Cloacimonadia > Cloacimonadales > Cloacimonadaceae > PHBQ01. Next base: position 1,438 of record PHBQ01000089.1, read on the forward strand.
ATCTTTCTGCTGACCAATTTCCTGGTCGTGCTGATCATATCTGTGATTATGAGCTTTGTAGGTATCCCGATGGATGACCTGTGGGGACTTTTGATCTTATGTGCCATGTTTGGAATGATGGGCTCATTTATCTCGTTGTGGCTCAGTAAAACTATCGCCAAATGGTCTTACAAGATTCGGGTGATCGATGGCAAGACTGCGGTGGGGAGAGAGCAGGAGCTGTATAACACGATCCGCCAAATGGCGACTCATCTCCGCATTATGACACCTCAGGTCGGGATCTACAACGCCCGGGAAGTCAATGCCTTTGCCACAGGTGCATCCAAAGATAGTGCCCTGATAGCCTTTTCCAGCCAATTGCTCAATCAATTGGATGACGAGGAAGTGTATGCCGTGGCAGCGCATGAAATGTCGCACATTATCAATGGCGATATGGTTACTATGACTCTATTGACAGGAGTTGCCAATACCTTTGTGATGTTTTTTGCCAGAGTCTTGGCTTTTGCCATAGATTCATCCATGCGGGACGGAAACCGTCGTGGAGGCTTGGGATTTATGGGCCAATGGATCATGATCATATTGCTCGAAAACGTCCTCATGCTCTTGGCATATATCCCGATCAGTGCGTTTTCCCGTTGGCGCGAATATAGTGCGGATGCCGGTGCTGCCCGCATCACCAATCCCGGACAGATGATAAGTGCTCTGCAAAAGATCGAGCAGTATTATTTCCCGGAACAAAAGAAAGATTCCTTTGCACTCGCCAAGATCAATAACCATCACAAGGCGTCACTTTATGCCACTCACCCCGCCATTGCAGACCGCATTAAGCGTTTGCAGCAGATGACGGTTTGACGATGAACTCAGTTATCAAAAACCTGCTGATAGATCGCGTCGGCACCAATGGCTACGGTATCGGCTTTGCAGAGGGCAAGACAATCTTTGTGCCCTTTACCATGATCGGCGACAGAGTCGATGTAGAACTCACACACATCAAATCGGACATTGCTTTTGGTCATGTGTCCCACTATTGTAGCCGTGCCGAGGGCTACCGTATTCCGGATTGTGAGGCCTTTGGCAATCTCTCCCGCTGTGGTGGCTGCGATTGGTTGATGACAGATTATACTACTCAACTGCGCAACAAAGACACCATCATCAGAGGGATCTTTGAACCATTGACTGATAGTGACAAGATCCTACCTACAATTGCTGCTCCTGCGCAATATCACTATCGTAACAAAGCCTTTATGCCGGTCAGCGTTACCGATAATGATCTGTGTTATGGCATCTATGAACGCTTTTCTCACAAGGTCGTGAGCCATCAGGATTGCAAGATTCAAAACGCGGTCTTCGATCCTATCAGCCGCAAGATTTTGGATATCTGCCGCAACGCAGGGATCAAAGCCTACAACGAAATCACGGACAAAGGAACACTGCGCCACATTGGAGTACGTGTTTCCGCCATGGATTCGTCCATCCTCGTGATTCTGGTGACCAAAGCTGCCCGTTTACCTTTTTCCAACCTCCTGGTCAAAGAGCTCACGGAAGCATTCCCCAACATTGTCGGCATCGTGCAGAATATCCAGCGTATGCCCGGCAACGTCATCATCGGTGATGAGGACAAAGTGCTCTGGGGTCTTCCCTACCTCGTAGATAGTATTGGAACTACCATGTATCGGATCCACTATCGCTCTTTTTTTCAGATCAATCATGGCATTACAGAGTTGCTATATGCCTATCTCCGCAAACAGCTCAAACCCAATGCAGGCGTCATAGATGCCTACTGCGGAATTGGCACCATCGGGCTATATCTCGGTGATGTGGCCGGCAGCGTGTTGGGGATCGAAGAAGTGCCGGAAGCCATCGCCGATGCAGAATATAATGCCGAGCTCAACCAGATCCATAATTGCAGCTTTATCTGCGGTAAAGTAGATCAAGTGCTTCAGGATCAAACGCTGATCTCCGGGATCGACAGCATCATCCTGGATCCTCCCCGCAAGGGCATTGAAGCATCCACTATTGATTTTATCAGCGCTGCTGGCATCCCGCAAGTAGTGTATGTCAGTTGCAATCCCATGACCTTAGCGCGTGACCTCAAGCTCTTTTTACAAGCCGGTTATGAGCTGGATGAACTGCAACCCTTTGATATGTTTCCGCAAACCTGGCACGTGGAAACCGTGGCAGTTTTACACAAAAAGTAATGAGGTATGTGATGTTCACTACTGGTTCCCGCCTCCGAACACTGCTGATCTTACTACTGATGAGCATACTACTGGTGAGTTGCTTTGACACAAATTCAAATAATACCGATGAAGCCCAGATCTCCGATATCCTCTACGAGATGCAAGTAGCCTATAATACCAACGACTTTGACAAGTTTATGAGCTTTGTCCAGAATGACTATTTTCACAACAATATGCTGGCATGGAATCTGCGGGAGTTATGGCTCACTCGCAAAGCGGAATATCCCCTCATCACGATCGACAACATCAGCGTGAGTGTGGATGATCGCTTGGCAATTGCCACGTTCCGCATGACCTTTGAAAGCGCAAATCAGACACTGGTGCTACTGGCTCCATCCCCCGCGGGAGAGATTTCTTATTTCCGATACAATGGAGACCGGTGGCTAATTTTCGGCAATCATTTGTAAAGAACAGGCAGTCTATTAGGAGCTTGGTATGAAAAGATTTATCCCCATCTTGGCACTCGTCCTACTATTGGCAGGATGTGCCACCATCAAACCTGCAATCAAAACCCCAACCGGGAAACCGGAGATCGTGATCCAGAATGTAACCACGAAGCAGATACGAAATGCTATTATAAATGATATTGCTTCATCAGGTTTTCGCTTGCAGCAAACTGACGAGTTCCGTCTGGTCTTTGGGAGAACAAAAGTGCACCTGGCATCAGTACTATTGATCGGTTCGGAGCCCAATCCGTTCCCGGAAACCAGATATCAATTCACGGTGATTGAGGACTCTTCCGCCGTGAAAATCTTTGTGAATATGTATTCTATCAACAATCCCGGCACATCTTCCGAGGAAGCCATAGAAATCAGTAGAGACCGTAATTTGGCTATGGATATGCAGATTTATCTCACCATGCTCAAAAACAAGTTTGAGACAGGGGCCGATTACAATGTCCAGGGCAAGGTTGGTATCATCTTCAAAGGCAATAAAATAGTAAGAGTGCTCTTTCAGAGCCCTGCGGAACGATATGGATTGAAAAGCGGTGATATCATGCTCCAGATTGATGGTAAACCTATCACCAAAGACTATATCACCGATTCGATAAATATTTCCGGAAAGCCTTATACGGAAGCGGTATTCCTGATCTTGCGTAATGGCAAAGAGATGACAATCTCGATAAGAAGAGAATAAGCAATAAACAAGTAGCATAGTGCCGTCCCGCCGGAGATATTTCCTATTTCCGACACAATGGAGACCGGTGGCTGATTTACGGCAATCATCGGTAATAAACATCCATTGATTTACTGCTTTTGCTTACTTCGCAATTCCTGACAGCGTAACCTTTATGGATGCTACGGGCGAACGCAATTCGCCCCTACTCCAATCCGGGGTGATTCCCTCGTGAAGCCCTCGTGGCGACCCGGGAATCGCCACGGAAGTACCTCTGCAATATCTGAGATTGAAGTATGGAAGATGCCCGAATAACAAAATAATTGACATAATAGGGATTGACTATTTTAGTGACTGAAACAGTGGATTATACTGTTGAAATGTGTCTGAGAGGCACTTTAGGACAAAAGGAACTGATATGTTGGAAAAATTCCTACGCAAGCTATTCGGAGATAAATCCTCACAAGATTTACGCAAATTTCAGCCGGTGGTGTCTGATATCCTCGGGATATATGACGGCTTGGCTCAATATAGTGATGACCAGTTACGGCATCGCATCAATGAAATACGCAGCGAAATAGCAGAAAAGCTGCAGCCCCTGCGCGAAGAAATTGCAGAGCTGGAACAGGCTTACCGCGATGAAAAAGAAGACTCTGCCAAAACAACTCTGGAAAATAAAATCGACTATGCCCGTAAGGATCTGAAGAAACAGACCAAATCTGTCTTGGACGATTTCCTGCCGGAAGTATTTGCCATTGTCAAAGACACTTGCCGCCGCATGGTGGGCACTCTGTTTAATGTACGTGAGCACGAAGTGGCATGGAATATGGTACCCTTTGATGTCCAGCTCATCGGTGGTATGGCTCTGCACGATGGCAAGATCGCCGAAATGGCAACCGGTGAAGGAAAGACCTTGGTGGCTACGTTGCCGCTCTTCCTCAATGCTCTGGTGGGACGCGGTGCCCTACTTGTGACCGTCAACGATTATCTTGCCGCCCGTGATGCCGAGTGGATGAGCCCGATATTTAACTTCCATGGCATGAATGTGGGTTGTATCACTACGGGGATGACCTTTGACCAAAGAAAAGAAGCCTACGCCTGTGAAGTCACTTATGGCATGAACAGTGAATTTGGCTTTGATTATCTGCGTGACAATATGGCAGTAGCTCCCGAACAAGTGGTGCAGAGAGATTTCTATTATGCCATCGTGGATGAAGTCGATAGTATCCTGATCGATGAAGCACGTACACCGCTTATTATCAGTGGTCCCATTGGACAGGACAAAAACTTTTATCCGGAGCTTACCGCCCCAGTGCAGCAGCTTGTGAGCTCGCAAAATGCACTAATGCAGCGTTACCTCACGGAAGCCAGAGACATGATCAATGGCACCAATCCGAACTCCGAAAAACTGGGTGAAACACTGCTCCTCATCAAGCGTGGTGCTCCCCGCAACAAAGCTTTTGCCAAGCTGATGCAGGATGGTGGACTGAAAAAACTGGTAAATGAAACCGAAGGCTACTTGATGCGTGACAAAGTCATGCACAAATTGGACGAGAATCTCTTTTTCGTGATCGAAGATCGGCAAAATTCCGTGGATCTGGCAGACAAAGGTCGCGATCTGATGTCCAGGCAAGAAAAAGATCTCTTTATCGTGGAAAGTCTGGACGAAATCCTCATGGATATCGATAATGACGAGCAACTTTCCATTGATGCCAAACTCAAGAAAAAAGAACACATGACCAATGTGTTTATGGATAAAAGCGAGAAATTGCACAATATCAGTCAGTTACTGCGCGCCTTCACGATGTATGAACGCGATGTAGAATACGTGGTACTGGACAACAAAGTCGTGATCGTCGATGAATTTACGGGTCGCCAAATGCCGGGACGCAGGTTCTCGGACGGACTGCATCAAGCCCTCGAAGCCAAAGAACGCGTGGAGATCGAAGCAGGAACTCAGACCTTTGCGACTGTGACACTGCAAAACTATTTCCGCATGTTTGAAAAGCTGGCAGGTATGACCGGTACAGCCGTGACCGAAGAATCTGAATTCATGGAGATCTACAAACTCCCTGTGTTGTCCACTCCTACCAATGTCCCCGTCACTCGGATCGATCATGAAGACGTGATTTATCTGACTAAAAATGAAAAATACCAAGCTATCATGAACGAAATTGAGTATTGGCACACCCGCAAAAAGCCGGTCTTGGTCGGTACTGTGAGCGTCGAAGTATCGGAGATTTTGAGCCGCCTCTTGCGTCGCAAAAACATCCCCCACAATGTCCTCAATGCCAAGCACCATCAGCGTGAAGCCGAGATCATCACCATGGCGGGACAGCCGGGTGCCGTAACGATTGCGACCAACATGGCAGGACGCGGAACGGATATCAAGCTGGGCACCGGTGTGGTAGCTCAAGAGTTGGAAACTTATCGCAATCTCTCTAAGGATATTACCGAGGAGCTCCCCTATGGACTACCCATTGATGGCTTGCATGTAATCGGCAGTGAGCGTCACGACAGTCGCCGTATAGACAGGCAGTTACGTGGTCGTGCCGGACGTCAGGGTGATCCCGGAACCTCCAGATTTTACCTTTCTCTCGAAGATGATTTGATGCGCCTCTTTGGTTCAGACCGCATTGCACCTATGATGGTGAAGCTGGGTCTGAAGCCCGGAGATGCCATTCGCCATGCCTGGATGACCAGTGCCGTGGAGCGCGCTCAGAAAAAGGTTGAAGAACACAATTTTGAAATACGTAAAAACCTCATCAAGTACGACGAGGTCATGAATCAACAACGCGAAGTGATCTATTCCTATCGCCGCAATGTGCTCAAGGGTCTAAACCTCAAAAACGAGATCCTCGAAATGATCGAAGACAGCGTCTTGAACGTGATCGATACGATTATTCCCGAAAACACCTATCCCGAAGATTGGGATATGGATCGTCTCTGCTATTGGTTCCGCAGTTCTATCAATCTCCACGTCACTCCTGAAGATCTGGAAAGCGATCACATGAACCGTGAACTGCTCAAGAACGAACTCATGGAACGGGTTATGACCGCATACGAGCATAAAGAAGCTCAGATCGGTGCCGATGCCTTGCGTTCGATCGAGCGCAGATCACTTCTGGAAGTCGTGGATAACGAATGGCGAGATCACTTGCACGAGATGGATCTCTTGAAAGAAGGCGTTTACTTACGTTCCTATGCCAATAAAGATCCGCTCATAGAATACAAACGTGAGAGCTTTGGACTGTTCCAGGCATTGATTGTCCGGATTCAAGAAATCGTGACCAAGAAGGTCTTTACTACCTATATCGTGACTCAGAAAATTTATGAAAGTATGCTGCAAAATGCCAGCATGACTCATGAAGAATTAAATGTATTTATGGAAGCCCAACAAGCTTTGACCCAGAACGCTTCCACTCCCCCGGAGTTCCGTGGATCTTATTCCAATCAACAGGAAGAAGCTCCCAAGCTCCGCCCCATCCATACAGCACCCAAAGTGGGACGTAACGACCCCTGCCCCTGTGGTAGCGGCAAGAAGTATAAGAAGTGCTGTGGCAAGAATGAATATGATGAAGAATAGAATAAGGATATTAACATGCCCAAAGGCCTAATCATTGTGGAATCGCCGGCCAAGGCGAACACTATCAGTAAGTTTCTCGACCACAAATACATTGTGAAAGCATCGTTTGGACACGTGCGGGATCTGCCTCAGCACGATCTCGGCGTCAATGTGGATAAAGATTTTGAACCGAGCTATGTGACAGATAAAAAGAAAGCCAAGGTCATCACCGAATTGCGTGATGCCATCAACAAGACAGATACCATCTATCTCGCAAGTGACCATGACCGCGAGGGAGAAGCCATAGCCTGGCATCTGACGCAGCTGATGGACAAAGAGCTGGAAGGCAAACAGATTTACCGCATTGTCTTCAATGAAATCACTGCCAAGGCGATCAAAGAATCCCTGGCGCATCCCGATCAGATTGATATGGCGAAAGTCAATGCCCAGCAAGCTCGACGCGTCTTGGACCGCATCGTGGGATACCGCGTCAGTCCGCTGCTTTGGAAGATCATTGCCAAAGACCTCAGCGCCGGTCGTGTGCAGTCTGTGGCTCTGCGTCTGATTTGTGAACGTGAACAAGATGTGGTGGCATTTGTCCCCAAAGAATACTGGAAGATCGAAACGGAGTTTTGGAAAGGGCAGTTACCCGCTTTCAAGGCAAATCTGGAGAAATGGGATGGCAAGAAGATAGAGCTGGCAAACGAACAGCAAGCTCTGGAAATCGTAGGACAGACCAAGAATTTGGACGCCGTTTTGGCAGAGCTGAAACGCAGCACCAGATCGATGGAACCGCCGGCTCCCTTTATCACCAGTACACTTCAACAAGAAGCATCAAAACTGATTAACTTCCAGGCTGCCAAAACCATGAGCGTCGCTCAGCAGCTCTATGAAGGTATCGAATTAGGTGGAGAATCTGCAGGTTTGATCACTTATATGAGAACGGATTCCGCTCGCATCGCTGATGAGGCCATAGCCGAGTGTCGGAACCTTGTCAAAGAACGTTTTGGCGCCGACATGCTAGTCACTGCTCCCCGAGTTTATAAAAACAAATCCTCCGCTCAGGATGCGCATGAAGCTATCCGCCCCACGGATCCTTTCCGCACTCCCGAAATGGTGGAGAAATGGCTTACCAAAGAGCAGTTCAGACTCTATAGTCTGATCTGGCAACGCTTTGTAGCGACTCAGATGAAAGCTGCCAAAGTCCAGCAAACTCAGGCTCAAGTCCAGGTCGGCAAAGCTACTTTTGTAGCTACCGGAAATGAGATCACGGAACAGGGATTTATCAAAGCCTACCCCTTCGTAATCGTAATGACAGGCGAGAAGATCCATACGGATTATGCCAAAGCAGATAGCTTACTCTCCAAAGATATGGTATCCTCTCAGCATTTCACCAGTCCTCCTGCCCGCTATACCGAAGCATCTTTGATCAAAGAGCTGGAAGCCAAAGGCATCGGCAGACCTTCCACCTATGCTGCCATCATCACTACTATCCGTCAGCGCAAATACGTCGCCATGGAAAAGAAATCCTTTGTTCCCACTTCCTTGGGCAACGATGTCAACCGCTTCCTGGTAGATAAATTTAACCAGATCTTCAACGTCAAGTTCACTGCCGAGATGGAAGATAAACTGGACGAAATAGAGCTCAAAGACGTGATCTGGCATCACTTGGTACGAGGTTACTATGACCAGTTGCAGGGCCTGATCGGGGAAGTGGACGTCAAAAAGGAAAAGAGTACCTTTGTCGAAGACAGTGGCATCAAATGCACTGTCTGTAATGAAGGGTCCATGATGATCAAGCGTAATAAAAATGGCGAGTTCCTGGCTTGTTCACTGTTTCCAAAGTGCAAAAACAGCAAGCCCTTTGTGCGAGACAAAGACGGCGTCATCAAGATCAAAGAACAGGAAAACCTGGATGAAGCCTGCCCGCAATGCGGAAACCCCCTTACTATTAAAAACGGTAAGTATGGGGAATTCATCGCCTGCACAAACTATCCAGCTTGCAAGTTTGTTCGCAACAAAACGATGGGCTTTGCCTGTCCCAAATGTGAGATCGGCGAGATTGTCCAACGCAAGAACAAAAAGGGCAGATTCTTTTACTCCTGTTCCACATATCCCAAGTGCGACTGGATCACCAATGATAAACCGATAGCTATCGCATGCCCTTCTTGCGGTAGTAAATACATCTTTGAAAAATACTCCAAGGAACGTGGGAATTATAAGCAATGTCCCAAATGTAATACCGAAATGGATTGATAGATGCACATTGCGGATGCGATCTCCAGTTCCTTTCAAAGCATCTTTAACCACAAATTGAGATCTCTCTTGACCCTGATCGGTATCGTGATCGGGGTCATGGCAGTGGTTACCATGTTCTCTTCTGTCTAT
>PHBQ01000090.1 GCA_002841975.1 Candidatus Cloacimonetes bacterium HGW-Cloacimonetes-1
ATCTTCTACCAATCCCAATAAGAATCTCCTCATGGACTATGATATCCGGTCGAATCTCGTATCATCGATAGCGATAAACAATCAAAACATCATAAACTACGATTACGATGCTTCGGGGGAAAGAGTCTATAGCGGAATGGGAAACTCATCAAAGATCTACATCAATTCAGTTACGAGTAATCCCCTCACTATCATTGACTCCAATGACAATGTGACCCACTATATCTATGGACCCAAGGGGATCGTGGCAAAGCGAAATGAAAACTTGACATATTTCATGCTTAAAGATCATTTGGGATCGACGAGGGTGGTGATGAATGAGAATAATCAAGCCATCAGTTCTTATGATTACGATGCTTGGGGGAACCCGATGAACAGTACAGTTTCGGAAGAAAGCGCATACCGCTATACTGGTCGTGAATACGACGATGAGACGGGTCTGCATAACTTCCGTGCCCGTTTGTACGATAGTGCCTTGATGCGCTTCTATCAGGTTGATCCTGCCGAGCAGTTTGCCTCTCCTTATGTGTATTGCGGAAATAATCCGATTTCAGTTTATGATCCAAATGGAAAAGAAGCATTAAAGGCTAGAGATTATGCTAAACCAAACCTCTTCGACTTAAAATATAGTCCAGGTTTTGATTATGGGAATCCCCCAAAATGGATTAACCCTGATGTTCTTGTTTGCAATGAGTTCTGCTATCAAGCTATGTTTGCTGGTGAGGGGATAAGTGACTTTCCCCTTAGAATGGCTAACCAGAAGGAATGGTTTCAAGGTAGAAACGCATATTACCCAGATATAAATGATGCTAAGAGTCGTATTGGATTAGGTGATATCTTATACTTTGGTCCCGAAGTTTTTGGTCAAAGGCATGAGGTAATGGTTTGGGATATCAAAAAAGATGAATCAGGAAATCCGTTGATTCAAATTATGGGCGCAAGAAACTCCAAATATAGATCAGGGATAGTTGATGTCAGATACCTATCAATCGAAGAATATGCTAAATGGTTCAAAGGTTTCGTAGGGTTGGGATCGCTACCCCCTAAAGAGCCCCCGAAAGAAACTTCAGTTGATTCCATCCCCATACTTCCATTTGATATTCCCTCACGATATGAGGCTTATCGTCCCGAATTCGAGAGAGATGAACCTGGCGGGTTTGGAGTGCCTGGTAGTAATGGTTGGTCTCCAATCGCTTGGTAATAAGGAGATTAATAATGGAAATACAAAAAGTAATGATAATAGTGTTACTCCTGGCATCACTAATGTCTTGCTCGTCGATTAACGGTAAGCCAATACCTGTTCCCAGTGAAGAAAACTTCTGGAATCTTGATGAGAATCAATACCTTCCCTTTGTCGATAGTTTGAAATGTGAATCGATAACGTTCTTACAAGTGAGTGACATACAAAACAAGTTCGCAAAACTGGATCCTGCTTTTAGGGGTTTTAACCTTCCTAATACTTTTGTTTTAGACGATGATTCTTTTAGTATCGGAATCCATTACATGATAAGAAAGAATAATAATATTTGCACTAAACTTCTTCGCACAGATTTATCAACGAATCTAATCAATCTAAGCTCCGAGAGTTTTTATGGACTGCAAAATCCTAAGTACTTCAAAGGGTCAGTATATTTTCACACATATGACTTTCCCGGCAATAAAGATTCCACAGAGGATTATACAAATGATGATTTTTGGAATATTCTCTATAATGACGATACCTTGGTCTATAACACAAAACTATTGAATGGTGATTTGCAAAAACTCAGGAACAAATTATTGTCAAGTAAGAGCATCCAGAATGCCGCAGATATCACGCCCAACAACTGCTTTTTTGGTAAGGATATATACTACGCATACAACCCTAAAACTCACGTTTTATTTAAGTACAACCTTATATCGGATGAAGTAGTGACTTATAACTTCCTCACAGGAAATCCCATATATGAGAGAGATGTGTTGGGAAAGCGAGGCATATTTGACTTTCAAGGTGTCTGTCAGGATTATGCTGTGTTCACGCAGTATGACAACTGGATAACAGTTATGGTCGATCTGAAGACAAACTCGCCATACATCTTTAAAAACACAAGGATATCTGACAAATGTGGAATCAGAGGCGTTATGGGGCAAGAATATGGAGATTCTGGAGTAGAAGTGTATGTTTCAGAAAATCATATTTATTACTTGTTTAGCTTAGATCAGAAAGGACATGAACTTGACACTTATATTGTTAAATTATTTTGAGATGTAACACTAAGTTTAATCATGATTTGTTATTCACAAGGAACATCTGTTCCTCTGTTGGGATTAGATGATGACCCGCATCCACGTAGTACAAAAGGTTAATCAACTACTGACCTCGGCGGCATCCACCGGGGTCAGTGATATTCATTTTGAGCCGTTTGAGGATGTATTTCGGGCAAGGTTTCGCATTGACGGAGTTTTGAAAGACGTTGAGCATCTGCCCTATGCGCAGAAGGAAGAGATCATCTCACGCATCAAGATTATGTCTGATCTTGATATTGCTGAAAAGCGCAGACCTCAGGACGGCAAGCTGGTATTCAGTGTTCCCGGCAAGAACATTGATGTCAGAGTGTCCGTGCTACCTACTCAGTTTGGTGAGAAAGTAGTTCTTCGTCTGCTGGACAGAGAACAGGTGAAGCTTGATGTCAGCTCCCTCGGCATGGATGATCATGAGATTGAGCTATTCCGTAAATGCATACACTTGCCTTATGGGATGATACTGGTAACAGGGCCAACCGGTAGCGGTAAAACAACCTCTCTGTACTCAGCATTGAGCGAGATCAATTCTGAGGAAGTCAATATTACTACCATAGAAGATCCTATCGAATACAATCTACCGGGAATCAATCAAACCCAGGTTCATGATAAGATAAACTATACTTTTGCGAGTATTCTGAGGACCATACTAAGGCAAGATCCGGATATAATCATGAGTTATGAACCCACTTAATGCATTGTATTAAAGTCATATAAATAGTAGTAGAAGCCACTGGATTACGAATCGAGTTTGGGAGGGCATCGATCTCGGGAGGGGTGAGGGAAACCTCCAGGCAAACAAAAACCGCAGATTAGATCTGCGGTTTCTGTATGTTTATATATGTGTTATTTTGCTATGCGTGTACTTGCCACAATCTTAAAGAACTTCCTTTCGGGTGCAGAGATGATTGGCATCGACCAATAGGTGTTTGTAGTGCTTGAGATCTCTGTATACACTCCATCTGCCGTTGCAGATGCCATTATTCTGTAGGATGTAGCTCCCGGCACTCGTTGCCAGGAGAGATTGACTGTGGAGCTTGTTTTGGTGATCATTGGGATGGGCGAAGTCATATTCACGACTTGCTGAACCACAGAGACGAAGGGATCTGCCTGGCCACATAAGGGCAGGGTCGTCTTGCGTCCTGTCGTATCATAAGCATTGATCATATAGAATAAGGTATCCCCATATTCGGGGGTGGGAATACTGATGCTCCAGTTGTTTTGACTGCCATGGACCAGAGAAGTTCTTTGCCAGGGGCGATTTGCTCCATGTTTCCAAGACACATAAGTAGAATCAGACACCAATGAGTTGTGGTAATCTATCTGAGCAGAAACATTGATTGTATGGTTTGATCCGAGGTTATTGACCTTGGTGTGCCGCATAAAGATCATACCGGCATCCGGCACAGAATTGACCCGGCAATGGATGGCATCTGTAGATTCCCATGCATTGGTGCCGGCAGTAAATCCGATCACGCTATATCCCGGCATGGCGGAACGATAGGCTTGCAGAGCAGCGGCATCATTGGCAGTTCCCATCTGAGGCACGAATATCTTTTTGTTCAGTATATAGGCATTGGAATAGGGCTCGTTGTTGGGTGTATAAACCCGGTAGATTTTATAGGGTGTGCCCCAACTGCTGGTCTTCGTCCGGAATTCACTCACTACTGCTTCTATAGCACTGTACTGAGCATGAGAGGTGGGAACCGAGCGGATGATGATTTTATCTACATCCAGGTATTTTGCCCAACAGTCAATATGATCGATATAGGTATTATTCGGATCCTCATAAAGCTGATAGTCGGTAATGCCCAGATAGTTATTCATCATGGTATTGATCTGGGAAGTACTGAGAGATGTATTTTCTTCCAAGACCAAGCGAGTGGATGCAGCAATGCCATTGCCATCGGTCATGATGTTTCCACCGGTATGACTGATCGCCAGCTGGTATGCAGGTATGGAAAGAGCCGATGCTACATAAGTAGGAATAGCATCATCTGTGGGGCGCGGACGGTTGTATGCAAAGTCCACAATACCCATCTGCCCGGTATTATCAAAGACATACCACGGGCCGTAATCCCTGGCCCAATATGTATCGGAGGGGGCGATAATCCATCGGCAATTTGATAAATTTACACTGTTCGCTGTGTAATTTGATATCGCTGTGGTCTGCGTGCTGGTATTGGCTACGATCGTGTAAAGCAGGTTATCTGCTGCCAGTTCCCGAACCATGCTGTAGGGAATGCCCAGGGGATAACGAATCAAAGCAGCGTTCATGGGCTCGAACTCGGCTATAAAACGTGGTGAAGTCGGGTAGGGTATGGCTTGAACCGTAAAGCTGATCGGAATAGTCACAGTTGCGGCATTGGAGGAATTGGAATTGATGACGATACTGGAGTTCTGTGTTCCTATTGCCAATCCCGCAGAGCTCAGAGTGGCAGTTATCGTTACATTCTGGCCTGCAGGAATAGTTCCAGATGTGGCTGAATAACTGATCCAAAAAGGACGTTGATCGTTACGAAGCGCTCCACCGGAATCCTTTGTGGGAGTGTCCTGCTCATTCCTTGCTGCTATTTGCCAGGTCAAGGCAGCGGTACCACTATTTGTAACTGTAATGGTTTTAGTAGTACTGGCACCTACATACAGAGATTCTGTAATAGAGGTGGGATTCACGGAAATCATGGGAGCGTTTGGTTCGATTGTCTGTTTGGTGAAGCGAATGTTCGGTATGGAGGCAGTGGCAGTGAGTGACGTGGGCTGAGAATCATCGTCACGGGCTTGTCTGCTCCGGTTAGTTCCACTACTATAAGCCCAATTGGGATATCCGGAGAGAATATAGGATTGGTTTCCTTTTACCAACAGGAGCGAGAGGGTTGAAGTCCCGTTGTATGCAAAGGGAGCTGCAAGGGTTACTTCCATCCAGCCAGTGGTAGCACTGTTGGGGTAACTGCCGGCATAAACCTGGGTATAACCTGTGGTGCTATAGGAACCTGTTGCCATGGTAGTCGTAGTTATATGTTTTAAATATATCGTGACATTGGTGATGGCATTGGTATCTGTACCGCTGGATTTGTAATACCCCAATTTTGTGATGTTACCGGCTGTACCGATCTCGGAAGCAAGGTAGATAGCCTCGTGAGTGGAATAATTGTAATAGCGATCCATGGGATAGGTCTGGGTAGATGTACCGGTTCCGATCACCACTATAGCATCATTGTTAGGTATGGGATTAGTAGATGCCGGGAATGTAATATTATCGATCCAGGCACAGTCGGAACCACTGCTGACTGAGCTGTCTTTCGTGTATTCCCATCTCAAAGTACGGGTTCCCGCGCCGAGAGTATAGGTAGCTTGGGTCCAAGCCACTTCTCCCGACCAACCGCTACCTTGCAGGGCATCATCGATGTAAAACTTCAGAAAGTCGTAGGCAGATTCTGATGACACCTTGTAATAGAAAGAGAGGGTTCCACCGGTTGTGAGAATCCGTGTTGTTTGCATTGTCGTGCTCTGACTATCAATAATTGTACCGCTCTTGGCGGCATATGTTCCGGCGTAGGGACCGGTATTTACGATAGTCCAGTTTTGATTACCACCAAAGGTCCAGGGGAAGGAACTGAAGTTACCGGTTTCGAAATCTTCCTGAAGCAAGCCAACTATTGAAGTCTCGGTTTTAGCTGCAGTATAAGCCCCTGCGGTAGCTCCAAAGACGAAGCTGGCGGAAGTGCCAACAGTCATCGAAGCCGCTGCGGTAGCCGTAAAGGAGATATTTGTAGATCCGGAAGCTGCAAGAGCCGTAAAAGTCTCGGAGCCATCGGTGATGGTGATTCCTGTGGTGGGAGATGTCAAAGAAGCCGAGCCTGCCACCGATGCTGCTGCACCTGTGTTGGATAGCAGGATCCGGACAGTGAAGCTTTCACCCGGATCGATCCTACCATTGTTGTTCCCGCTGGGATCTAAAATTGTCATGCTTCCCAAACTGAGAGATGGAGCATTGATCACTTGGCTAAAATTGTGAGTCCAGGTATCAGTTCCACTCACCATGGTAATCGTGAAGGCAGCAGATGTCCCGTTCGCAATGTTATTGGCAGTATTAAAAGTATAGGCATTAGGCTTGGTGACAGATGCCCCTGCGGCTAAGGATGTTATAGTCTCTGAATTGTCTGTAATAGTGATACCGCTCGTGGCACAAGTAAGAGTAGCGGTGACATTGCTGGCAGCGACAGCGCCAATATTATTGAAAGTCACAGAGAATCTACCGGTTTCATTATACTCCGCTACGTTGTTATTCGTATCCGAGTAGGTAGTCGCGGTTACGCCCATATAGGCTCCGCTTCCCGGTATCTGAGAAATTGAGCCCAGATAGGTTACGCGGTTAAATGCCGTGGCGGTGACAGTGTATGTCACACTGGAAGCGGGTGGATTACTGAGCGTGATCGTGGCATTTCCACTGCTGTTGGTGACGCCTTTGCCATAGATTGTATTATTGTAAGTAAGAGAAACTAAGGCATTGGGTACTCCGGTTGATACCGCGACGGAAGTAGCTCCTATAAATATCTGGGCAGGATGAGAAACCGTCATTGCCATGGGAGTTTTGGTTCTCACCAGCAGTGAGGCATCTCCAAAGATATGCCATGTTTTGTACATATTGATACCATCTGTAGTGTAAGTATCAATCATTTTACACGCACCATTATAGAGAAGTCCACCTGCCGTAGTCTTCAGTTCATTGGTCATGAGGCGATTTATTTCGTCCTGAGCATGCATGGGAGAGTTCCAGGATTGGTTGATAGTACTGGCGTACATAGCAATGGCTCCCCCATTGGTGGCACGCGTCCAAGCTTCGGCAAAGCAAGTTAAACTTACAAAATTGCCATTTACGCAGGCAACATCGACGATGAAAGGTGTTTTGTTCTGGTTTGATAGTGCCGTGGCTTGGGTGTTGCTAAATCCAGTAGTGCTCCAGGCAGTA
Source organism: Candidatus Cloacimonetes bacterium HGW-Cloacimonetes-1 (assembly GCA_002841975.1). Classification (GTDB taxonomy): domain Bacteria; phylum Cloacimonadota; class Cloacimonadia; order Cloacimonadales; family Cloacimonadaceae; genus PHBQ01. Next base: position 7,250 of record PHBQ01000090.1, read on the forward strand.
TCAGAGCCATGCCCGACGTAATTGATGAGACCTATGCCACTATTCACAGCTGTTGTCACCTGGGCTGCAGTAGCTCCCGGATCGTATATTTGATCCACCGTAGAGTAGCCGTAACTCATAAGGTTGGTGCGGATCAGATTCATGTGAATAATGTCGGATTCACCATTGTCACCTTGAGTCGCTCCGCCTTCGGATGAGGCAATACCGATGGCTTTTGAAAGCCAGGTATCTGAGGTTGTCAAATTCTTTTCATAATAGATTGTGCGGTTGATCTGGGTATCTAAGTGAGCTGTCGTTTCTGCTGAAAACCGGCCAATAAAGATATCAGGATAGCTGTCTGAGCCCGCTACCAGGGCAAATGTAGGATCACTTCCCCCACCTCCGGAACTGAGCGTAGGTAGTTGTGCAGCGTCACCAATCAACTGTACAAAGGTAATCTGATTATCCGCATTGTACCGATTTTGGATATAGGTCTGGATACTTGCTGCTGTAGTGCCTACCGCATTCAGATTTACCAGTTCGGTATCTATACCTTTCTGCTTTTTCCAGTTTATAAAGGGAGTGATATTGGAAATGTAGCTATTGGGGCAGATCACCAACAGTTTGCCATAGCTATCACTAACTGAGGTGTATCTATCAGTGCTAAAGTTCACAAAATGATTTTCGTAAATTGGTAAGAAGGATCTGGATATTGCTCCCCGATGGGGGCTCATAGTATTGATATTATCTGTACCATCGGCATAGATCCGGATCTTGAAAGAAGTATATACTCTAAAGGTCCCGGCAACTGGGTTGTAGGAACAGGGATTGGTCTGAATAGTGATCCCGCGATAATCTCGCAGAATATAGGGATCTGATAGAGTTGCGATTTGACTGGGATAGAACATGTTCTCTTTGTACATAGCGTCAAATGTATAAGGAATATTCGCAATGTTCTGGTCTCTGGTGACTATCCCCTTGGAGGGTACAATCTTCATTTGGATGTCTTGATATTGCAGATCATAGACTTGCAGCTTCATTTTCGCCGTTTCAGGAATCAGGACACTACGGTTGAACACAGGTAACTGGGGTTTACCCTTTTCTTGAGTGATCCCCTCATTGAGGAGATTCACCGAGTGGTAGTCGTTACCGTTGATACTGACTTTTTGAGATTCTATTGTCGAAAAATTGTATTGCAGGTGGATTTCATTTTTGCTATTTGATATGATACCCAAACCATTGCTTCCGGATCCGATTACTATAGTTTCTGCAAAGCACAGAATACTCCAGAAAACGAATACACAAACGTATAATGTCCTTTTCATATGTCCTCAATTGGGGAGTATAGTTTTATATTTTCAAGATTTCTACTGAAGTGGAAAATCAGGCATGCCTTTGAAGCCCTTTGGCATTTTTCCGGTTGAAAACTTTTTCATCATCTTCTTCATGTCTTCAAACTGACGAAGCAAACGGTTTATTTCGGTAACCGATCTGCCACAGCCTTTGGAAATGCGAAGGCGACGACTACCGTTGATGATGTCCGGTTTTTCACGTTCTTTATAGGTCATCGATTGAATGATAGCCTCTACATGGCGCAGGGCATTATCATCAATTTTGAGGTCCGCCGGTAACTTGTTTGAAAGCCCGGGGATCATGCGCATGATGGAATCTAAAGGTCCCATTTTCTTGATGCTTTGCAATTGCTGAAGAAAATCGCTCAAAGTGAACTGATTCTTCATCATTTTCTTGGCGAGTTTTTCTTCCTGTTCGGCATCAAACATACCTTCTGCTTTTTCGATAAGAGTGAGTACATCACCCATACCCAAGATCCGAGATGCCATGCGATCGGGATAGAACAGTTCCAGATCACTGATCTTTTCACCGGTACCGACAAAAACCACGGGTTTGTTCGTTACTGCCTTGATCGATAAAGCTGCACCACCTCTGGTATCACCATCGAGCTTGGTAAGGATGAGACCATCAAAATCCAGTTTATTGTGAAATTCTGTAGCTACAGTGACAGCATCCTGACCGGTGGTCGAATCTGCTACAAAAAAGATGTAATCCGGTTTAACCAATTTCTTGAGCTGTACAACTTCATCCATCATAACTTCATCGATATGAAGCCGTCCGGCTGTATCAAAGATGATCAAGTTGGCAAACTCGCGCTCTGCTTGCTTGAGAGCAGTTGCAGCAATCTCGAGGACCTTGGTGGTATCCATACTGATCACCGGTATATCGATTTGACGTCCCAAAACCTTTAACTGTTCTACTGCAGCAGGTCTGTACACGTCACAAGCAACCATCATAGGTTTGATGTCTTTTTTCCTATACATCGAAGCAAGCTTGGCACAGGCAGTAGTTTTACCGGATCCCTGCAGTCCTACGAGCATGACTTTGGTGAGTTTATTATTGTAAACCTTAAACTCAAAGCCCTCAATATCCATTAGATTGATCAACTGCTCATGCACGATTTTTATTACTTGCTGCCCTGGTGTTAGGGATTTCATGACTTCCTGGCCTAAAGAACGTTTCTCGACTTCAGCTACAAAGTTCTTCACGATCTTAAAATTAACATCGGCTTCCAATAAAGCAAGCCTGATCTCACGCATGCTGTCTTTGATGTTCTGCTCGGTAAGATAGCCTTTGCCCTTGAGATTTTTGAAGATTTTATCTAATTTTTCGGATAAACTGCTAAACATTTTTTAATCTCCGTATAGGTTCTGCGTAATCTGTGTGAGAAAAAATATACGATGCCGAGACTAAGATATCGGCACCGGCATCTATAAGGTGCTGTGCATTTGTGGCATTGACACCTCCATCAATTTCGATCTTGGTATTCAATTGGTTTTGCAAAATGCAAGATTTTAGAAGTCTGGTCTTCTCTACTGTAGTCTCGATAAACTGTTGTCCCGAAAATCCGGGATTGACGCTCATGAGTAAAACATAATCCAGGTCAGACATGATTGCTTCCAGGGAAGTCAAGCCAATGGCAGGATTTATTGCGATACCTGCTTTTACTCCCATATCTTGAATTTTGTGAATCAATCTGTGGGAATGGGGTTCTGTATCTTGATGGAAGGATATCCAGTTAACGCCTAAGCTACATAATTCGTCAACATAAGCGCCGGGGTTTGAAACCATCAAGTGAACGTCCAAAGGTAGCTCTGAGTATTTTCTGATAAATTTGATAAAAGGAATTCCAAAAGTAAGATTGGGGACGTAGTGGCCGTCCATGACATCAAGATGAAGCAAATCTGCGCCGGCAATTTCCAGAGCTTGAATCTCTTCGTGTAAACGTCCAAAATCACAGGATAAGATTGATGGTGCGATGATTGTGTTTTTCATAGTTATCTCATTGCTTAATTAGAAAAATGATCTCAGTTACGTAGATCTTGTGTGTTTGGTTATACATCTTGATGATGTTATGCTTGAGTAAAATCAATTCTTGCATCCAGGTACTGTTT
>PHBQ01000091.1 GCA_002841975.1 Candidatus Cloacimonetes bacterium HGW-Cloacimonetes-1
ACTTATGGACCTTTGGGCTTCTGAGCACGGCACTCGCATGCCGTGTTATACAGTGTCGTCCTGCGGACTTAAGTGCAATCCTCCGGACTTTGTCAACAGTCTGCGTCCCGATGGGACTCTCTGCCTCTTGTGCCACAGTCGAGGCGACTGCAATACGTGATGGGCTTTCAAAAAATCTGGGTGCCAGCCTGCGCTGGCAAGACGACCATGTGAAGACGGGAGTAAGTTTGTTGAGCGCTGGGAGTCGATCTAAAGAATGCGACTGTGATTACTTGGGAATGCCGGCGATGAATTTTGCCATATAGTCCGGGAGGTAGGAGCGTTTGGCTTGGCGCAGTCCGTCCAGATCCATGTCTGATTCCCGATTGATCCATTTGTAGTCGTTCATCAGATGTCTGGAGGTCTCATAATTGATATATTGTGCAGATCCTTTCATATCCGGATCATACTTTTCAAAGTGTACAGTTGCCATATCTGCGGTCTGGGGACTGAAGATAGAAAAGGCGGAGATCGTGTGTTGGTGGCAAATGATGATCCCTTGGGAGGGGATCTCGTCCCACATTTCCATGCTGTATTGCAGGGCTTTGAGCTCGGTATTGAGATAGATACCTTCGAGGGCACGTTCCCGCTTCCACTTGGCGGCAAAGGAGATCACTTCCGCACAATGTCCGGCGTTCATCTCCAATACTTTGTGACCCGGATAGGCACGATTGAACTGTGAAATCAGATTCTTCTTTTTTGCCAGTTTCTTACCACTCAGATTTACCATTCTCTCGGCGGAATAGATATAATCTGCCCAGCCATCTTGCTCCGATAAGGTAAAATACTCGCTCAGTTCCGGATGCTTTATAGTATATTGCTCCGGGATCAGGATCAGTTGTGCTTCCGGGTACTGCTCCTGGCAATCGCTGATCATATCTCGCAGTTCCATTGGGCGGAGTTCCTGCCCCACAGGGTAGCAAACATACTGGTATTTGGGGTTTATAATCACCAGCCTATCTTTCCAGATGGCGTACATATCGGTGTAGATTTTGCCCCATGTCATGAGGTTACTGATGGAATAGTCACAGTTTTCCCGCGGGTGTTCCCGCAGATATGCGATCAGGAGCGGAATATGCTCTGTGGTGAGCGGTTTGAATTCTATCATTATCTTATTGCTTGAGCAGAAATGGAGTATAGCCCGGCATTGTGTCGAAGCCCAGGGATTGGTAAAACCTCTCGTAACCGGGTTCACTGATCAGCCCGATCCATTGCAGTTCATGCTCTTTGAGAAAAGCCACCATAGTACGAATAATATCTTTACCGATGCCATTGCCACGATAATCCGTATGCACCATCACATCCTGGATATAGGCATCACTGACGCCATCACTGATACTGCGTCCCATCCCGATCAGGGAATCACCGATCGAGGCGGTGACAAAGCAAAATGAATTGGTGACGATTGCGGCTATCACTTCGGTATGACGAGGGCTTTCGGCAGTGTCCCACCATCCCGCATGCCGATAGAGGGAAAGCAGTTGCGCTGTATCAGCGGACTTTACTATTTTTAGTTCTACATCATTTATCATAAGTCTTCCTTTGTATTAACGGATAATATAAGCACTGCCGCCGGATTTGGCAAGAAGGCCTTTGAGTTCGAGGTTCAAAAGTGCGATCGAGAGCTTCCCAAAGCTATAACCCGTCTTTACCATCAGTTCATCAAAGCTGATCTCTCGTTGTTCCTCGCGATAGTAGGCGTAGATCTCTGTTTCGGTATCGCTCAGTTCCGGAAAGAGGTCCAATTGCGGAGCTGCTGCGGCATCCAAACCCAGCGTCTGGAGAATGTCTTCCGCACAAGTAACGATAGCGGCCCCGGTCTTGATCAAATAATTTGGCCCTTCGGCATTGTGACTGGTGATGTTTCCCGGCAGAGCCAGGAGATCACGGTTTTGCTCCATGGCAAATTTGGCAGTGAGCAGTGCGCCACTGGAGATAGCTCCCTCGACAATGAAGGAGGCCTGTGAGAGGGCGGAAATGATGCGATTGCGCGCCGGGAAATTCCATTGTTCCATCTTGGATCCGGGATCATACTCGGAGACCAGCGCTCCCTGAGCCACAATCCGTTTGGCAAGCTCCCGATTGATAGGCGGATAGATCTCTTCCAATCCTCCTGCCAGAGCGGCAATGGTGAGAGCTCCACTATCCAATGCGGTGAGATGAGAGACGGTATCGATCCCCATCGCCAAGCCGCTGACGATGCAGACGCCCAGTTCCGCAACGGGTTGTAGCAATTTCCGGGTCATTTCTTTGCCATAAGCCGATGGTTTACGGGTCCCCACCACACCCAGGCGAGTCTTTTCCAGAGCCTGCGCCAGCATCCCGCGGTAGTAGAGGATCAAAGGGGGAGTGTAGATATTGAGCAAGTCGGCAGGATAATCCGGATCTGTCAGGGTCGTGAAGCGGATCTCATAGTGCTCCATCAAACGCAAGATCTGCGTGAAGCGAGGATGTGGCAGGGCAGCAAGCAGATGCTGTTTTGCCACCGCACTCACGTCCGGAGAGCTATAGATCGCATGACCGGCATTCCCGACGAAAGTCTCGGGACTGCCATAAGCATCGACAATCCTGTATGCTGTCTTGAGTCCTACATCCGGCGCTGCCTTGAGGCAGAGCCAGGCATGCAGTTTATTTTCATCTATCATTGCTGTTGCAAGGTGGAGTATAGCTTATATTTGAGCGCTTGGATATTGAAAGCACTAACGGAAGATACGGCAATAGTCTCTTCCCCCACTTCGTCCCGGAAGCGTGCGGTGATCTCTTCGATCTTGCCGGCTTGTTCTTCCTCGGGGAGGGTGTCTATTTTGCTGATCGCAATCAGGTGTGGTTTCTTGTCCATAAAGGAGTCGTACATAAATAGTTCAGCTCTCAGGGTCTGGTATGCCAATACGGGATCCGGTGCATGAACATCGATCAAAAAGAGCAGCATATTGGTTCTTTGGATATGCTTTAAGAATTGTATTCCCAATCCCTTACCCATGTGTGCGCCTTCGATGATACCGGGAATATCCGCCATCACAAAGGATTGATATTCGCCCACGCCCACTACACCGAGCATCGGTTCCAAAGTGGTAAATTCATAATCCGCTATCTTGGGGCGGGCAGCCGACATCACGCTGAGCAGGGTAGATTTACCGGCATTGGGAAAGCCAACTAAACCAACGTCTGCCATCAGCTTGAGCACCAGTTCCAGTTCCATTTCTTCCGTTTTACGGCCGTCTGTAGCTTGACGGGGAGCTTGATTGGTGGGGGTGGCAAAATTGCTGTTGCCCTTGCCGCCGTGTCCACCTCTGGAGATTACAATCTCCTCACCATGCACGGTAACATCCGCCAATTTGACCCGTTCACCATCTGTGATATTGAAGATCTCCGTACCCAGAGGGAGCCGAAGTATCAATGGCGCACCACTGCTTCCGGTCTTGCGGGCTCCGCTGCCATATCTGCCATTTTCGGCATGGAATTTACGGGAATACCTATAGTCCAAGAGGGTATTGACGTTGAAGTCTCCTATTACGACAATATTGCCGCCACGACCACCGTCGCCACCATCCGGTCCACCCTTCGGGATAAACTTTTCACGGCGGAAGCTAATAACACCATTACCGCCGTTTCCGGCCTTTACACGTATCTTTGCATAATCTATAAACATCTAAATCCTGTTACCTTATCACTGTTATTCGTTTGTTATATGAGTTGTTTAATTGTGTCACCCGCAGGTAATACACACCGGAAGACAAAGTTTTGCCATTCACTGTACCGGTCCAATTCAGAACCTGGTCGCTACTGCTGGCATAAAAATCGAAGATATTGCCTATTTTCTGTCCCTTTAGGTTATAAACACTTATCTGGGTCGGGGCTTTTTGCATTCCGCTCAAGCGGATCGGGATAGCATTGCCCCGGGGTGAGACAGGATTGGGCAGCGAGCAGGACAGCGCCACAGGAGCACTGGCATCCACACCGATCGCAGTAGAGTAAATAGTGAGGTTCACATAGTCCATGCCATTATCCGAGATGCGGATCTCACCGGAGCTCCAGCCATTTAACGCCGGGATAAAGGCAGTGAAATTGACCGTATCAGAGAAATCAAACTCGGTATTTGTGAGCTGGAAGATTCCGCCATTATTCAGATAGAGTTCGGACACCAATGGAAAGTCCTGATTGGCATCATTGTAATCGAACGTGATGGTCTGCCCGGCTGGGGAATTGCTGACGCTGACGTTCGAGATGACGGGCAAAGCGTTTGATGCCGCATTGATGCTGTAAAACTCAAACAACAAAGAACCGAAGGTGGCATAATCTCCAAAGCCAAACGTGGGAGTTGTCGAGCCGTAGGGAATACTTACGTTCATAGTCACGGCAGTACTAAGCAACATATGAGATGTATTGGGCCAAGCTCCAAACTCGGGAGAGGCAATCAGGTCGCTGATATTACACGCCAAATAGAGCTTGCTACCACTTACCTGGGACTGGATATTGCCGATGCGTTCAAAGCTGGGAATATCGCCTGCCATGCCTACCTTGTATAAACCGGAACTTATAATGCCGGGGATATTGAAGGTATAAATCATGGCGTAGGCCGTGGTATCGGATACACTTTCAGGATTGATCAGCAGCACCATATAAGCATTGTATGAAACCAGACTGACCAAAGTCGGGAATGTCCCGCTGCTGTTTCCCATGGCGGCAAAAAACTTGGTATCCGTACAGCCAAAATAAGATGTTGTAAGATCCAGAGACGGGTTGTAGACCGAGACAGAATCTCCCACGGGATCTTCGCCGATCAAAGCCATCTGGTTTAATGCCGGAGGAAATGTGTTACTATCTAGTTTTGCAGGATTCAAAAAGGCATAGCCCTCACCCTCGTAAGAAGAGGCTGTGCGAAATCTATACTTCAGCGTTTGACCATAGGCATAGGGAAGCAGTGTTTCGTATTGAGTAAACTCAGTCTCGTTCAAGAGGGCCGATGCCCACGCTGCACCATTAGCGCTATAGTAGCACTCGAGTGGATCCTGCTGTTCCGGCATTGTGTTTAGTCTCAGAACTATATTGCCGGCGTCATTAACGGCGCTGTGACGTACGTTTGACCACGGGGCAAATCCCTGTGCCATCAAGGGAGACATTGCCACCAGGATCAGAATGATTAGAGTACTTGTTTTCATGGATCCTCCTCGAGGATTGATTCTATTTAATCAGGCCCTGTTCCCACAATTTGCGGAAATAGGTCCAGCTGGTTTCATTGGGTTCGGTAAATTCTGTGGGTGCTTTACTATATTGGGGATTATGCTTTTCCACATAATCTTTGATATGTTGCGGCATATCCGCCCAGCCGTTTGTCAGCTTGGTGCCACGGGTCACAAAGACCAGGTTGCCTTCACGATCTCCCATCCGCATAAAGGGCATCCAGGGGCTGATCCGCGTCCATGATATATCTGCCGGCACGGTGTTCAGCTTTTTATTTGCCAGATCTGCTTTCTTGACAAAGAATTGGAAGAACTCCGCTGCCTGATAGGTGTCGTGCTGAGAAAATTCACTGAATTCCTTACGGGGTAACACCGAGGGATAAAAGGGGAAAATATCCATGTAAAAGGCAAGGTCATCGCCCAAGTCGGACGCCGGAAGCATCATCTTGATATATGGTAAATACTCTGCGGGAAAGTCCAGATCCTGATTGACGGGATCGTTCCAGATCTGAACCACCGGAACTTCTGCTCCGGTAAAAGGATTCTTCCAGGATTCCAGGATCTCGCCGGTGATAGGATCCTTGAAAAACGCTGCCTCTCTGGTGAGCAGCTCAAAGCCGCTTTCCTTGACAATGGTGCGGGCAACGTTGAATCCTTCAAATTTGAAGAGTTCGCGTCTCTTTTCCCCTGGGATAAAGCTGTAAACGGTTCCGGTCCAGTAATATACTACGTCTTTACCGCTGGCATCGCCGCGGGTACGCATGAAGGCATTGAGGTGATCTTGGGGTTTACTGATATCAAAATCTGCTGCCATCATCAATCCACACACTCCCATCATTATGATCATCAAAAAGTATCGCATTTTAGCTCCTAATAATATTTATAGATACGAGCGGTATCGATCTGACTCCGCTCTTTATTTCGTAACATTCAAGGCTCAATTGCCGATTTTAACGCTATGTAAAATCTCTGTAAACAGAGCTTCTTGTGCCGGATAATCCGAGCCTTTGACAAAGAAGGACAGGATATACATATCGGATCCGTTGGTCGTAATGTATTGTAATATTTTCACTTCTGTTTGCTCCATCATACCGGTAATCACCAGAGCTTGAAGGGTGCGATTGTTGACAGTCACCTGGCCACTGCGCAGCACCACAGGATCGGAGTAGCCTTGCCCCTTCAGCATTTCAGGGTAATCTGCAATAGCAGCATCGATGATGTCTGCCACATTTGCTCCGTCTTTTCCGGACTCGATGACTTCGATGAAAAGCTGGGGATAATAGTCCTGTTCGTCTCCAATAGCATCCTGACTGAGGCACACAAAGCCTCTGCTTTCGTCCGTTATAGACCAGTTTTCCGGCACTGTTACACTGAACTTGGGATCCGGGCTTTGGTATTGCTTGGTCACCTTCACTGCAAACAGCGACGAGAACATTGCGAGGCATATTACAATGACACTAAATCCTTTCATTCCAGCTCCTGTACAAAATTCATAGATATCAGACAGTTTGAATCACATAGGTCTATACTGTCAAGAAATTCCTCTTAATTTTGCTGAATACAGTGGTTTAGCTCCAAATATATGGGGAGCATGGTTCTAGGCGATGACTATTCCGCTCCGGCTCAAGATGGCTTCGACTGTCGTCATGGCGGTCGCAATAAACTGAGTACATAAAGTTGCCGAGAGATCGGCAGCATTGGCTTTTTCACGGCCACCGGGCAGACTGAGATCCAGACCCAAAAGGGCGGTACATTCAGAGTGCAGATGCTGGGCCTCAAATGTTCTGATCAGTTCTGTCACTTTGCTGCGATAGACTTGACGGGCTTCCGATGAAGTGCCGGGATCGTGAAATCCCAGTGCCATACCCAGTACCATAATGGCTCCGGAGAGCGCTCCACAGGTCTTGCCAACAGTCATTCCACCGCCAAAACCGGAGGCTATTTTTGCCATCTGTTCGGGATCCAATCCATAATGTACACAATAAGGCTTGATGACGGCTTGGCAACAGCTGAGTCCGTTCAGGAAGGATCGTTGAGCACTTTCGATTCTTTTCTCCATGCCTTCTCCACTTTTGAAAATTTTACCAATATGTAATAAACGATAGCCCGGACTGAACCGGGCCATCACATCAATATTGGTGGAGCTAAGGGGGATCGAACCCCTGACCTATTGATTGCGAACCAATCGCTCTCCCATCTGAGCTATAGCCCCATAATACTATATCAGGTCTGTGATCAAGCTTTTTACCAGCTCGACCTTGGTATTTACTTCATTGTATTTTTCGCGTTCTTTGTCAACAACTTCTGCTTTTGCATTGCTGATAAAGTTCTGGTTGTTCAGCTTGTTATTGATGGCAAACAGTTCCTTCTCCAGCTTCTCCAGCTGCTTGTTGAGGCGGGCACGCTCTGCTTCCAAATCCACCAGACCGGAAAGCGGCAAGAAGATTTCGATATTGCGCACCACTGCCGCGATAGCTGCCTTGGGTTTGTCCAGCCCTACTTCTGCGGTGATCTGCGTCACTTTTGCCAGTTTTAGGAAATAAGACGCATAATCCTCAAAGAGATGCTGCTGTCCGGCATCTGCCAGGCGCACTATGATTGTGGCTTCGGCACCGGGATTGAGATTGATCTGTTTGCGCAAATTCCGAATAGCGGAGATAGACTCCTGCACAAAGCCCATTTCGTCGGCGATGGCAGGATTGATCTTGGAGCTGTCCGCAATCGGGAATTGTGCCATGATCAGTGCGGTCTCATCCAAGGGGAATTCCGTCTTGATGCCTTGCCAGATCTCTTCCGTGATAAAGGGCATGATCGGGTGCAAGAGCCGCATGGACTGCTGCATCACATCCAGCAGGATGTATTTCACGGTTTGCTGTTTAACGCTCTGTCCATCTCCATCGGCATAGAGCCGATCTTTGGACAGCTCGATATACCAAGAGCAGAATTCGTCCCAGATAAACTGAAAGATACATTGCGCGGCATCGTTGAGACGCAGTCCCTCGTAATATTCACCGGCCTGTGCACTCACTTCGTTGAGGCGGGAATAAATCCAGCGGTCGGCAAGCTCCAGTTCCAGTTCTTCGGGAGCGATCAGCCCCTCGATAGTCTCTGCATTCATCATAATGAAGCGATAGGCATTCCAGATTTTATTGGCAAAGTTGCGTCCCGTCTCCAGAATATTGTCGGAATAGACGACGTCCGCACCCTTGGGTGTGTTAAAGATCATCGAAAAACGCAGGGCATCTGCACCCACTTGACCGATAATATCGATCGGATCCGGGGAATTACCCAGAGACTTGCTCATCTTGCGGCCGATCTCGTCACGCACGGTTCCGTGCAGGAGCACGGTGTGGAAGGGAATCATTCCCTTGAATTCCAGCGTGGACATGATCATCCGCGCCACCCAGAGATAGATGATCTCGGGAGCTGTGATCAGCACATCGGTGGGCAGGAAATACTTCAGATCTTCGGTTTCATCCGGCCAGCCCATGGTCGAAAACGGCCACAGCCAAGAGGAGAACCAGGTATCCAGCACATCTTCATCCTGCCTGAATGAGGTGGATCCACAGGTGCAGTTTTCTGGCATTTCCTTTGCCACCACCATCTGCTCGCAAGCAGTGCAATAATACGCCGGGATGCGGTGTCCCCACCAGATCTGACGCGAGATGCACCAGTCACGAATATTATTCATCCAGTGCATATAAACCTTGGTCCAGCGTTCCGGCTGAAACTTGATCTCGCCACTTTCCACGGCAGCAATAGCAGGCTCTGCCAGAGGTTTCATCTTTACAAACCATTGGTCGGAAAGATAGGGCTCGATCACAGTATCACAGCGGTAGCAATGTCCCACTGCATGATTGTGAGCCTCTGTTTTGTCCAAAAGATCCTGTTCACTCAGGAGGCCCAGCACTTTGTCGCGGCACTTGTAACGATCCAATCCGCTAAAATCTGCACCGGCTTCATCGTTCATCACACCATGCTCGTCCATCACCAGGATCTGGGGCAGGTTGTGCCGCTGACCGATCTCAAAATCGTTGGGATCGTGCGCCGGAGTCACCTTCACGCAGCCTGTACCAAAACCGGATTCGACGTAATGATCGGCCACCACTGGGATGGTGCGGCCTGTGAGCGGCAAGATCAGTTCTTTACCGATCAGGTGCAGATAACGCTCGTCTTTGGGATTGACTGCCACCGCCACGTCTCCCAGCATCGTTTCCGGCCGGGTGGTCGCCACGGTCACATATCCTGTACCTTCGGCGTATGGATAACGAATGTGCCACAGTTTTCCCACTTCATCGGTGTGTTCCACCTCGTCGTTGGCAAGTGCGGTCACACAGCGGGGGCACCAGTTGATGATATATTTACCTTTGTAGATCAATTTCTTTTCGTAAAGGGAGACGAACACTTCTTTCACGGCACGGGACAGCATTTCATCCATGGTGAAGCGTTGGCGGCTCCAGTCACAGGAGGCACCCAGCAGTTTGAGCTGTTCGATGATGATATCGCCTTTTTCGCGTTTCCAATCCCAGATCAGTTCGATCAGTTTTTCACGACCAACCGAGTGACGGGTCTGTCCCTGTTTGGCAATGTTCTTTTCCACCATATTTTGAGTCGCGATGCCGGCGTGATCTACGCCCGGAAGCCACAAAGTTGGCTCCCCCAGCATGCGATGGTAACGGACAATGACATCTTGGAGGGTGTTGTTCAGGACGTGTCCCATGTGGAGGATTCCGGTCACGTTAGGCGGCGGGATCAGCACCGTGAAGGGCTTTTTCGCAGGATCGGGGGTGGGACGGAAGTATCCGTTGGTGTCCCAGAATTGATACCATTTCTTCTCAATCTGAGTGGGATCGTAAGTTTTGTTGATTTCCATTTGTTGTTCCTCTCTGGTCATTGTTTTGTGTAAGTGTTTCTTACTGTTACCATGTGAGTACAAAAATAGGATAGAGGGGATATCGTCAATAGTAAAAGATATTTACTGTGGACAGGAGTGCCGGATGATACGAATGGGAATGCTGGCTTTCGGGGTTGATTCGCCGGATTTATCCGGGTTTTCAGGATGATGGCGCCGTAGGGGCAGACCTGCGTGTCTGCCCTCCGGGATGGTTGATCTTCGTATCTGTATAAGCATGTAAAGACCCAGGTTTGCTTGCCGACACACGAATGTGTCGGATCCTACGTGTCTGTCCTTGGCATATATGTTTGACCTTTAATGGTCACACGGATTTTAGGGAAAGCGATACCCGATGTTCCGTAAGGCATACATGCGTGGGACAGCTACGGCATCGGGGCGTGGTATGCTTTGTGGATGGCTATGGGCTCGCTGCCAATCCTCATTTCTAACTACCTCGAAAGCTACTGCTCCCATACTTAGTTGTGGCTATGATGTGGCTATGCCTCCCAATGATTCATGGGGCGGCATAGCCACATCATAGCCACAACT
>PHBQ01000092.1 GCA_002841975.1 Candidatus Cloacimonetes bacterium HGW-Cloacimonetes-1
CGCTTCAGCCAAAATATAGCTGGGGTACCTGGAAAGAATATGCCATGCTACTTGGGGTAGCATGGCAATTTAATAGAGAATCTCTGATCGAACTGTCAATCAATCCCTTTGGAGAGAGCCCCAAAGAACTCGATTGGCAGATGTCATTTAATGTTAATATGCGTTTTTAATCAATAAGCTCCACACACTTTTAGGAGTACGGCAACCAATACCACAAAGTTAACAATCAAGTAAATCTGAACCTTGGTTGAGACTTGTTTGATTGTATCCCTATTATGCTGAATCTTCTTCTCAAGACGAACTAACATATGTTCAACAGTCGCAAGCTTTTCTTGGGTTTTATCTAGCTTCCTGATACTATTGTCATGTGCCTTGTTGCGTCTGAAATGTTCAAACAAATCAAACAGTAAGGTGATAAATGAAGGCATGAATCGCTTATAATCTCTACCGGGCATAGTTTATCTCCCTTGGAATCTATAACCTAAATTGAAATAGTGTGTAGCAGGTAATGCAGCATGTTCAGTAAATGAATAGTCTAGGCTAAGGCCACTTATATAGAAACTGGCACCTGCATTCCATGTTGCTGGATTCTGATGTACACCGGCTCTAATTGTGAGTGGCTCAAAAATACGAGCTTCAACACCACCCATAAACTCGGTTTCTTGTGCGAAGTCTTTCTTCATCTCTACAGATGTTGTGACTCCGTCATATGGAGTATATGCTACACCCATGCATATTTTCTGGGGTAAGCTGTTTTGGTTTTCATCTCCCATTTTGGGGTGATTGATGTTAGTCACAGAAAAACCCAATCTTGTGCGTTGATGGAGAATTGCAAGACCTCCTACATCAAGTCCAAATGCATTTCCTTCTCCCATTTCGTCAAAGCTGAGTCGATAAAAGTTCCCAGTGTAACCGAAATTGATTGTGGAATGGATGTCACTTAATAAGGTGAAACCGTGAGCAATACTCCATATCTGTTCGGACATCAGGTTTGTGTCCTCAAAATCGACATCAAACATTCTTGCGCCAATCGCTACTGTTCCCAGCTTCTTTGGTAGTGCATATCCAGCTGCTGCTGTTTTGTATTCAGAGAACTGTTGGTTATACAAATTTGAAAAGCCTAAAATCACTCCTCCACCAACTTCAGCTAAACCTGCAGGATTGTAGAAAATCGCATTGGCATCGTTTGCCACGGCTGTAAATGCATTCCCCATACCTCTTGCGCGTGAAGAAGGCTGGTAGTCGTCAAATACTGCCAGCAAAAGAGTTGCTTGGATCACTATAATAGCTATGAATATTATCTTTTTCATTATTACCTCGATTAATCCGTCATTTGAGTTTAGAACCGATTACAATCGGTTGAATTGCTGTTTCTTTTCTGCTACCACTTCTTTCAATGATCTCCAAATGACAGTAGTACAATCCAATAGGTAAGAGATTCATTTTATCGTCTCTACCATCCCATCTATATGTTTCAATACCGATGGGTGATGAGATATTCTTATTAACCAATGTGTGCATTAAACGACCTTGAACGTCATATATTCTCAAGATAGCCTTGGCATTGATTCCGGTATCACGAAGTTCGTAACCATACTGTATTGTGATTTTCTCATTATACGCAGGGTTAAAGATATTCTTGCTATTTCTATCGTTAGCAATATTCAAAAAAGCCAGTTTCTTGCGGATCGGAGTGACAATCTTACCACTTACCAGTTGTGATATGTCCACATCGTTGTATTTAAATGAAACTAACTGTATAGGATTCTCACCATACTGAATTGAACGTAACTTGAGCTTCAAGAGCACCGCATCGTTAGCAGGAGCAGTAATGAAGTTCTGAGTGTTTAGAAAATACTCAAAGAATATACTGATTGTATCACCTGCAGCTGAAAGCTCTGTAACTACCTCACAGGCGGGATCAAAACTCAGTGTAGAATCACGGTCAACACCCAAGAATTCTATTTTAGTGGGATCTATCTTGATCTTCATTGTGTAGTTTTCTACATAATAGTTTTGCTGCAACTTGGTGGTCGTTATGCTCACTTTCACTTCTTCATTAATGTTTGAAGTTACGGCTGGGATCCGTATTGTACTGCTCACCAAGGAATACTCTCGAATCATATCTGATGTGCCACGGGGATTGAGACCAAAACTATAGGAATAATCTACAATACCGCGTATTTCAGCCCAAGTCTGTCCTGTTGTGATTGTGCTACCCCATGTGTGACCCCAGGGAAAGAACTGATTGTCAACTTGGCAATTACCTGAACCATCATTGACAAAGAACTCTTGATAATTACCAGTAGGCAAAGATGTCACATTGACATTCTCTACACGAACCAAGCAGCTTTCATATTTTTCACCAGTAGCAGGCGCTGATAAGGCTGCCGTCGTGACTAATACTGGATCCGGCACGGTATTACCAGTACTAAGCACTTGGTAAGCGGTAACTGGAGACATTTCGGTGAAACCATAATACTCAGTCATTGTTCCCGTTACAGATACTTTATCTCCGATGGTAGGGTTATAAGTCGTTGTATATATTAGGAGACCGCTCCATTCACCACCACCTTCGTCACTTATATAAAAGCCACGATAGTTCTGATTTGAACTGGATGTATAGAAATTCGTTCCTGTTACTATACCTACTACTGTCACTACTTGATTTAAGTATAGAGATGGATATGTGCCATCACCAGCGATCGTAGTTTCCTGGATTTCTCGGCAGGTTCTGATTTGGCCGAATAAGGCAAAGACTGATATCATCAGCAATGCAATTATAAGAATACGCTTCATATTAAGACTCCTTATCCCCTATCGGGGAACTATCCGTCACGTTATTATCTCTAATCCGCTTATTTTCCTGAATAAACAGAATATCAATTATCAAAAGCACCATTGCAATATTGATTGCGGTGTCTGCAATGTTAAATACTGGAAACCTATGCATTATAAAATCTGGGAAATCGACATCAATAAAATCCGTGACTACCCCAAAAATAACACGATCAATCAAATTCCCGATTGCTCCACCCAAAACCAATCCGTAGGCTATAACCTGTATTTTATGCGCCGCTTTATAAAGCATATAAGCTATCAAAGCTATTGCCACAATGGTTATACTGATCAAAAATATGCGATTGTACGCCGGATTGGGTAGAGACAGGCTAAACGCTGCACCGTCATTTTTTACGTGAGATATTCTAAATAGCTCACCAAACACATTTTCAGCAACAGGCATAGCCTGGAAGATTGGCATTTTTACCCGGATCAGTATCTTCGTCAGTTGATCAAAGAAGATCACTGCAAGCATTATCCAGATAGCATTCAAACGGTTAACAGGATTAGAATGTTTTATCACAAATAGACCTATCTCTTTTGTTTCTTTTTCTTGATTTCTTGCTTTTCCATACATTCTATACAATAAAGCGCATATGGTATGATATCCAATCTGGCTTCGGTAATATTGGATCCGCACATTTCACATATCCCGTACACACCATCTGATATGCGATGCATTGCATCATAGAGCTTTTTAATTTTTTCGCGTTCCTGCTCCATGAGCATCACAGTCTGTTCCATCAAATTGGTATCAGAGCCTTGATCAGCTTGATGGAAGGCATAGGATGATAAATCTCCACTGCTTTCTCGAGCTCCGATACTTTGGTCTTTGTTGCAATTTTCAACATAAGCCAAGCTTTCAAGAAGCTCTTTTTTTATCAGTTCCTCGTAATGCAACAGCTTCTTTGCAGATAGAGGTTTATTCGCCATATTAAAACTCCTATGTAATCATACCGGTAAAAACCGGATTATCAACTAAAATTTGGACTAATGATGTGTCAATAAAAAAGTATGTGCCCTTAGCTAATCCGCTGGATAAAGACTTCAAGGAGGCGTTTTAGATTAGCTCCGGATATACCGGCATGATGCCTGATCTCATCTTGACTGTGAGCTAAGTCGTGAAACAAATTACTATAATTTGTAACTATAGAAAACGCTAAGACTTTCATCCCGCAGTGTCGGGCCGTAATAACTTCTGGAACGGTAGACATACCGACTAAGTCTGCTCCCATATTTGCCATGAATGCGCACTCTGCTTTGGTTTCCAAGCTGGGGCCTGTCACTGCCAGATATACTCCTTCCTGAATTGTAATGTTCTCTATTGCAGCTATGTCATTTACCATAGTGGCAAAGAAAGGATCATAAAGTTTATTCATCGAAGGAAACCGCTCGCCCAAGGTATCGTCATTGACACCAATCAGGGGATTTGTACCCATGAAATTAATATGGTCATCTATTCGAACTATAGCACCAGGCTCCAAGTGTTTTTTCAATGATCCTGAGGCATTTGTCACGATCAATGTTTTGATCCCCATCTTTGCCATCACCCGAACAGGAAACACCACTTGTTCCATACGATAGCCTTCGTAATAGTGGAATCTACCTTGCAAAAATAAAACTGGGACACCTCTTAACAAGCCATAGACCAGATTGCCACTGTGAGACGGAGCCGTGCTTTTCATAAAACCAGGGATCTCTGAGTAAGGTATGATAAACTTATCATCCAAATTGTCTGCCATTCCGCTTAATCCTGTTCCCAGTATTATCCCGATCTGTGGTACGGATGGCAATCTATCCTTTAGCCATTGTGCTGTTTCAGTGTAATTCATAATCGCCTACTTCTCGGAATTATTTTGTTTAATTTCTGTCTTGGGAGCTATTTCATCTTTGATCTGATGGAATTCACGATCAAGAAGAATCTCTGTGTCTTTTGTTAACAATGGATCTTTTCCAATCCGATCCATAAATGTTTGGAGCTCAACTTTGAATTGGAGTAAAAACTGACGCTTCTGCTCCTTCAGATGTACATACTGATGCTCGAGTACACCCAGGTATTGCTTCGCTTCCTGTATAGCACGTTTGGCTTTTATTTCAGCTTCCTGGATGATATTCTCACCCTCTTTTCTGGCATTTGCAATAATATCTGCCTTTGTACGTTCCGCGAATACTAGAGTACGGCTAATGAGTTCTTCTCTCCGCTTCAGATCTTCCACGGCTTGACTGGCTTGAACTGCCTCTTGTTTGACCTCATATTGTAAATTCTGCTGTTTTTGGAACTCTTTTTCTGTTTTGCGATATGTATCTTCATACTCTGCAGCAATTTGCTCCAGAAAAAGACGCACTTGCTTCTTGTCGTAGCCAAACATCTGAGACGAAAACTCCTGATGACGAATATCTATTGGTTGCAGTGCCATGACAACTCCTAATAATTATATTTATATACTTAGCAAAAATCTAGATAATATATCGATAGCCAAAAACACAATAATTGGCGACAAATCCAGTCCCATTGACGGCAAGATGTTTCGTATCGGTGCCAGAACCGGCTCTGTAATTCGATATAAGAATTGATAAAACTTGTTGTAGGGGTCCTGTATAATCCAGGACATTATTACTCTTGCGAGTATTATGTAGCTGTAAACATTCAACGTACGGACTAATAAGAAGACAATGAAATTGCTGTTTGAGTACATCAGTCCAATACCTCATGACAATTTCGGCACCTGGCCTCGTAAGCCTCGGTCGAGCCTACCAATATCTGTTCATCACGATGAACCGTTCTCTGGGTTCTATTCGCCGGATTACCACAGTTGACACATATCGCCAGGTTTTTGGTTACATATTCAGCCACGGCCAAGATCTGCGGTATGGATCCAAACGGTTTACCCATATAGTCTTGATCCAAACCGGCAACAATAACCCTGAAACCACGATCCGCTAAATCATTACACACAGATACTATGGATTCGTCAAAAAACTGTGCTTCATCAATTGCTACAATTTTGATATCATCAGTAAGATATTTATAGATTTCACTTGGATTTTGAATCGGAATGGACGGAGCTTGCATCTTTGAATGGGAAACAATGTTAGTTTCATCATAACGGACATCAATGGAGTGCTTAAACACCATGTATTTCTGCTTGGCATAGTCGGCTCGATGAATTCTACGAATCAATTCCTCGGTTTTACCACTGAACATACTTCCACATATTACTTCGATCCATCCGGTCTTGCTGTTTATAATATTCAAACGATTCTCCCTTGTCATAATTCACAAATGCAAAAGCATTGATAATCTGATTTTTGTCAATTGTTATCGTCACCCACCCGCAAAGCTTGCTCAAATCGCCTTCACTGCTTCTTCAAATCCGAGGTGATCCCCTCGTGATTCCCTCGTGCAGCCCTTGTCGGCACCCGGGATATTCCAGGGAAGTGCTTGGCTGGAACAAGAGGGTCAAATAGGCAGTATGTAAGTGCCTACCAATAGTAGGTGAGCAGAATTAAGGCATGCTCTGAAACTGGTTTCAATAGTAATTCTGTGGGTCATCTGATTAATCATCCGCGGTCTGAGTACGGGAAATATGCTATAAATATCAGTTACTAAACAGACTCCAGCACATTATTCCTGCTGCCACAGAGGCATTGATTGATTCCATCTCAGAAGTCATTTCAATGTTTACAATATCGCTGCACGCTGCTCTGATTTCAGAGGATACACCATGAGCTTCTGATCCGATAGCTATAATAACGGACTTCTTGCAATCATATTTGAACAATTTCAGGGGAGTGCCACCATTCATATCTGCGCAGATCTTGGTTGCAGATATTTCCTGAAACCAAGCAGCATCCGCAACAATGTGAGGGATCCAGAAAACACTTCCCAGGGAAGATCGAATCACTTTGGGAGAAAACGTTTCGCAACTGTTCGGGGAGATTGCTATCAGATCTATCCCAAAAGCTGATGCACTGCGAAATATACTACCTAAATTTCCCGGATCATTAATGCCGTCCAAGTATAGAGCTCTGGTATATTTCTGCTCCAGGAATACTGGAATATTATATAATGCTGCGATGGATTGGGGCGAATCAACATCACAAATTCGCAGCATCTCCTTCTTCGAGACTTGAAGAGTAGGAATGTCCTTGTATGTCTTTTCCGGATCTTCAGTATAGTATATCTCGGAGGGATAATTGCCATTACAAATCAATTGTTCGATCGTATTTTTACCCTCAACAATCACTTGCTGGAATTGTTGTCGATATTTCTTCTGAATGAGTTTTGACAGATATTTCAACCTTTCGATGCTGAGACAATTATTCATGTTTATAACCCTTAGTTTTTCAACCTATTAGACACATATCCACTTACTTATCCACAATTTCAGTGCATAAGTCATATTCTCTATACCTCTGTGTCGCAGCACTTTGCCACATTATTCACATTCACTGCTTGTTTTATCCACAAGTTATCCACATTACGATACTCATCCCTGCATAGAGCCTTTCAGCCTGCTTTAGCGAGGTTTGAGGATCAATATTTGTGTCTATCATTAGGGGATTATACACAATTTTGTAACGAGCTTTCTCTTACCATTGGTCAAAACAACTACATAGATTCCTGCCGAAAGTTCAATGTGTGTCTTATATCCATATGCGAGAATGCCTTCAGTACCACCACTCATCGGTACGCGACAGGAATAAACCCTTTGCCCCTTCATATTAAAGACAGATAGATCACCCAGGCTTTGTGTGCATTCTTGCATATAGAATTTGAGATATGAGTTTTGAGTGCTCCGTGCCGGATTGGGAGCGGCTATTATAGCATCTTGAGGTAAATCATAAAATACGTCAAAGGAGATGGAATCGGATTCATTGCCACTGAGATCAATCAACTGATAAACCACTGAACAAGACCTCTGAATGGGTATTTTTACTTGAATGTAGTCCTGATATTGACGAATTGATGCTGTTAAAGGCTCTGTGACCTGATCATAAACGTAATAAAAACTGTGAATTAACCGATCTGGATCCGGAACATGTGCCACTTTTAAATACAACGTATTGAACACTGTGTATTGTGACAATAGAATCGGTTTTTCCGGAGGGCTTACATCGTCACCCCATGCGAGGTTCAAGAGGGATAGCCATGATTTGTTTGCAAAATCAAGTTTATAGTAGTGACTCCACCAGTTATCAAAATGAACCCAATACTCTGGGAACCAGATAGTTGCCGTGCCAATATTGTGGCTGTAACCAAGAGCGGAACTCTGCACAACGCACTGATCCCAGAGCTCAAGTAGTGCAACAGCATCGATACTGATGCTTGTGTTAGCGGTGGTCAAAGCAGTGAGAAACTCCCGCATATCGAGATCCGCATCCATGGTATTCATTGAGTATAGACTGGTGCGAAGTTGAAGTAATTGTGGTGCTAAATTCCTGTTATTCATTACCAACACTTCAAACTCATTGCTAAACTGTTGAAATATACTTGTTTTAATGACTGAACAAGTGGTACTTATATCATTGTATTCAGGATTTTGACTTCCTAATGCGGCATAACTCTGGGTATAGATGGCGGGCAGTTGTAAAAGTATATCGGCAATGGGAAGAGCAAATAAGGGTATCATTTCGTGGTAAGGAAATCCATTTGCCGGCACCAGATCTTCGGATCCTACTACATAATCTGCATACTGTCTCACTTCATATAGTACTTCAACGCTCTGCATACTGCAGGCATCAAATAGGAGTATATCAAGCTTTGGAATTCCGCTAAATGCTGTGAACAGATCTCCATTGGCGACACTCATCAATGCTTCAGATGATGCATCGGGACATATCCATTTGGAGGAAGCATCTTTGAACCAGCTATCACCATGAGACCAGATCACCACCATCTTTCTTTCTGCAGGATACTTGCGAAATCCCCAATCCATAAAGTCGTTCAGAGTATTAGGATCTCCGCTATTCACTACACCAAGTACCTGAATGATCGGAGAGTTTATAGCTGAAGATGTGCTGTGCTGGATTTTATATCTTCGACAGCCGGCATATTGGGACGTGGAGGGGAAATCTGCCTGGACTATGAGATTGACGTTGGATGGTATAACCGCTGATTGCATTTCCCTGATATCTGCGGCAGCATATTCACTCAACCCATTATCTGCAGCCATATAGACGAGAAGCGTCCAGTTTTCTGCCTGCAATCCCGAACTGAAAAGGATGCAGATAAGGGCGAGTAATATGCATAGTTTCATCGAAGCATTTATTTGTATTTAGTATGGATAATCTTTAGCAGATTCAAGTCCCTTGAGCACGCGAACTCCACCCTGGCACAAGGCTTCCATTTCCTTCTCACCGGGGAATGTATAAATGGGAGCGATAAAGCTTGTACGCTCCGATATGGCATCAACGATGGATTTGTTATAGACCAAACCTCCACTGAGGAATATGGCATCGACACTACCATTCAACACAGTTGCACATGCTCCAATCTCTTTGGCTACTTGATAGCACATGGCATCTTGAATACTGGCAGCAAATGTGTCCCCGGCTGCGATGCGTTTATTTATTTCCATTCCGCTATCTGTCCCCAGATATGCCATAAGTCCAGATGATTTTGTGAGGTAAGATTGAAGCTCTTTCAGTGTGTATTTTCCGGAATAAGCTATTTCCAATAAATCGCCGATGGGAAGTGCTCCCGCCCTTTGAGGAGAGAAAGGTCCCATACCCAGGAGTGCGTTATTGACATCGACTACTTTACCGCCTTTGATCGCAGCAACTGATATTCCGCCACCCATATGAATACCAATCATGTTAGCTTTGGAAAAGTCTATTTTGAGATCTTTGGCTAGTAACCTGGAAATATAGCGAATGTTCAAGGCATGGAACAGGGATTTACGTTCAATTTCCGGAATACCAGATATCCGGGCGATATCCTCAAATTCATCTACTACGACGGGATCGACAATGAATGATGGAATGTTCAGCTCTTTAGCTATGGCATCGGCAATAAATGCACCCAAGTTTGAGGCATGAATACGTCCCCATAACGCAGGATCCTTGAGGTCGCGTAGCATCGCTTCACATATTGTCCAAGTACCCCCGCTGACGGCACGTACTAAGCCGCCTCGGCCGACTACGGCAGCAAGACTCTCGGGACTTACATTATTCTCTTGCATTGCACGCAGAACCAGCTGTTTTCTAAACTCGTATTGCTCAATAATTCCACCAAACTGATCAAGTTCGGCGGGATCATGACGTAATGTCACTTCAAATAGAGGTGTTTCATCCTCAAACACTGCAATCTTTGTCGATGTTGAACCGGGGTTCACTACCAGTATCCGTTGAGCCATGCGGCCAACTCCTTGTCTTCTGAACTCGGCTTGATTGATGGTTATTGAGGTTTTTTCAAAGCGCGGCTGCATTTTGAAAATCCCTCTGATGTTATTTGGCATTATACGCACTGAAGTAATGATGCGCAAGCAAAATAAGTCCGTTTTTGCTAAATTTCAAAACGGTGTTTCGATATTTGAAATATTTGATGCGACTTTCAAACCGAATGGACTTCACCGCAAGGAGGCGGCACGCTATAATCGGGTGGTACCATACGGAGGAATCAATGAAGGCACTGGTCAAGAAATCGCCCGAATTAGGTCTGTGGCTCGAGGAAGTTCCGATGCCGGAGGTAGG
>PHBQ01000093.1 GCA_002841975.1 Candidatus Cloacimonetes bacterium HGW-Cloacimonetes-1
CAAGGAATCGCGATCAGTGGTTCGGATATGAAAAAAACGGATATCACAAAACACCTGGAATCCCTGGGCATCAAAATAGTAGAGGGTCACGATCCCAATACCATCCACGATGTCGATGTAGTGGTAAAATCCTCTGCGGTGCAAGATGACAATCCGGAGATACAAGCCGCTAAAGCCCTGCATATCCCCGTGATCCGAAGGGCAGAAATGCTGGCTGAAATAACCAGGATGAGCTTTAGTATCGGGATTTCCGGCACACATGGCAAAACTACGACCACTTCTATGGCTGGGATGGTACTCGAGGCAGCAGGACTCAATCCCACAATTATCGTAGGGGGCAAGGTCAAGAATTTTGGCTCGAACAACGTCATGGGTTCCGGCAAATACATCATTGTCGAGGCTGATGAGTACGATCACAGCTTCCTCAGTTTAACCCCCATAATAGCCGGCATCACCAATGTCGATGTTGATCATCTGGACTGCTATAGAAATTTGGACGACATCAAGGGAGCTTTTGTTGAGTATGCAAACAAAGTCCCGTTTTTTGGCAGCGTGATCGCTTGTTTGGACGATCCCGGGGTACAAGCCATTCTCCCCAGAATCAACAAAAAGATCCTGACCTATGGCTTTTCCAGGCAAGCCGATATCCAGGCTCAGAATTTGATTATGAAAAATTTTACTACAGAATATGATCTCTTGTTCAAGGGTTACAAACTGGGCAAGATCAAAATGCAAGTGACCGGCAGGCACAATGTACAAAATTCGCTTCTGGCAGTAGGTATGGGGCTCGAGCTCGATATCCCCTTTGATCGGATCCAGGCTGGATTGGCAGAATACAATGGAGTCTATCGGAGATTTGAGCTCAAAGGTGAGGTATCAGGTATTACCGTTTATGACGACTATGCACATCATCCCACCGAGATCATTGCTACTCTGGATGGTTTCAAAGAAAGTACTCAGCGCCGGATAGTTGTCCTCTTTCAGCCACATCTTTTTTCACGTACCAAGGATCTATACAACGAATTTGGTCGCGCTTTCTTTTCCTGTGACCAGCTCATGCTTGCACCGATCTACCCGGCTCGCGAAGCACCAATCCCCGGCGTCACTTCCAAACTGATTGCTGATGCAGCTGTCCAGACAGGGCACCACAACGTGAATTTAATCGAAAACAACGACACCATTATCGCCGATGTAATGGCTATTTTACAGGAAGGTGACATCCTCGTAACCATGGGAGCCGGAAATGTTTGGCAGTATGGCGAAAAAATACTGGAAACCCTGAAGAAAAATATTGACACAAACACTAAAGCTAAAAATGATAGCAAATTAGACGGTTGAGACTTACTTAAATCATTTTGCCATGGGAGTTGTAACTTATTATTATGCTAAAAGATAAGGACTTAAACAAAATCGAGCGTAAAAGACGCGGAAATAGCAGATACTTTCTGTTCTTTGCCGTTGCTCTATTTGTCTGTCTTGGAACCGGTTACGGAGTCTACTATGCATTACTCAACGTCTCTTGGTTCAATCTCACCAAAGTCGAAATCAAAAACAACGTCTCTGTCCCCAAGTTCATGATAACGAATGTAACTGACAAGTACAAAGGACAGAACCTCTTGGCGATCTCAACTAACGATCTCAGAAAATCGCTATCCAAAATCTCTAGAGTTAAAAAGGTTCAGTTTCGCAAGCACCTCCCCCACACTTTAAATATCGTTATTACTGAGCGATCCGGATTCTTGTATATCAAGAGTATAGAAGGCGACCTGCATCCCGTAGACAGTGAAGGCATCATTTTGGAAAAGCTTAATTCATACTACAATGAGGATTTACCACTGGTCACGACCTATATTCCCAATGCTCAGTTCAAAGTTGGGGCAAAGCTAGTAAAGCCCTATATCGTTAAAATATTGAAAATACAAAAGCTAGTAACAGAACAGTTACCGGATTTCCAGGCACTAATCTCGGAGTATTATGTTCTCGATGACACCGTATATCTCGTAGATGCCAAATACGGCACCAGAATCATCCCCAGTGATGAAGATGTAATTGCCCAGTTCAAAAGATATATGTTTGTGCAGGACAACGGCAATATCGACCGTAACTCAGTCATCGACCTCAGGTTCAAGAACCAAGTAGTAGTTAAGGCAGGAAACAAATGAAACATTCGATTATCACAGCGCTCGATGTAGGCTCATCGTTTATCCGGGCGATTATTGCTCAAGTTGGTTCTGATGGCAGAATGGAAATTAAAGGCATCGGCGAGACACCCTCAAAAGGTATTGAAGCCGGAATAGTAAAAGACATCCAAGCCTTGTCACAGGTCATTCAGGCGACGATTGAAGAAGCCGAAAAATCAGCAGACACCAAAGCCGCCAATATTTTTGCGAATATCACCGGCAAAAACATTATAACTCATTATGGTGACGGCAGAATTTCGATCCCAAAATCCGAAGCAAATGAACCCGGCGAGATCAGTCATGAGCATCTGGACCAGGTAATTAACGACGCTAAAAACAAGAGCGTGAGTATCCTCAAAGGCTTTGACAGATTACATATTTTACACGGGATTCCACAAAATTACATCATAGACGGCCAGGACGACATTCACAATCCGATCAATATGAATGGCTTTCAGCTCAATGCAAACGTTTACAATGTCTTTATCGATGTTAATTCGATCCGCAACCTCAGCAAATCGATCGAGCTTGCGGGTTACGAGATTGATCCCGATAACTTTATCCTGAACCATGTAGCAGTCGGAAGAGCCGTCTTGAGTGACGATGAAAAACGGCTGGGCTGCATCCAGATCGATTTTGGCGGAGGAACGTGCGATATATCCCTGTTTGACAAGGGGATTTTGCGCAAAGTCTTCGTAGTCCCCATGGCAGGTAACGACATTTCAAACGATCTGGCGATCGGCCTCAAGACTACGGTTTCCACAGCTGAAGAGATCAAAACAGAATACGGAGTAGCCAATAGCGAATTTGTGGATAAAAACATAGAAATAGAAGTCGAGGGTATCAGCGGTCGTGCTTCTCAAAAGAAATCTCAATATATCATCAGTCAGATTATTCAGCACAGATTGGAAGAGATTCTGACCGAGTGCTACAATATAGCCAAGACGAACTATATGCCCGAAATGATCACCGCAGGAGTAGTTCTCACTGGTGGCACTGCAAATCTGAAAGGCATCGATACCGTGATTGCCGATGCTTTCAATTTGAATGTCAAAATCGCGGTGCCGGATCTTTCCATGATCAACGGGATGATCTCCAATATGGATGATCCTTCCTATGCCACAGCTTTGGGTTTACTTTATTATGCCAAAGACATGGACACAGAACTCAAACCTACCGGATTCAAGCTTGGCCAGATCGGCAGCATGAAATTTGTCGACAAACTAAAGAACATTTTAAAAGAAATATAACTACAGACAGGGGGAACCATGATAGAATTTGACGCAAAACCTACTTTAGCAGGAACTAATATCAAGATAGTCGGCATCGGTGGTGCCGGTGGAAATGCCATCAATACCATGATCGACAACAATCTTTTCGGCGTAGAGTTTATAGCCGCCAATACAGACAATACAGACTTGGCAAAAAGCAAAGCCAAAATGAAACTCCAGATCGGTAAAAAACTCACTCGTGGTCTGGGTACCGGTGCAAATCCGGAATTTGGTAAACAATCTGCTGAAGAATCCAAAGACGAGATCAAAGCACACCTGGAAGGCGCAGACATGGTCTTTATCGCTGCCGGTATGGGTGGTGGCACCGGAACCGGTGGTGCACCGGTGATTGCCAAGATTGCCCGGGAATTGGGAATCTTAACCTTAGGTATTGTTAGCACACCTTTCATTTCGGAAGGGTTGCGCCGCAAGCAGAATGCCGAAGAAGGCATCAAAAACCTTCGTGAATACGTCGATACTCTCATCATCATACCGAATGAGAAGCTCAAAGAGATCTACTCTCAAATGGGCATTCTCGACGCCTTCCATACAGCCGATAGTGTGTTATTTGAAGCTGCTAAAGCTGTATCCGATATCATCAACCTCAGTGGATATATCAACGTGGACTTTGCGGACGTCAAAACCGTTATGCAAAACATGGGTTATGCCCACATGGGTACCGGTCTGGCAGAAGGTGAAAATAGAGCTATACATGCCGCCAGAGCCGCAATCAACAACCCGCTGCTCAGTGATATCAGCCTCGAAGGCAGCCAATCTCTACTCATCAATATCACCGCCGGATCAGATATGAAAATGTCCGAATTTGACGAAGTATCTAACGTCATCGTTTCTGAAACAGGCTCTGCCGCAAACATCATCATGGGCTTGATTATGGACGAAAATATGACAGGTAAAATATCCGTGACTTTGATTGCTACAGGGTTGAAACGAGATGAACGCGATAGAGTTATCGATTTTCCCAAAATCCCTGAACCGATTTCCTATTCAAATGAACAACCCAATGAAGAAATCAATGACATCATATCCCGGCTCGACCTCAGTCGTAATAAAGAAGATCTGAATATTGATACCAGAGCAACGAAGGAAGAACCCACCAAGTTCAACCCACATCGGACAGACATCCCTTCTTTCCTCAAAGCTTTAGATTAATCCTAATTTTTAATATGTGACGGATTACTCGGTACACCTTGGTGTCTTCGGGTGTCCACATATACTCAAAGACGTCGGAACTCCCCCTTCCGGCGTCTTTATTTTGTCTTGAGGTAATAACATGTAGCACACGAGGCGTTTGCTATTCCTGACGCTCTGCGGTATCTGCACCTTGACACGCGTAATCACAGCACCGCTCCAATGCCAGATATTGGCGATGAACTTCTCTAGCGATTCCCTCGTGCCACGAGAGCTTCACGAGGGATTCACGAGGGGATCACCTCGGATTTGAGTAAGGGAATAAAAAAAAAGCCCAAAACCATGAATGCTATCCACGCCTTTGGGCTTAATATGTTACTTTTAGTTTGCTTAAGATTCTTTGTTATCGCTACGTTTACGATCGGTATGATGCAGTATCTTTTTACGGATGCGGATGCTATCCGGAGTAATCTCCAAAAGCTCGTCGTCTCCTACATATTCTATGGCTTGCTCCAAGGTAAAGATGCGTGGCGGGATGAGTTTCATGGCATCGTCCTTTCCAGCAGCCCGGTTATTGGTGAGCTTTTTACCGCGGCAGACGTTAATGATCAGGTCCGTGTCTTTACTGTGTTGCCCGACCACCATGCCAGAGTAAACCTCTGTATTGGGGTGGATAAAGAAAGTACCGCGTGCCTGAAAATTGTTCAGCGAATAGCCCAATGCAATACCTGTTTCCAAAGAAACAAGTGAGCCATGACTGGAGCCATAGATTTCGCCTTTGTAGTCATCATATTCCAGGAATACTTGATTGATGATCCCTGTACCCCTGGTAACGGTGAGAAACTCGTTTCTAAAGCCGATCAAGCCACGTGCCGGAACTTTGAATTCCAAGCGTGAATAGCCATCAACAGCTGCCGTCATATGATAGATCTCGCCTTTGCGACCGCCCATCAAATCGATGACGGTACCGACGAATTCTTCGGCTACATCGATGATTGCCAGTTCGATGGGTTCCTGGATTTTGCCGTCCACTTCGTGGAAAATGACTCTGGGTTTGGAGACCTGGAATTCATATCCTTCACGACGCATATTTTCCATCAGAATCGCCAATTGCAGTTCACCGCGACCTTTCACAGTAAAGGTATCGGCAGTGCCGGTACGCTCGATTACAAGAGAGACATTGGTCTGGAGTTCACGTTGGAGTCTTTCCCATATTTTATTGGAAGTTACCCATTTGCCGGAACGTCCCATAAATGGAGAGTCGTTGATCAAAAACTCGATGGCGATGGTAGGCTCATCTATTTTGATGCTGGGAAGAGGAATGAGGTTCTCTTTATTGGAAACAGTTTCGCCTGCGTCAATCTTTTCCAGTCCTGCTATCGATACGATATCGCCGGCATATGCTATTTTAATCTCTTTTTTGAGGAGTCCTTCATAGGTGAATAAATTCGTAACTTTGTAAAGCACGTTTTCACCATCGCGTTTGAGCAACATGACTTCGTCACCTTGATTCAAAATACCGCTGTGAATCTTTCCTGTGCCCATTTTGCCCAAATAGATATTGTACTCTATCGCTGAGACTAACATTTGAAATGGTTTTTCAATGTCGCCTTCGGCATCAGGAACTTCTTTGATAATCATGTCTAAGAGTGGGAATATATTGAGTGGCTCGTCATCCACTTCGTTGACTGCATAACCATCTTTGGCGGAAGCATATATAATTGGGAAGTCCAATTGCTCGTGATGAGCATTGAGTTCCAGAAATAGTTCAAAGATCATATCCAAGACGTCATGGGCTCTGGCGTTTGGTCTATCTATTTTATTGATCACTACTATCGGTTTGAGCCCCATAGCAAGAGCATTTTTGAGAACATATTTGGTCTGTGGCATTGGCCCTTCAAAAGCATCCACCAGCAAAAGTACAGAATCCACCATTTTCATGATGCGCTGAACCTCTCCACCAAAATCGGAGTGACCCGGGGTATCTACCAGATTGATTTTATAACCTTCATACTCGAGTGATGCACTCTTGGAAAAGATTGTGATACCGCGTTCCTTTTCAATGTCGTTGGAGTCCATAATGCGGTCTACGACTCGTTCGTTATCTCTAAACACACCGGCTTGACGTAGAATTGCATCAACGAGAGTGGTTTTACCGTGGTCAACATGCGCTATAATCGCTATGTTCTTGATTTTCTGCATTTTATATCCTTTGGTTGTTGTCTGTGGTAGCCATAAATCCAATAGGCCTATTTCGTCAATCCATTTAAAAATAAGATGATACATAATGCGTAGGGCAATAGCGAAATTCTGCGGAGATTCTAATGGCAGGATGAAAAGATGCGTGATTAAAAGGCTATATTTCTGTGAATAGATCTACCTGTCTTGGAGGGCAATTTAGAGCCAAGATCAGCATCTGCTCCACGGCTTGGACGAGCTCTTCGGGTTCACCATTATTCACGATAATGTGATCAACTGCATGCATCTTGAGAGCATCATCCAGTTGGGCATCGATGCGGGCAGTAATGCTCTCGACGTCCGTTTGGTCACGTTCAAGCAAGCGTTTTATCCTGATGTCCCGCTCCGCAGTAATCAATACTATAAAATCAAAGCTTGCCGCCAGATTTGCCTCGAACAAAAGCGGAACTTCAAAGAAGAGCACTTCTTCCGTAGCGTTTTCTACAAACGTCTCGAATATCGCCAACACCAGAGGATGGATCAGATTGTTCAAAAAGTCCAGTTCATGAGGATCCTGGAATACGATTTTGGCAATGGAAACTCGATCTATAGCGTCTTTTGATAATACTTTGGATCCCCAGCGTTGAAAGAGAATATCTTTGCAATGCTGACTCTCCAGAATGGTCTTTGCTACCTCATCGGCATAAACTACTGTAAATTGTTGTTCGATCAAGCTGCAGACGCTACTTTTACCGGTGCCGATATTGCCGGTAATGCCGATCAGGAGGGGTCGTTTATTTGGTCGCATCTGTAATAATCTGCATCAATTCTTCAAAAGCGACATTGCTTTGAATGGTGCCTCCGCTGGCAACGGAGATCTTACCTGTCTGTTCGGAAACTATTATCGCTACGGCATCGCTGACTTCCGTGATACCGATTCCCGCTAAGTGGCGGGTGCCATAGATATGGACAAACTCAGATTTTTTGGAGAGTGGCAAGACTACTTTTGCTGCTTTGATTCTGTCCTCCCGGATGATGATTGCTCCATCGTGTAGGATGGATCTGGTATTGAATATCGTCAAGATCAGACGGAGAGTGATCAAGGAATCCAAAGGTTCTCCCGCCTGGATATATTCGCTTAGCTTGCGTTTGTTTTCTATCACAATCAATGCCCCCGTTTTACTGAAGGACATGGATGATATGGAATCGATCAAAGCTCCATAAAAGGCAGTTTTTTCCTTTCTCCGGAAGGCGACACTCAATTCACTGGAAATGTTGAGTTGTGCCAACATTGCGCGTATCTCCGGCTGGAACAGGATCACGATCGCTAAGATCCAATAATTTCGAAATGCACTTAATAAGAAGGAGCTCATGCGTAGCTTGAATACTGTGGATAAAAAGTACAGGACTACCAGTACAATCAGTCCATAGAGAACTTGATAACCACCGGATTTGCGGATGATGAGCATTGCCTGATAGATTACAAAAGCAATCAAAATGATGTCTATAATATCCTTGAAACTTGGTAGCAAAAATCCCATTAAATCCTCATAGCTGATACTTCAGATAGTACTTTGATAAATTGGTGATGCTCTTTTACATCATGAACCCGTAAAATCTCGACTCCGTCGCATATAGCATACATCACAGAAGCCAGAGATCCGCTGAGCCTTTCGGAGACAGAACTGGGGTCAATCAGGTCGATGAAACTCTTGCGGGAAGTTCCCAGTAGAATCCGTGAACAGATGGGGCGAAACTGATGCAGATTTGCCATCAATAACAGATTGTGTTCGAGAGTTTTGCCAAAGCCGATACCAGGATCGATGATGATGTTTTGCATTTTTATCCCATGATTGAGGCAATAGGTTATGCGCTCGGTAAAAAAGGCTTTCACTTCGGATATCACGTCCTTGTATTGGGGGCGGTTTTGCATATCTTCGGGACTTCCTTGCATGTGCATGAGGACGATCTCTGTTTCCGGATGATCTGCCAGCAGATCTACCATTTGTGGATCATCTCGGAGTGCCGAGATATCATTGATCATATCTGCACCTACTGCCAATGCTGCTGCTGCAACGGAGGCTTTGCGGGTATCAATGGAGAGCTTGATCTGATGAGCAGATTTGATGCCATTGATCACGGGTAGCAAACGCTCGATCTGGATGTTTTCCGCAATCGGCTTGGCACCCGGACGAGTGGATTCAGCTCCGATATCTATTATCTGTACCTGATCCCTTATCATCTCTGCTGCATGCACCAAAGCCCGATCTGTCTGGATGTATTGGTTGCCGTCCGAAAAGGAATCTTCAGTGATGTTCAGGATACCCATGAGCTTGGGTTTTGCTATTGAATTGTGCATCATCGTCTCTTTATCATTGGGGATTAAAAACGAAATTGATCTTATATACTTTGGAGGAATTAAACCTGCCATTGATGTTGAAGCGCCACTTTTTGAGTGCTTCGATTGAGGGGTAGACATATTCAGATGCTGTAAAGGAATTTACTTCCACAGATTCCGGATTGACTTTGCCGTTACTTAGTAGAGAAAATTCCATGGTCACGGTGCCATAGTCTTTTACTTCGACTTTAGGTATTATTCTTTCGCGGACGGATACATCTCCCCCATTGAAACTGGAGGCAAACCCGTTGCCGCTGCCATCCTCTCCGTTGTTACCGTAGGAATACTGATTCAGATAATCCTTGCTACCCTTGTTTTCGGCGATCGCGGAATAGCTGGTGGGCTTTGCTATCGATGAAACCTTGGGAAGTTCCAAGAGATCGCTATCATTTGTGGATGGTTGCGGATTGGACTTAAGTGATCCGTCGCTCTTCTCCTCATTGGAGATTTGATCGTTTTCTCCATTGGCCTCAGTACTGCTCATATCCCCGGCATTAGCAGGAACAGTAGGAAATATCTGTTCCCATTCAAAGGTATGCCACGTGGGAGCTTGGGGAGCCTTGATCA
>PHBQ01000094.1 GCA_002841975.1 Candidatus Cloacimonetes bacterium HGW-Cloacimonetes-1
CCGGATATCACTTTTCCGGCTTTTCTACAACAGTTGCAAGCTGCCAGATTGATATCTATTCCTTGAAATTGAAACACTCGTACGGCAAATCTCCAAAACAGAGCAATCTTGCCTTTGGGAACTTGTTCCAGATAAGCAAGATACTTTTTCAGCAGATCATAATACATGATATGTTCATCGTGACCGATCAACATTGATGAAACCAGTTCCAAACCGCAAGATGCAGTTGCCATCGATTCTGCACTGCTGTTATAAGCCACTTCATGGATCAAGCTATATTCAGCCATCAGATATAGTCCCGGCTCTGAAGGTTCATAAACTATAAATTCATATTCATTCAGTACAGATACATTTCCGTTGTTTGACTTCGTTCTCATTGCCTTTGCGAGAATGGCTATATTACCAATTTCTCGGCAATACACGTTGAGGATCAGGCTACTATCACCGTAGTTGATGATGCGATAGATGATACCAATGTCTTTAATTTTATGTTTCATATCCCCAAGATGTTTTTAACGGCTCTCAGGTCTAAAGGATGAGCAAAGAATGAATTGTGTTGGGTATATGTAACGAAACCGGGAGCACTCTTGCGGGGTTTGCGCACGAAGCGGATTTGAGTATAATCTACTGGTACATTTTCCGAAAACCTGGCTTTGCTGTACCATGCAGCTAGTGCACAACAGAGACGGATCAATTCCGGATCCGGTTCTTTCTTTGCAAAATTGCGCAACAAAATATGGGATCCATGATAAATCCTGGTATGAAACCACCAATCTGTCGGTCTTCCCAATTGAGTAGTTATCATGTCATTTTCTGTAGCTTTACGTCCGATTACGATTTCCCAGTCCTGGTCTATTTTGATTTTGAGTAATTTTTCGATCTTTGTCAAAGCACCTGGTGATCTCAAGGTAGGGCTGATGGAGAGGTTTTCCAGGGTTGCCATATCTCCACTCTCAATTCGAGATAGAATAACCCGGATCTGATGAAGTTCAGCATCTGTTTTTTTTATGTTTTCCACGATAATCTGAAGTCCCTTTTTGGCTTTGTGATACTTCTTGTAGTAGATTTTCATGTTATCGAGAGGTGATTTATCAACCAACAATGGAATCGTGATTTCTAAACCTTCTGCGCTAAAGTAATTGATGGTAGTGAGTTCCGTCGAACCTTGCTTGATGTTCTGTAGGTTATATTTGATTATTTCAGAATAGGTAAACCACAGCTGAGCATTTTCAGCATTTTTCAGATCCTGTTCCTGGGATTTACGTTTCTTCTGCAGCTTTTGATAATCTTTGTTCCATTTCTGTTTTAGCTGTTGCTGTTTTGCCAATGTTTGCTTGAGAACCAGCTCGACACGATAGTGATGCACAAAATAACTATTCATATCCACATGTGTGGAGCCATCACTTGCAACTATGGGAATTGGGACGCTTTCAGGGAGTGGTTTGTAGGATGTAATCGGTTTCTGATATTCCAGATTTGGCAGTATCTGGCGCTGGGGATTATCCGCATAAGTGTATTTCTTGAGAGCATCAAGCACTATCAAATTATCATCGACCACTTTTGTAAGTATGAAATTGGGTTGGGGCAATATGCACTCTGCCACTAGGCAATAGCGATTAATTTGTTGATAGATATCCTTTTCTTCAAAGTAGAAATAGATTATACGGTCCGAATCTGAAATACTTGTCTCTACATACCTTGCGTTTTCAAGCTGTTTCCATGTACTGACGCTATTGATTTTATCTTGCTTGATCTCATATATCGGGAAACAATCATTTTCGATATATACAAAAGTCAGGATGCTACGATCCACAAAACTAAGCTGTAACAACCCGTTTAAGATGTGGACTTTATCCACGACATTAGACGCTAAGGGGCAGGTGTTTACCCACTGTTTCAAATAAGTGTATTTCATATTCTCTCTTTACTTATTTTGTCTTGACATAATAAGTGCTATTTAAGGATTAGATACACTGTAATGAAAGTCAGTAAGGAGTCAAGCATGAAAGCTGTCAATTGGATCATAATCGTAATCTTGGTAATCACCGCCCTATATTTTGGTGTTACTTGGAAAAAATCATCAGATCAAAATAAAGCTCTGCTTTTAGAGAAACAAGAGCTTCAAACCTCTTATGAAAATGCCACTGCGACAATCTCCGAGATTCAGAGTAATTTAGAATCTCTGGACAAAGATCTAGCCGGTCAACTCTTTACTCAAAAAGAGATCCCCGGAACCACTCCTGAAGATCGCAAGTCCAAAATTACCAGTAGCATTGCTAATATGAAAAATCAGATAGCATCTGACAAGAAGAGAATCAGTGAACTGGAACGCAAGCTTGCCCAGTCAAACAATCAGTTAAAAGGCTTTCAGGATCTCCTGACAAAGCTGAAAACTTCTGTTGCCGACAAGGAAAAAATTATTTCTGAACTACAGAAAAGAAATGGTATCTTGACGGAAACTATCGAAGCCGAGCGCAAACTTTCCGCCATTGAAATTGCAGAACGTGATAAAGTGATTGAAATCAAACAAAACGTGATTGAAGACCAAAGAAAAGACATCAACACTGTATTTTATGTCATCGGAACTCGCAAGGAACTGATCGAAAAGAAAATCATCGATCGTAAAGGTGGCTTGCTCGGTATCGGAAAAGTATCAACAGTCAACAAAAACGTCAATCTGGATCAATTCAGCACTGTCAATCTCTTGGATACACAAGCCATTAACTTACCTGTGTCAAAAAAGGGATATACTGTGCTTAGCTCCCAAAATGCTGCCTCTTACTCTATAGAAAAAGAAGACAATACAAACGTCCTAAAAATCACCGACACCAATACATTTAGGAAGAACAAGTACGTTGTAATCGAAATCTTCTAAAGAACGTATCAATTACGTCCAATACTCATATTGAAGTGCCGTTATCATGACGGCACTTTCTTTTTGTTTCATACATGGAGATTATAAAGACGTTCCATGATTATGGAATACAGAATGAACAAAGTCCGATCTGTCTCCAATAATCATGCTGATGTTAGGCTCGATGAAGCTTGGCAGCAAGTACTATATTACTGGATAATCTGTATCTACTTGCAAAGCAATTCGCCAATATACTACTGCACGGTCTGATTTTTGTGATTGACAACCACATCCAATATATGACATTTGGAATTAAAAGCTAAATACATGTAAGGAAGAGGAGTTGTTATGGGATTATTTCAAGATCATTCGTATTGTGAAGTTGATGTTGAGAACAAAATTGAGGTAGAAGCACGGGTGACCGGTTTTGGTGCTGAGTACTCATTGATAATTAACGATCAAAGAGCGGACCGGCTTTCGGGGATAAGCGGCAATTTCATCCTGCGAGGACTCCTGAAAACGTCTGAGAGTGAGCGTACTGTTCTCGTTTTCATTCATCAAGGCTTATTTGGAACCAAGTACAAGCTTGAAATTGACGGGCAAGAGTATCCGTTGACTAAAGTTAAATAGCAAATCACCCAGATACTAAAATGGAGGATAGCAAATTGTCTATCCTCCAATGTAAACTAATTGATATCGGATTAAAGTGTTGGATGGATTAATATATCTTTGAGGCTGCGTTTGGGAACGTGATGTACGCCCTCTGTATCGCGCCAATATTCGATATCATCCGGATCTATCACCTCTTCCAAGACTACTGTTTCTGACGGTTTACCCAGGGCAATAGCTACGACAATCTCATAATCCTCCGGTAAGAGCAGAGTATTTTGGATTATTTCTTTGTTCATAGATGCCAATATGCACCCGCCCAAACCCATCTCCGTAGCGCATAACAAGATACTCTGAGCAGCGATACCTGCATCGACATGATGATGCTTTGTACTTACTTCGGGGGCAATAATCAAAATGTAAGCACAGGGGCGTTCACCAGTTTCAGGGCCATGCCAATAGCGTAGGTAACCTGCCCAATTGAGATTATCAAATATTTTGTCGTTATCCACAGATTCGTAACTGAGATAGAACTTGAGTTTTTGGAGGTTTGCGGCGCAAGGGCTAAATCTGGCTGCATCTACTAAGCTCAGAAGCTGATTCAATTCAATCTTAGTATTCTCTGCAAAACGTCTATAGCTACGGTTCTTTTTTATCAAGTCAATCAACATTTTCTACCTCGTTCAGTTTATTCATTTGACTCAGTCTATTATGTAAGGTTTTTCTGTCAATATCAAGGATTTTTGCAGCTTGTGATTTATTGCCATTCACAGACTGTAAAACGTCCACAATATATTCAGTTTCTACCTGTTCGAGAGTACGGTCAAGATTTTTGGGAGGGCGAATCGAGAACTTCATATAGTCCGGTAACTCAGATTTGTTGATTACAGAATCTTCATTCATGATTACCATTCGATAGATCAGATTTTCCAGTTCACGTACATTACCCGGCCAATGGTATGCACTAAGGGCAACGAGTACGTCATCACTGAGACTTGGCACTATTTGAGCGTTTTCACGAGCGTATTTATTCAAAAAGTGATAGGCAAGGGGGATAATGTCCTCTACCCTATCACGTAACGGAGGAATATTGATAGTCAAAACATTCAGCCGATAATAGAGGTCTTCACGGAAAAAACCCTGCTTTACCTGGAGTTGCAGATCCTTATTGGTGGCTGCGATAATTCGGACATTCACGGTTCTGGGATTTTTGGAACCGATCATGTAAACTTGCTTGTCCTGAAGTACCCGTAGGAGTTTCACTTGCATACTGAGCGAGGTTTCACTCACTTCATCCAAGAATATGGTTCCGCCATCTGCAGTCAGGAAATAACCGGCACGCGTCTCTGTTGCACCAGTAAATGAGCCTTTGGTAAAGCCAAATAGTTCTGCCTCGAGCAGAGCTTCCGGAATCGCACCACAATTTACAGGAACAAAAGGTGTTTTATTCCGTTTTGAGTGATAATGAATGGCTCTAGCGACTACTTCTTTACCTGTGCCACTTTCACCCTGGATCAAAACAGTAGCGTTGTTTGAACAAGACTTTTTGATGCCATAATGAACTTTTTGCATTACTTTGGAAGTGCCAATAAGGCCGTAGGGATTTTGTTCGGGACTATGGGATTTAACTGCCAGTTTTTGATTGCGGATCTTCTCTACAGTACCACTAACGGCAGTAAATAGTTCCTCATCTGTAAAGGGCTTGGTCAAATATTCCTCAGCTCCGACCTTAACTGCTTCCACGGCTCCTTCAATAGTAGGATACCCAGTGAGCATAATC
The DNA here is from genome assembly GCA_002841975.1 of Candidatus Cloacimonetes bacterium HGW-Cloacimonetes-1. Lineage (GTDB taxonomy): Bacteria > Cloacimonadota > Cloacimonadia > Cloacimonadales > Cloacimonadaceae > PHBQ01. Next base: position 5,244 of record PHBQ01000094.1, read on the forward strand.
ACTTTGATATGTTTAAAATTGTCATTAATGTGTCGTATAAGGTCCAATCCGGATATTTTTGGCATCTTGTAATCTGTCAATACCAGTTCGATCGGAATGTTGTTTAAAACGTCAATAGCTTTTGGTACGTCGCAGGCGGTGAATGTGTCATAACCTTGGGCAGAGAGCTTTCTTTGAAGCATCTCCAGAGTGTCCGCGCTGTCATCGACGATCAGGATTTTTTCTTTCTTTTCAAGCATTTTTCACCTTTAACAAAACTCGAAATATTGAACCTTTACCAAGCTCGCTTTCGACCTTTATCTTGCCATTATGAGTAGTAACAATACCGTGTACCACAGATAAACCTAATCCGGTTCCCTGATTGATATCCTTAGTCGTAAAGAAGGGTATGAATATCTTTTTGATCAGATCTTCATCCATCCCAATACCATTGTCAGAAACCGAAAGCTCTACATATGAATCAACAATTCTGGTTTTTATCAGGATCAAACCGCCGTCTGGCATAGCTTGCATAGCGTTGACAGCCAGATTGACTATGACTTGATGCATTTGACCGGGATCGGCTATTACTTCCGGAAGGTCTGGATCCAAGTCTCGTACTATCTCAACACCTTGTTTTGAACAGCGGTTCTCGATCAAGTAAAAACCTTCTTCTATGATACGATTAAGATTTATCTCTGCTTTCTTGGGTGGCATTTGGCGCGAGAAGAGCATGAGTTTGCGTACAATTTCTCTACCATGAAGTGTGGCATTTACGATTTTTTGGATATCAGCTGCCATAGCATCGCTAACTTCATAGCTACTTTGCAGTAACTGAGAAAACCCTAATATTGTACCCAGTGGTTCGTTTATTTCATGTGCAATACCTGCTACCAATTGCCCCAAAGTAGCCAATCTATCTGCATGACGAAGCTGTTCCTGTAGCTTAGCATTGGTTTCTTCGATCTGTTTTCGCTCGATGATCAAAGCTATTTGTTGGGCAACTGTCTTCAGCAGTTGTTCTTCTTCTCTCAAAAACGCCACGGGCGATGAGTATGCGGAGATAGTCTGATAGAAGACTTCGATAATTCCCCGGGGTTGATAATTTACCATGATTTCTGCGCTAATGCACTTGTGACTTTGTTCAAAGCCTTCGCTATAGTAATAAACACCGTCAACTAATAAGCGTGCACTCGACAGCACCGGATATTGCATCGCAGGAGGCAGTATCCCGATAATCTGATTGAGGACGCTAGAAAGAGTCAGATCCGGTCTGTTGGAAATCTCCGCAATGTGGTAGAGGCAGGAGAGTTCTTTTATTCTCTCTTTCAGCTGATGTATATAGTCGGACGCTTGTTGATTGTTCTCTGTCGTTAGATTTGACATTGTGTTCCTTAATACATTTATAAAAAAAGTCCGGCACTCCAGAAGAGCAACCGGACTATTATTTATTCGAAGTTTAGATGATACCTTGATCCATCATGGCATTTGCCACTTTTAGGAATCCGGCAACATTGGCACCATTTACATAGTTTACAAAGTTTCCATCTTTTCCATAAGTGACGCATTGTTCATGGATGGCTTTCATAATGTTATGAAGTTTGCTATCGACTTCTTCTCTGCTCCAGTTGATGCGGAGGCTATTCTGAGTCATTTCCAGACCGGAAGTAGCAACACCACCTGCATTTGCAGCTTTACCTGGACCATAGAGTACTTTTGCTTGCAAGAACACTTCTACGCCGTCCGGAGTAGTGGGCATATTTGCACCTTCAGAAACGCAAATACAACCGTTTTTAACAAGAGTCTTGGCTTCTTCACCGTTGATTTCGTTTTGGGTAGCGCATGGTAATGCCACGTCAGCCGGAATAATCCAGGGACGTTGGCCGGCATAATATTTGCATCCAAATTCTTCAGCATATTCACTGATACGACCACGTCGGATATTTTTCAGATCGAGCAGGTATTGCCATTTCTCACCGGATATTCCGTCAGGATCGTGAATGAAACCGTCTGAATCGGAAGCGGTGACAACTTTACCACCAAATTCGTTGACTTTCTGGATTGCATACTGAGAGACATTACCAGAGCCGGAGACAAGAACTGTCTTACCCTGGAAATTCATACCCTTTGTTTTGAGCATTTCTTCAGCAAAATAGACAGTACCATAGCCAGTAGCTTCTGGACGAATCAGGCTTCCGCCCCATTCCAGTCCCTTTCCGGTCAATACACCTGTATTTTCGTTTACGATCTTACGATACATTCCGTACATATAACCAATCTCACGTTTGCCAACGCCTATATCACCGGCGGGAACATCTGTGTTATGGCCTATATGACGATACAGTTCAAGCATGAAGGAGTGGCAAAAACGCATAACTTCGTTGTCTGAACGACCGCGGGGATTGAAGTCTGAACCGCCTTTTCCACCACCCATAGGCAGTGTAGTGAGGCTGTTTTTAAAGATTTGTTCAAAACCCAGGAACTTTAAGATTCCCAGATTCACACTTGGATGGAAACGCAAACCGCCCTTGTAAGGTCCGATTGCACTGTTAAACTCGACACGGAAACCACGATTTACGACTACTTCGCCAGCGTCGGTAAGCCACGGAACTCTAAAAATGATTGTTCTTTCCGGCTCTACGATACGGTCCAAAATCTTGGCTTTCTTCATTTGGGGATTGGAGTCGTAAACGCTCCAAATCGATTCTACAACTTCTGTGACTGCCTGAATGAATTCTGGCTGATCAGCGTTCTTTGCTGACACTTGATGAAGAAATTCGTGCATGGTCATTAACACATACCTCCTGTGACTATTTTTCTCATACACCGTATTATGTATATTTACAATAATTTATAAGCGTATTGTTTATGCTAGCGAGACAGTGAACAGCATCAACGCTAAGTGCGTAAATTTTGGACACCATGCTCTCAGCAGACTCACATGATAATCACGACTATGGTGAATAAATCCACTACAATTACTTTTTAATAACTGCGTTCTTTCCGTCAAACAAAATCTTTAAAAGTAGGGAAGTTTTTTTAACTGTGAAGTATTGCTTCGCTGTGACAGTCACTTGCGAATCTAACCACTCCCAGTCCATATAGTCATTCTTCGCCTTGTCCCACACTGTGAGATAGCCCACGTTCATGGAGAACAAGTTGTGGAAAAAGTGGCTTCCGTGTGAGGCTTCGATAGACATATTGGGTAATACTACCTCAACTATCACTTTGGCGTTACTGATCTGACTCCAGACCACAGGTATCCCCAAAAATCTGTCACTGGAACCCCATCTACCGGGTCCGATGAGCACGTATTTTAATTTATTGTTTCTCATCTCCAGGTTGATAGCTTCCAATTCGAGCACCATTTCTTCGGTCTTGATAATGTCAAATTTGTCCGGTGGAATATATACTATCAGATCCAGGTCTTCATCAATCTCACTGCCCAGAGCATAAGAAGAGAACAAGAGCAACTCATCTTTCTTGTCCAGATAGTTTTCCAGAGGCTCGGAATACAGCATACAATTCACTGCAATCGGGCGGATTTGGAGCAGGTAAAAATTCATCAGTCCCGTAGCCTGTTCTACATCAAAGGCAAATTCCATCTCTACTTCACAGCCCATCACTTCACGACCTAGCTGCAGGAAATCCTTGATGATCGGTGCCAGGGGGTACTGATTGTAATGCAAAATAGAGCGGTAAGTCACTACTCTGGGACCCTTGGCATATCTCCCTGCGATAAACTCTTTATTCTCGTGATCCCACACGGAGGTGAGGTCGATAATCTCGTTCTCACATAGTTGCTGGGTAATTCGTACCCGTTCCAGTGATGAATCTTCCCCATCCAGAAGATTAAACTCCGTCTTATCCTGCGCCACGGCATAGAGTTTGCGCTGGGCATTGGTCACAATATTGACTGCTGTAAACATATCGACATTGGGGAAAGCCGGACAAAAGGCAAAGGTCCGTTCACGTTCCACTGCTGTCTTGCCCAAGCCTGTGGACAGGGTCACAATCCCATCCTCATGCTTCATATTTACGCCGGGGTAGTAATTGTAAGACTGTGCCACACCGGAAACGAGGGGATAGAAATAGTCACCGTGTTTAGAGCCAGCCACACGTTGGATGATGACAGCCATCTTTTCTTCACGAGACGGGATTTTGAGAGCTTCCCGATAGACTCTGGCATTCTTCAGATACATCGACGCATAGACCAGTTTTACGGCACGGATGAGTTGTTCTAAACGCTTATCCGCTTCAGAGTGGCTATTGGGGATCAGATATGTGCGGAACACTCCGGCAAATGGGTTTGTGAGTGAATCTTCCAATACAGATGAAGAGCGGATTGCCAGCGGAAAGTCTGTTTGCATTACTACTTGTTTCAATACGTTGATGGTACTGTTGGGGAACGTACTATTCAAAAACAGGTTGTCAATCTCGGAGTCCGTATATCTTTCAAA
>PHBQ01000095.1 GCA_002841975.1 Candidatus Cloacimonetes bacterium HGW-Cloacimonetes-1
CTGCACTTCACTGGGAAGCATCCGTTCCAGACCCATCCACTGACCCTGAGCATTACGCATCTTGATCAGGAAGCCATTCCCACAGGCGAGATAGAACTTAATCAACTCACCTAAGATAGTGGTCTGGTCTTCACAGGCAGGGAACTCGGCTGTTTCCATCCATTTTGTGACATTACTGTTCTTGCATTCGAACTGCATGACTGTTGCCATCGTAATAGCATCCACACAACCGGAATGGTACTCATCGGTATCCAGGAGTGCCAGTAGCTTGCTCATGGAATAGGGTTGGGAGACGACCTTCTTGGTCTCGGCTGCCTTGGAGATCAGTTGCTTCCCGACCCGGCTGCACTTGGATAAGTCAATCGGCTCAGGCTTGTATTTGGTCTCCAGGAGATCAGTAGCAGAGCTGATTGCCAGGTTGTAGCCACCCAGTCGCATTACTCTCATGATGCCGCTCCCGAGCCACTCTTCAGCAGGTCGAGTTTTGCTATCCTGACCAGACGAGTGCCGTCTATTCTGGAGGTGTAATACTCTATATGTGGGATATCTCTATTGGCAAACTTGAGATAGTTTTCTCTGAACTCCTCTTTGAGATTATACAGTGCCAGATCAGGATCATCCACGTTCTGGGCATTGACAATCAGATAGACAGTCCAGGCGATATCGGTGGAAGTAAACTGTCTGGAGGTCGGCTTGGTACCATCCTCGGCATCCAGGATGACAATGGCGCAAGGCAGGGACTTGGGGATACTGTCCTTGTTAAACATGGTGTTCTGAACACAAGGCTGCAATGATTGGACTATTATCCCCCGGTGTGATAAAAACTTCTCCAAGTTAGTCATAACCTGACCTCGATGGAGTTGAACTGCTGGTATATCCATTGCTCACGCTTAGTGATGACTTCTGCAAAGACATTGTGGGCTTGGATGCCTTCCCTTTTGATCTTGCCCCGGATGAGATAAGCGATCTCAGCTACGGTCAGCAGCTTGCCTGTCTCTTTATCAGTCCAAGACAGGTGTTTGCGTTCGACCCAAGCGATCAGTGGAGCGATCGGAGTCCAGGAAGGCACTTTGCCACCCAAAATGAAAGGCTCGTGACGCACGTTGGAGCCTACTCTGAGGATCATAGCATCAGGACTTGTCTCGACCAGATAACCTGTATTGCCATAGAAGTCGCCCTTATCGTAGATCTGCTGTGCCCGTATCTCCTTGCGGGACTCGGCATCGAGAACCGAACCGATCAGATGCAGACGGCTCTCCAAGGCAGTATAGATAGCCAGGTAGATATCCCGCATCAGTTCATCCGGAGTGGTATAGCTATCAGGCATCAGATCACTCCTACCCGGATCACTCTCGGCAGTCTGGGCTTCAGCTCATACAGGCGGTCCTGACCATGCTGATTGAGATAGTCCCGAAGCCCGGTCAGTGCTCTTAGCTCAAGGTTGGCTTTGAATGCGTCTATTTCGCTCCCTGTGAGCAGTTCGGTGGCAGACTGGTCTAATCCTACGGTCTTGACGATTCCCTCGCCTAGGGTCTTCAAATTGAGAAACTCACATGTACTGTGCAGCATCAGGAAACAGAACCCAAAACGAAAAGAAATCAGGAATGGATCATCATCTGGGTAATCGTTGCGTATTGCATCCTGGTAATGATTATCCAAAATAAGGGTTCTGATCGTTTCCATGACGATAGCCTTATGCTCTTTGAAGATGCCGTTATCGCCCATCTCCTTGGGGAGATTGATTATAGCGAGCATGGCATCTATCTCGACCGGGATGGGAATCATTTACCTTTCCTAATCAGTTCAGATAGCTCAATCGCCCTACGACCAACCTGCTTCGCCCACTTGGATGCAAGCATGCCATTAGCAGCCCGTTCCCAGTCTCCAGCTGCAATGAAAGCCAGGGTGTTGTTGAAGCTAAGCAGCCCACTAATACCCAGGTAGCAGGGTTCCCGCAAAGGAGCGAAGCGGCTTTGTGGGATGCTTATGCACATGTTCAGCAGCACCGACTTTCGGACTTCATCCAAGGCATTGTATATCTCAGGAATCTCATCAAGCAACTGCTTCTCGCAGATCTGGATATCGTTCTCTAAGAGCACGTAGGCTTCGGTCAGGGATATCCCACCGTCTTCGAGATTGCGACCAATACCGATGGTCAGCTTGCCTGCAGTACAGCGGTATGGCATGAGCTTAAGACCTTCATGTCTGACTAATTGCTCTTTGATGCGTTCTAACAGCTTTGCTTCCATCGTATCTCCTTGCGAGTATTATTGGATACTTGTGTATGGTGCAAGGAAGCCATGACCTTGTATTAACGCAAACAAGGATGCATAAGGATGCGACAGAAAAAGTTATTGACAGAAAGTAGATGCTCAAAAAGGGTTTGATTTAGTCGAGAGACATCATATAGAGTGTAGGAACTGAGGATAATGATGAGTCCTCAACTAGTAAGAATAACAATGTTTTGGAATGTGTTTATTCTAACATTTCGACTAATAATTGTAGGAGAAAATTATGAAAGTAGGAAGTTTAATCCGGGTATCGGTTCTGATTATATTGGTCCTTTCCGGATATCAGTGGCTTACGGCGGCATACCTGACGGATATTCCCGTTCAGGTAAATCAACCGAATGGAACAGTGATTAATTGTCTTGCAAGTGGCGATGAATTTCATAACTGGTTGCATGATGCGGATGGGTACACAATCATACAAAGTCCCATTACTGGTTATTATACCTATGCAATCCAAACTGGTGATACGGTTTCAGCATCTGATTTTATTGTTGGCATAACCGACCCACAAATAGCAGGATTGACTCCAGGAATAAATATCAGCGAGTCTGAATACCAACTAAGACGGGCAGAAGCATTCCCAGAGCCGCAGACGCGAAATGCCACAACTACTGGAACTATCAATAATATCGTGATTTTTATCCACTTTGCTGGTCAAAGTGAATTCGGTCAAAATATATCAGTTTACAACGGATTGTTTAATGGCACCACAAGCTCCATGAAAACCTATTTTGGGGAAGTCTCATATAACCAACTCGTGGTGAACAGTTTCTTTTATCCTTCGGCTGTTAATGATCAAGTGTTTTCTTGGATGTCACCAAATCCTCGAGAGTATTACCTACCCTATAGCACTTCAAACACCAATGGCTACCATAATACATCGGAATGGCAGAGTCGAGAGCATGCTCTGCTAAGGAGCGCAGTAAATGCTGTTTCTTCGCAGATCCCAGATAACTTGAACATCGATACCAATAATGATGGGAAAGTGGATAACGTGGTCTTCATTGTAAATGGCCCTACTAGTGCGTGGGGCACCCTGCTCTGGCCACATAAGTGGGAGCTTTCTACAGGGAATAATGTATATATAAACAACAAAAGAGTATATGACTACAATTTGCAAATAAGAGATAATGTGGGGACAGATAATGTTGGCGTCCTCTGTCACGAATTTTGTCATACATTGGGATTTCCGGATTTGTATGTCTATCCCGATCCCAATCATCTTGACTTGACACCTGTAGGTATGTGGGACGTAATGGCAGTAACTAGTCGTACCCCGGTTCACATGAGTGCTTATATGAAATGGAAACATGGGAATTGGATATCACAACCCCCAGTGATAAGTGCTCAGCAAACTTATACGCTCAATCCATTAACTTCTACTACTAATAACGTTTACAGGATTAATTCACCAAATTCGACCAATCAATACTTCATTGTTGAATATAGAGATGTAAACGGAACATTTGAGAGTGCATTGGCAGATATGGGTGGGACATCTGGTGTGCTTGTCTACCGGATCAATACTGACGGCGACGGGAATGCCGAGGGACTTCCATACGAAGTGTACATCTATCGGCCCGGCGGAACAAATTCGTCAACAGGAATGATCCAAAATGCAAGTTACAGCACCCAGAGCGGTCGCATCGAGATAAATGAAACGACAAATCCCACTCCTTTTCTTCACGATGGTAGTGACGGGGGGCTGCAACTTTATGTGATGGGACCCAATGAATCTACCATCAGATTTCGAATTGGCCCCCCTCCAGCTAAAATCCATGGGCATATTACTACATCTTCATTGCCAGAAAACATTTATATACCAGATTTACTGTTAACATTGCGCAGAACAAATACTCATGAAGTGGTTGCGCAAACCAGACCTTATTGGTCTCAGGCTATTGAATATGATTTTTATGCGGACACTGGAAGCTATTATATTGAATGTGAGATATTCAATTCAAGTGAGTGTAAATTCGCTTATCCTGTACTTGTACCAAACGGAAACATAACAGTTGAAGCAGGTTCATGGATTCAGGATATCACATTACCTCCAGTAACCTTAACCTTTACACCCTATAACATTAATCTTGTGAGAGTATCTTCTAATGCAGCAAATCCATATTTCAAGGACATCATGACTGCGCTTCAACGCATTCAGACAGCAGTAAACGGGGGTTATAACGGGAACTCGGTTACTTTGGATGTTCTCCCAGGAAACTACTACTGGCCTCAAACAAACTACCAACCTACGGGAAGTTTTAGTTACACTAATACTGCCAATAGTGCATTATCACTTGCAATCAGGGGTGCTGGAAACGGTGCGATAATCGAACCTCAATGCGATGATTACTACACATTTAACATAAGCAGAACAAACATCAGTTTTCAAAATATCAAATTCTCAAGAGCTTCGAATAACTGGAACTACTATCTTGCTTTCAATGGGACAAACAATTCGAATTATTCATTTACAGGATGTTTGTTTGGGAAAAACAACACATCCCTGAATTACAAGTCCAGTACGTCATTTATCAATCAGTCAGGTATATCTTTGATTAACTGTAGCATATCCCATAATGATAATTCTGACTATGGTTATGGTGTCTTAAAATTCCAATCCTGCTCAAATGTCGAGATTGATAATTGTAGTTTCTCGTATAACGGCTCTTTTATGGGAGGTGCAGCATATATCTCACAGTCCAACAATGTCCATGTCCGGAATTCAGTGTTTGAGAATAATTGTTCTTGGGCACCAGAAAGTGAGATACCGGCAGGAACCCCTGGTGGGGCAATTTATATCGCATCTTCAACGAATATGTATATCACTAACAACCGATTTCTACATAATACGACAACCGGAACGGGAGGCGCAGTATATTTGAATGCGGTATCACCTATACGAATAGAAGGCAATCTATTCAGAGATAACACATTGCATCATATTGGGTTGATAAATCCACAATCGGATGCCCTTGGATTTGATAATTGCACATTTGGAACGAATGATCTTATCTCACGCAATATTATTCATAGTGGTTTCGAGGAAAGTTCAGATTCTCCGAGTGATTTCATCGCTATAAGCGGTGATTGTGCAGGTACCCTTAATATATCCAATGGAGTTTTCATTAAAGGCACTTGTGATGGCAATAATGAGAAGAGAATAGTGCGCTCATTCTCGCCTGTAAACATGAATTTCACCAACTGTGTTTTTCAAACCCGAGATGTTGATGCAGACTTCTTAAACAGCTCTTATCCCCCACAACCTGCGACTATAAGTGTAACTTATTCATTGTTTGATAATGAGTTTACTGGAGTTACTCTTGCAAATCATAATACATGCAATGTAAGTGACATGAAACTTGATTCAAACTACGTACCTATATGGAATCAAACGATTATGTCTCCCTGTATTGATGCTGGAACAGGAGAAAAAGATATTGATGGCACTCCTGCGGACATTGGCGCAATACCAGCTGCAACTCATGCCTTCTGGGATTACACATTCAGAAAATCGAGTGCAGAAACACAACCAAATAACCGTAGCGATACTTGGCATTGGGTTAGCTATCCTGTCATAAACTCGCTAACTCAGGGAAAAAAAGTATCACGCTCCTTCTTCAGTGAGCTATTGGGAACTCATCCAATATCATTCGAAGAGGACGAACCTGATTTGCTTCAGACTATTTGGTGGAAAGAGAGTAATACAGATCACTTTATTGTTTGGGAGGAGAATATTAATGATTGGAGTGGTATAGTTGATACCCACCAGTTATCCAGTCCTCAAGGATATAAAATAAAGTTACTTCCTCTTGGAGATCCAATACCAGTTAACTATCCTTCTGTTGTCCTGCACCATAGTGGTTTTCCTACATCTCCCACTTCCCCCTTCACTATTCATGGCAGTGATGTTGAACACGATCAAATCTATGAAAACTGGATCGGGTACTTTGATACAGAATGTCAATGGCCTCAGGATGCATTTGCATCCATTTGGAACGATATAATCTTTATCAAAGCCAAAGACTGGTGTTTGTATAGGTCAAATCGCAATAACAACTTCTCAGCTATTGAAGGCACTATGTTGCCGATAAAATGCGGTGATATGGTGGTTGTCGCTACGTATAGCGACCATGATGATTTCCAGTGGGAGACTTCCAACCCCGTTGTCCCGATCGAGAAAGAAAAAGCTACATATTTTACCTACGAGGAGAAACCTGATTATACTCCAGTAGAGATAGCTTTATTAGGCATTGACAAAACGGATTTAAAAGAGATAGCCCTGAAACTGAACGGAATATGTAAGGGAGCGGTAGTAGTTAAAAACGATGTAGAACAATTATGTGCCTATCTGGATATTAATGAAAAACTTACCGAAGGTACGGTCGAATTGATATTCTACTACGAATCAAAAAGCCAACCTCAGGAACTGAAGTCTATCAATGTCGATAGAACACAGTTATCAAGTAATTCCATTGGTGGTGTCTCGGCTTATCCAGTTTATCACATCGCTGTTACGCCTAATGATCTGACAGATAACTCCGTTCCGGTTCTATCTTTGGAGCAAAACTACCCCAATCCGTTTAACCCTACTACCATCATCAAGTATTCACTTGATGAGCCAGGTGCGGTTTCTCTTGAAATCTACAATATCAAAGGTCAGCTTGTAAAGAAGCTGATACAAGGCAATGCTGACAAAGGTACTCACAGTGTAGCATGGGATGGAATTGATCATGTTGGTAACCCATGCTCCAGTGGAGTATATTTCTATAAATTACGAACCAATAGCAAGACTTTGGTTCGTAAAATGTTAATGCTGAAATAGATTGAAGTACAGGGAAGGGAGTATCTCCCTTCCCTGCCTTTGAAGCATAAACCATGAAAATTAAGATTCTGACTATTTTGTTAGCCTTTCTGTGGCTAATATATAACGTGGAAGCTCTCACACGCACAGTAAATTTAGACGGTACTGGGCAATATACTTCCATTCAAACCGCAATTAATGCATCTGCTTCAGGCGATACCGTTCTTGTCTATCCAGGCAGGTATTTAGAGAATATTTCTATCATTCAGAAAAGCAATATTTCTGTAATAAGCTTGGAAGCAACATCAGGAAACCCGACCTATATCGGATTAACGATCATTGATGGTCAAGCTATCTCATGGGGTATGTGGATTAGGCAAAATTCTCAAAATATTACGATACGTGGCTTTTCCATCACAAACTGCAAAGCTGGTTTGGGGGTCAGCGAAAACTCAGTCGCAACTATAAGAAATTGCGATATATATGGAAACAAAAGTTATAACAGCGCTGGTTTCGGAGCAAGTTCAAGTTCTGTTTATCTCAGCGGTGTAAATATCCATGATAATTATGCTTATAATATGGGTGGAGGTGTCTACATAAATGGAATTACTGGAACAGTAAACGTAACTTTTGATCCTGTTAACCTCTGTTCAATCTACAATAACACTGCAGGACATGGACAGGACATAGTTGCACAGTCTATTAGTAGTGATTTGAATATTCCTTTAGATATGTTTTCAGTTTTAACCCCCAGTACGTATTATGCTACAGCTTTCCGAACTACAGGAGGAGATTACCAACTCATTATTAGTGCTCAGAGAGCACATCATGAGGAGATCAACAATGATCTCTATGTTTCTCCTGATGGGGAAGATGTTAATGACGGGCTAAGTCCAGCAACTGCCCTTAAGACAATCAAGACAGCAATTTACAGAATTACATCGGACAGTTTGAACCCTAAGACTGTACATGTATTGCCAGGTACGTATTCCCGCACTGCCAACCAGCAAATATTCCCTATATCGCTGAAGCAATGGGTTAATGTGGTAGGTTCAGGAATGGATGTAACACAGGTCACAGGAGAGCATGATCCTGCTTTCCCAAGTAGTAATTACTCTTTAAGCGTGTTCTCATCATTCTTTCAAACTAATGTTAGCTTGAAAGATATGTCTATTACTACGACAAATTCAGCTAATAGTAGCGCCTTTTGGGGATATAAAGAAGTCAGTTTATCTTTAACGAATTTAAGAATGTATAACTTATTTCCAAGCAGCAATGCAGTTATACAATTTACTGATATTATTGATGCCCTATGGGACAATGTCATTATTGAGGATATTGTTACAAATAGCAAGGGTTTGGTTTACAATGATGGCAGTTTTACCGGAACAATCAGGAATTGCATATTCAGGAATGTTGTCTCAACTATGGTAGATCCTGAAATTTCGGCATATCCCATAATCATGCTGACATTAGGTCAGGAATTTAAGTTGGAAAACACGATATTTTCCAATTTAACTATGCAGGATGATGATTCGCAAGCTATTCAATTTGGTGGCATGTACAACCCACCTATCCAACCACAATACACCATTCAGAATTGTTTGTTTTCGAATATCAACTGCATGGAGCGGGGCGTTATTTTGTATGGCGAAGATTATCCTATAGTTAACATCGCTAACTCCACTTTTGCAGGACAGAACGGGAATGGTGAAGCTCTGATGGTCAACGGGATAGTCAATATCTCGAACTGTATATTCTATAACAACAGATCCAAAGAGATCGCCATCAATCCCATGGATGGGTCGGGAATAACTACTACAATTACTTTGAACAATAACCTGATACGAAATGGGTTCAATGACATCTGGCAGGCACCGGGGAATATCATCAATTACAATGATAATAACATTTCAGGCAATCCCCTCTTTTATGGTGGAGACGATATCAACAACCCATTTTACTATAGTTTATCAGAGTATTCTCCCTGTATCAACACTGGAACAGCGGATACCACCGGATTGAACCTTTTACCTTATGATCTTGCCGGAAATTGGCGGATCTGGGGTGGTAGAATAGATATGGGTTGTTATGAATACGGTTCCGAACCGTATGTTGCAAATGACGATCCGACAACTCCGGCTTTGCAGAATGGGCTGTTATCTGCTTATCCCAATCCCTTTACAGCTTTCACAAATCTTAAGGTTATATTGCCCGCAAATCCAGATAATTCTCTGCCAAGAGTAACAACCGCAAGCATCTATATCTATAACATTAGAGGGCAGAAAGTCAAGAGCATTTCGCTTGATCCAAGTCAGGCAAGTGAGAAATTCACCTATTGGGATGGCAGAGATGCCAGTGGTAGACAGTGTTCAAGTGGTGTATACTTTCTCAACTTGTCTGTTAATGGTAAACGATGCTTGAGTAAAAAAGTTACTCTTTTCAGATGATCTGCATGATGTAATTACCTATCATATAGATACAATAGTTGTCGTCCTACACTTCCAATGAAACGGCGGGAAA
>PHBQ01000096.1:0-9543 GCA_002841975.1 Candidatus Cloacimonetes bacterium HGW-Cloacimonetes-1
ACCATCACATCATCAATCCCGATACCGGCTATCCTGTGGAACATGTTTATTCAGTAACTATACTGAATGCGTCAACTGCATGGGCAGATGGTCTTTCAACGGCACTTTTTGTAATGAACCCAAATTTAGCGGTTGAAAAGGTTAATACCATTCCCAATTGCGAAGCCCTTATTTACTACGAGCAGAATGGATCTATAGTGTCCTTGAAAACCCGGGGCATGAAAGAGCATGACTTATCAGAGAAATTATGAGTAACAGCATACCAGATCTCCAAAGTCAGAATGATGATCGTAATATCGGAATAGATAAAGTTGGTGTAAAAGGTGTACGTTACCCCTTGATAGTCGAAGACAAGATTAATACCATCCAGCATACAATTGGAGACTTGGATATTTATGTCGAACTTCCCCATCATACCCGTGGCACACATATGTCCAGATTCATTCAGATTCTCAATAAGTATCACGAAGACAAGTTTATAGATCAGCTTGAACCTTTTCTTAAGGAACTCAAAGAGAGCCTCAAGGCTGCAGTTGCTTATATCGATATCCAATTCCCATACTTCGTAAAGAAGCATGCACCGGTTTCAAAAATTGAATCTCTTCTGTCTTACAATTGCACTTTTAACGCATCATACGACCAGGAACTCAAGCTTTGGATCGGAGTGGTTGTCCCTGTTACAACACTGTGCCCATGTTCCAAAGAGATCAGCCAATACGGTGCACACAATCAAAGATCAGAAATCACGATCAAAGTCTGTTACAACAGCTTTGTCTGGCTAGAAGATCTAATCGATTATGCGGAGTCTTCTTGCAGTTGTGAAATCTATCCTCTCTTAAAAAGAATTGACGAAAAGTATGTAACAGAGATGGCATACAATAATCCTATGTTTGTGGAAGATATTGTGCGTGATCTGACTATCAAATTAGAAGCTGATGATAGGATTACAGACTATTACATCGAGTCCAACAACTTTGAGTCAATTCACAATCACAACGCTTATGCGATGAAAAGGAAGTAATGTTTAAAAACGATTTCCAAATCAATCAGGCTGCACAACATTATCTCCCCAATGGTCTGAAGGTTATACATTATTTAGATGCCAGTAATCCTCTGATATGTATTCAGTTGCATATTAAGGTGGGCTCTGCGAAAGAAAATGACTATTGCAGGGGCTACTCGCATTTTATAGAACACTTGACTTTCAAATCAACCGTTAACTATCCGCAGAACTTGATATCCGAAATAGTGCCCAAAAATGGCGGATCAATCAATGCCTATACCGATTTTGATTCTACGTGCTACTACTTGATGATGCCGTCAGAAAAGCTGGAGTTATCATTAAAGATTCTCTCGGAACTGGCCTTCCGGGCTTGCTTTACTCCCGCTGATGTGAAGATCGAAAAAGATATCATCATAGAGGAGATCAAACAGTACGAAAATGATCCGGAAGGTGATTTTGGAGAATACATTCAACAACAGTATTTCAGGACTAGCCCACTCAAATATCCCGTGCTAGGCACAGTGAAATCCGTTTCAAAGGCAGGATACAAAGACCTGCTCCAACACTATAAAACCAATTACGTTCCGTCGAATGCATTTGTAACTATTTCCGGATCATACTATGAAGAAGAACTGCTCCTTTACATGGACCGGTATTTTGGTCCCTGGATGGATTCTGAAGGTGCATTTCAATATCAGATTCAAGATAAAACTGAAGAGGTATCGAATTTCCGCATGGACTATCGTTATCGGAAAGGAAGTACTGATTACCTCGGGATCACACTGCCGGAACTTGCAGAGAGTCATCCCTATAGTGATCATTTGTTGATTGCTATTCGAGCCCTAGCGATTGGAAAATCATCTCGACTGTATAGACGTTTAGTTGAAAAAGAAAAGATATGTGCCTCGATCAAAGTATCATCACTCTGTGGCGTCTTGCCCGGTGTTTCAATCATCATGTTTAACCCCATTGGAAAAGGACACATTAGGCAGATTATTGAGGTATTTGCTCAGGAGTTGTACCACCTGCTGCATCATGATATGGAGGCAGCGGAATTAGAACTGATAAAAAGAGATTTAATAAACGGCTGGATATATTCCTTTGAATCAATGGAAAACACTGCAAGCGCCATATCAGCTGAAGAATTCGCTGGTGACACCTATAAACTTTATAATTATGATAAGACGATTGAGGCGATCAAACTGGAAGAAATCAGATTAAGCATTATCAATTATTGGAAAGCAGAATCACTCCAGATCTATTACCAAAGTTCAGACAATAAAGAATGGAAATCGGTTGAATCGATAACTGTCCAAGATTTTGTAGCTCCGATACTAAACGCTAAGATAAAGAAACGAGCCATCTCACTAAAGCAAATTGAAGATTATGCTAATTCAGTCGAGCATATTCCGGCATCTCCAAATTCTATCACCCGTATCTCGGAATCGTATTATACATTACAGCTCACAAACTCCTTGCGAGTTACCTATAAACACATACCAAACAAAATATATTGTGGATTTGCCATAGCATCTCCCGTATCACAAATTATGGAAACCGGTCATAATCGCGGTGTCAATTATTTGACTACTTCCGCCATGCTTTATGGCTCAAAATATCATACCTACCCCCAAATTCAGGATATCTCCCGGCAGCATGGGTTTAATCTGCGTGTGATTCATCATCTGGACACCACCATCTTCAAAGGAAAGTGCTTTATCGACGATCTGCCGGTTGCACTCAACATATTGTCAGAGATACTCCTCTACCCCACTTTTGACAATCGCTATATTTCGCACATCAAATCTTCTACTATGGACAATTTGCGTCGTGAAGACGACTACCCGGTGACCTATGCGTTTAAGTTATGGCAAAAAATGCTCTGTGGCACCAAAACAAATCTCGATAATAGTAGCGGATCTATCTCCCAGCTGAAGTCTCTCAGGCAAGGTGACCTTCGCAAATGGCATGAAAGTTGGAACTTCCCCACTCAGTTCAATCTCAGTATTGTCGGTTCAATATCTCCTGAAGAGATTTATAGTATTACCCAAAAGTGTTTTGGGAGTGTTCCCCTCAATGATTATCCTCCCACCTTGCATCAACCAATGTATCAAAGCAGCCCTAAACAGCTTCGTCAAGTAAAGAAGAACATTGGTCAGGCAATCATAAATTTAGGTGGTTTCGCAGGCCCCGCCTCAGACGTTAAGCAAAATACTGCGTTTCATATTTTGGCCCAGGTAATTGGTGGTGACTTGTTTTCCAGAATGTTCAAAATTCTCCGCGAACAATATGGTTTTGCGTATCAAACGGGATTTGACTTTAATTCCATTAATAGCGTTGGTTTTTGGAATTCTTTTGTTTATTGTGATCCCAAAGATGTCAAGCCTTCCCTAAAGCTCTTGCAGGGTATCCTCAAAGATATTTGTGAAAATGGAATCACAGCCGATGAACTGCTCACGGCGCAAAACTACTTGATTGGAATGAACAGGTTTGATTCGGAGAATGTTTCCTGGCAAGCTTCGTCGATTGCAAATTTGATAGCCCTAGGCTACGACTTAGATCATTTTTTGTCTCGTGAGGAACGTATTCGCAACGTAACTCTATCGGATATTTTTACCACAGCCAATAACTGGCTACTTCCCGAAAAACACTATATCCACATCTTGAGTTAATATGATATCACTAGGATTAGATATAGGATCCCGCAACACAAAAATCGCGGTATACGATTCAGTAGATGGTTCTGTGGTATGGTCAGACTACACGGTTACAGAGATCAATCCAATACATAGTGTGAATAGACTATTTGCAAATGTGCCTCAAGCGATATGTTTAGAAAGCATTACCTTGCGAGCAGTTACAGGTTATGGAAGACACTTGTACGATGTCAATTACAAAAAATACTCAGAAATCTCATGCCATACAGCCGGGGTTCAAAACTTCTTCCCGGACTGTAGAACAATCATTGATATTGGTGGACAGGATTCGAAAGTGATTAGTATAGACGCCAAAGCCAAGATCAGAGATTTCCTGATGAACGATAAATGCGCCGCCGGAACAGGTAGATTTTTGGAAATGACTGCACTTCGATTGAACTGTACAGTTGATGATCTGTCTGAGATCGCTAAATCTGCCTCTACAATCCCACATCTCAATAGCACATGTGTTGTATTTGCGGAATCCGAAATCATCGGTTTAATGGCATTAAATGAAAGCCCTGCAAATATTGTCCGGGCGGTGGACATTTCCATTGCACGCCGCATCGTTTCGCAAATGGCAAGTCTGGATTGCGTCCCGCCTATGGTGTTTACCGGCGGAGTATCTCTCAACAAGGATCTGGTAAAGTGCTTAGAAATGGAATTGAATACGGAGCTTTATTGTCCTCCAGATCCCGAAATAACAGGAGCATTGGGAGCCGCGATATTGGTAACAAAATGAAGAAGATCGACTATCATATCCACGGATCGTTTAGTTACGACAGTCAAGTAGCATATAATCAATTGATAGAGAAAGCTATATCGCTACATTATTCAAGTATCGCATTCACGGAGCACTTGGACTTACTTCCCCAAGAGTTAGGCGTAATTGGACTCAATTCCTTAACACATTACATCACCCAAATAACCACTCTACGAACTACCTATTCTGATATTGAGATTCTTTGCGGGTTAGAAGTTGGCGATTTTCATCAGGTCCAGGCGATTGCAAATAGTCTCCTAGATATGTATCCCATGGATATAGTATTGGGATCCGTACACTTTCTATCCGATCACACTAACGTAGCTGTTCCTTTGGCGGCAAAATTGTCGAATAATCAGCTGACAGATTATTACAGGCAAAACCTCAAATTGGTCACTGAGTGTAAGATCGACGTATTGGCTCATTTAGGTGTGTTTTCACGCTACTATTCAGAGCAGGTAGTGGATTCGGAACATTACCCTATTATTCGCGATATCTTTCAAGCTATGATAGACAAAGGAATTGCTTTGGAGATAAACTACTCTGCATATCGCAAAATGCTTCAGGAACTGATTCCCTCGCGGGAATTGATGGATTACTATTCTGAGTTGGGAGGTCGCTTGATCTCGATTGGTTCTGATTCGCATCAATTAAAGCATTTTGACGATCACTATTGCGAAATAGAAAAGCAGATTGATTTTAGTAGGTTCGATCTAATCGCCCCAACAGCAAAGAAATACTTCTGACAATCGATTCCGGTGAGATCTCTGTCATACAACGGAAATGCCCAAGGGGGCAGCTCTCTCTACCGTGCAGGCTGCAGGGTTGACAATCAAGATCTGCGCACAGCACAATAGCCCTGTCGTTCAGGGGAGCAAATCCCAGTTTGGGGTGAACAGATCCGAATATAGCGATCTGTGCTTTTTGTAGTGCTGCTGCTAAGTGCATAGGGCCGCTGTCGTTACTTAGAACCAGATCCAAACCATTTATAACAGCAATCAAGTCCCCTATCTGAAATCGTCCACATAAGTTCGTTGTCCTTTCAGGATTGCTTTGCTCCAGTTCCTTGCACAGATATCCTTCATTTTTACTGCCGAGAAGGACAAAATGCCAGTTGGCATCACTGAGGCCAATTACTTTGTTCCACTGATCAATGGGATACATCTTGGTCTGATGAGCTGCTCCGGGAAAGATCCCGATCAGTAGCCTGTTTTCCGATTTTAATTCCGCAATACACGGAGGGAGATCACCAATAGCCTTGATGACAGGCTTTTTGGGGGATTCTAGAGTAAGGCCTTGCATATCCGGTATCGCAGTAAAAACCGAATAATAGAGGCTTACAGTGGACAAAATACTCTTTGCAGTACGATGCTTAACAATCCGATTACGGAGCTGACGCTTCTTTTGATAAACTACTTTCCGGGGAGCTCTCAGAAGAGTTCTTACAATAATTGTAGAGAGCTTTTGGTGCAAATCGACGATCATATCATACCTTTGAAGCATCAATTTCAGATGAAATGCCAAAGTCTTTTCGTAGGATATTATCTTGTCACAAGTTCCAAAACTCTGCACTAAATCCCTAAATGCAGGATATGTTAAGAACTCTATGATTGATGAGGGATAGTGCTCTCGAAGTTCGGCACAAACCGATTGGGTGAGAACAATATCCCCCAAAGAACTTAGTCTGATCACCAGGATTTTCATTGATTAACCAAAGATAATACCGGATGTCTTCTTTATCGCTTCGTCAATCATGTCGATGTTTTTGCCACCTGCCATAGCGGAGTCTGGACGTCCCCCACCTTTCCCATCAACTATCAGTGCAATCTGACCGACGATTTTTCCGGCATGGAATCTATTGCCAAGATCTTTTGAAACTACGCACAGAATAGAAACTTTGCCTTCAATCACAGAAAACAAGACGGCGATCGTGGTCATCGCTCTATCTTTGATGATATCGCCCACGGCACGGAAGCTATCTATATCGTTGCTTTCGACTTTTTGGCAAATGAAATTGACGCCGCTCATTACTGCTGAACCTTGCATGAGTTTATCAACTTCATTCATTGCACTATTGTTATTGATATTCTTGAGCTCGAGTTCCAGTAAAGCTACATGATTCAGCAACTGATCAAGCTTGAGACTTAACTGTTTAGGATTGACTTGCAGACGACTTGCTAGGGATTTAAACTCGTTTTCCATGTTGATAAGATGCTCTTCAACGGCTCTTCCGGTAATAGCTTCTATGCGTCTGATCCCTGCCGCAGTGGATGATTCAGAACGAATCTTGAACATTCCGATGTTACCTGTGGCAGTAGCATGAGTACCTCCGCACAATTCCTTGGAAAAAGCACCGACACTCACCACTCGTACTTCGTCTTGGTATTTTTCACCAAACAATGCCATGGCACCAGCTTTG
The DNA here is from genome assembly GCA_002841975.1 of Candidatus Cloacimonetes bacterium HGW-Cloacimonetes-1. Classification (GTDB taxonomy): domain Bacteria; phylum Cloacimonadota; class Cloacimonadia; order Cloacimonadales; family Cloacimonadaceae; genus PHBQ01. The sequence continues at coordinate 6,882 of PHBQ01000096.1, forward strand.
CGAGCTTCATCGACTGGCATTACTTCTGTGACGACCAGGAGGTCCTCGCGGATTGTTTCGTTTACTACCTGCTCTATCTGCAGAATCTCGTCACTGCCAAGACCTTTAATATGTGTAAAATCAAAGCGGAAGTAATCAGGAGTCACATATGAACCCTTCTGCTGAACATGATCTCCCAATACCTGTCTCAAAGCCGTGTGCAGTAAATGAGTACACGTATGATTTGCAGCAGTAGCTTTTCGCTTGGTTGTATTGATCTCCGCAGAGATTGTGTCTGCTTCTAAGCCACCTTTTGTGATACGCCCATTGTGAATAAAGGCATCACCGATTTTTACGACGTTTTCGATTTCAATCTCAATCTGATCATTTTTCAAGGTTCCTGTATCGGCTATTTGACCGCCAGATTCGGCATAAAAAACTGTCCTGTCCAATTGGATGCTGATTTTACCATCAGATCCCAGAGCATATCTTTGAATAACGGCATCACACGAGTGTAGCTCGTAGCCTATAAATTCGGTGGGAGTAGAAGGATGCACTTCGATCCATTCCTTTTCATCCAGATCCAGAGTAAACTTAGAAGCCTTTCTGGCTCTGTTTCTTTGTGCTTCCATTTCAGTCTCAAAACCCTGGAGATCTATCTTCAGATTGATCTCATCTGCTAGGATGGTTGTGAGATCCAGAGGGAATCCGTATGTATCATATAGCATAAAGGCATCTTTGCCGGAGATTGTTTCTGCAGGTAGGTTTTTTACGATTTCATTGAATATCTCAAGTCCTTTGTCCAAAGTCTGGTTAAATCTCTCTTCTTCGGATTTAATAACCATCTTCAGATATGATCCCTTACCCAATAGCTCCGAATAGTGACCACCCATGACATTGCAGACAGTATCCACCAATTTCCACATAAAGGGTTCCTTAAATCCCAGGAGACGCCCATGACGAGCTCCCCGGCGCAAAATCCTGCGTAGCACATAGCCTCTGCCCTCATTGGAAGGGAAGCCTCCATCTGCCAAGGCAAAACATAGCGTCCGGATATGATCTGCAATCACGCGATGGGAAACTCCGGATTCTTCACTATACACAGTGGAAGATAGTTCTGCTATTTTTTCGATGATAGGAACAAAGAGATCCGTATCGTAGTTTGATTTTTTACCTTGTAAGATCTGGCAAACTCTCTCCAAGCCGGCACCGGTATCGACGTACTTGTTTTTAAGTGGGGTCAGAGCTCCGGTTTCATCACGGAAATACTGGATAAAGACCAGATTCCACAATTCAATATATCTGCTACAATCTCCGTTTACTGCACAAGAGTGTCCGTCAACGTGTTGCAATTCACAAAAATCAATGCCACGATCCAAATGGATTTCAGAGCATGGTCCGCAAGGTCCGGTCTCCCCCATTTCCCAAAAGTTGTCTTTATCACCATGATAACTGATATGATCGTTTGCAATATCTGTGAGGTCTTTCCACAATTCAAAGGTTTCGGCATCACTATCATGTACAGAGGCAAATAATTTCTCTTTGGGAAGCTGCCAGACAACTGTCAAGAGCTCCCAAGCCCAGGTAATTGCTTCCTTTTTGTAATAGTCTCCAAAAGACCAGTTTCCCAGCATTTCAAAGAACGTATGGTGATATCCGTCTTTGCCGACTTCTTCCAAATCGTTATGCTTGCCACCGGCACGGATACACTTTTGGCTATTTACCGCACGCAGAACGTCAGGCTCGGTTTGCCCCAGGAAAATACTCTTAAATTGGTTCATCCCGGCATTTGCAAAGAGCAGAGTGTTATCATCGATGGGGACTACTGGTGAAGATGCAACCTCGGTATGGCCTTTGGAGACAAAGTAATTGATAAAGTCCTGTCGTATTGTATTACTGCTTATCATCTACTTTACTTCCTCTCCGGCTGAGTTAAAATGTTCTATGATCCATTTTTCGGCAGACCACGCGGCAATAGCACCATCACTGGTAGCAGTCACTACTTGTCTCAGTAATTTCGAACGGATATCACCGGCAGCATAAATACCCGGTACGTTTGTGTGCATGTTTTCATCGGCCAAAATGAAGCCGCCATTATCAAGATCAACCCGTGATTCTACCAGTTCATTATTTGGTAATATCCCCACGTAGATAAAGATTCCATCCACGGGAATAACCGATACTTCTTTGGTTTTCCTATTGCACAATTCCAGTTCAGTAACCCTGTCTGTTCCACGAATTTCTTGAATAACCGTATCCCAAATGAATTCAATTTTGGGGTTTTCTTTGGCTCGTTCTTGAATGATGTGTTGAGCGCGCAAGCTATCACGACGGTGAATGATATAAACTTTATTGGTAAATCTGGTCAGAAACAGGGCTTCTTCCACAGCCGAATCACCACCCCCGATCACAGCAACGGTTTTGCCACGATACAGAGCACCATCACAAGTAGCACAATATGATACACCCCTTCCGGTCAAGCGTTCTTCACCGGGTACATTCAGCAAGCGTGGATGTGCTCCCGTACAGATTATTATGGATTTTGCCCGATGCGATCCGGCATGCGTTTCTACTATCTTACAATTACCTTCCAAGCCAAGAGCTGTGATTTCGTCATCGTAAAATGTCGCTCCAAAACGTAGTGCTTGCAGTCTCATTTTTTCGGTTAATTCTATTCCAGAGA
>PHBQ01000096.1:9556-17509 GCA_002841975.1 Candidatus Cloacimonetes bacterium HGW-Cloacimonetes-1
ATTCCAGAGAGAGTTTCTTCAAATCCGGGATAGTTTTCGACTTCGTTCGTGACATTGATCTGTCCGCCGACTAATCCCTTTTCAAAGATTGCAGTATTCAAACCGCCTCTGGATGCATATAAGGCGGCACTTAATCCTGCCGGTCCGGCTCCGATGATGATTATATCGTAATTCATAATTAATCCTTCACTTCTTCATAGTAATTCGATTACGAGATTCCGTCAGTGGGTTTTACAGTCAAGAACTTTTGGCTATCGTTTGATGCCTTCACATACCAATCATAATTGAATAGAAGGGAATTGGGAATAAAAAATGCAGATAATTGCAGATAACAAGCGCTTCTTGACTGTTTTTGATTACCTTGTTTGTATCTCAATTTTTCTATCCAGCAAAGGAGACATCAACAATGCTTTTAAGCCGCAAGACACTTCGTGACAATATATTGTGTATCTGGACCCAATTCCGTGGAAAGAACCTCAATCATAAATACACTGCCGATGAATCGCCACTACGGGCTGAACTGTTTAGTGCTGACCAAATGAGTCTTCACGGTAAAACCATGGCAGGTATGCACAAAGTGACCGACGGATATCACAGGGGACTTCTTTTAGCACGTCTTGCTGAAAATGAAAACCTCTTGCTGGAAGTCTATGATTTGCTAACAGAAGACGTCAAGGCAGACAGACAGATTACTCCCGCAGGAGAATGGTTGTTAGATAATTTCTATCTGATAGAAGAACAAATACGTACGGCAAAGCATCATTTCCCCAAGAGTTACAGCCGTGAACTTCCAAATCTGGTTAACGGAGCCCTAGCTGGATATCCGCGCGTTTATGATATCGCACAGGAAACAGTATCACATGGCGATGGAAGAGTGGACCCTGAAAATCTCAGCAGCTTTGTAGCAGCTTACCAGTCGGTAGCTGTGTTGAAACTGGGTGAACTCTGGGCTATCCCCATCATGCTCCGTCTTGCCCTGATGGAAAATCTCCGCCGCGTAGCCGTACGAATTGCTGCCGACCGAATGTACCGCATGGAAGCTGAAGTATGGGTAACCAAGATAACTGAAATAGCCACAAACGACCCGAAAAACTTGATTCTGGTAATTGCCGACATGGCTCGCTCCAATCCTCCCATGGTAAGCTCCTTCGTGGCTGAACTGGCACATCACCTACAGGGGCAGGTACCTACTCTTTCCTTACCATTGAACTGGATTGAACAAAGGTTGTCGGAGTCCGGGCTGACGATAGAGCAAATGGTACGCGCAGAGAATCAACAGCTTGCAGCAGATCAGATCACAATTAGCAACAGCATCGGCAGTTTGCGCATAGTAGCTGCAATGGATTGGCAGGAATTCGTCGAATCGATGAGCATTGTCGAGCAAACCTTGATTCAAGACCCTGCCGATGTATACGGGAAGATGGATTTTGCCACCCGGGACAGATACCGCCATGTGATCGAAAAGATAGCCAGAAGAAGCAATTGCTCTGAGATAGAGGTGACACAAGCTGCTATTCTTTTAGCGCAATCAGGTGCAAAACCAGCAAATGGTGATGATCGTATTTCTCATGTAGGATTCTTCTTGATTGATAAAGGTATAGCTCAATTGAACCAAGCTTTAGGAGTCCATTTATCATTATTCGAGCAATATGGTAGATTCAAGCATAAATACTCATCGTTTCTGTATATCGGAAGCATATTAATACTAACCGCTTTCTTTACAGGATGTCTGGCTATGAAGGCTTACGAGGATGGACTCCGGGGTTGGGCTCTCGATTTGATGGTGCTATTGTTATTCCTTGGTACGGGACAGTTAGCTGTCTCATTAGTAAACTGGATAGCTACAATGCTGTCCAAGCCGTTACTTTTACCACGCATGGACTTCTCCAAAGGAATACCTGCAGATTCGCGTACTCTGGTTATTGTCCCGACTATGCTCACAAGCGTTCAAAACATAGAGGATTTGTTCAAAGCTCTGGAGATCCGCTTTCTGGCAAATCAGGACGACAACCTGCATTTTGGATTGCTCACGGATTATCGTGACTCAGACACCGAGACACTGCCGGAAGACGAAGCACTGTTACTGCTAGCCGGTCAGAGAATTGCAGACCTCAATGAGCAGTACAACCGCTTTGACTATGATACTTTCTTCCTGTTTCATCGACCGCGCCGATGGAATCCTCGGGAGAATATTTGGATGGGCTACGAGCGTAAGCGCGGCAAACTCAGCGATTTGAACAGACTATTGCAGGGTGGTTCAAAGGAAAGCTTCTCACATATCGAAGGAGACGTCAGGGATTTGGCAGGTGTGAAGTATATTATCACTCTGGATACAGATACTCAGTTGGTGCGTGACTCTGCAAGGCAATTTATCGGCACTATGGCACATCCCCTGAACCAACCGTATTATAATGAGACTCGAAAACGAGTCACATCCGGTTATGGTATTCTGCAACCCAGGGTGTCAGTCAGTCTGCCAGGTGCCAACCGCTCTTTGTACGCCCGTATGGGAGCCAGTGAACCTGGAATCGACCCGTATACACGTTCAGTTTCAGACGTTTATCAGGATTTATTTGAAGAAGGTTCCTTTATTGGCAAGGGGATTTACGACATTGAAGCCTTTGAACAGGCTTTGGCTGGTCGCTTTCCCGAAAACCGGATTCTTAGTCACGACTTACTGGAAGGGAGCTATGCACGTGCCGGGCTTCTGAGCGATGTGCAACTTTATGAAGAAGTCCCTTCCACTTACAGCGCAGATGTAAATCGTCGTCACCGCTGGATCCGGGGTGACTGGCAGATTGCACAATGGGTTATGCCGGTAGTTCCCGACGCAGATGGACACTATCAAAAGAATCCTCTCTCATTTCTTTCCCGTTGGAAGATATTTGACAATCTGCGGCGCAGCTTGACCTCGGCTGCTTTGACCGTTTTGCTGCTGGTGGGTTGGATAGCTTTACCTGCTTCCCGTCATTGGACTCTCACAATTCTCAGCATCATCATTATCCCACCCCTGGCGGCCGCTGTTCTGAATCTACTGCGCAAACCTGTGGATGTGTCTGTTAGAGAACATCTGGCAAATGAAATGCGTTCCGTACATCGAAGTTTATATGAAATATTGTTTACAATAGTATGCCTGCCTTATGAAGCGTACTACAGCCTGGATGCCATGATACGCACAATCTGGCGAATGCTGATTACACATAGACATCTCCTGGAATGGAAACCTTCGGGAGAAGCCGTCAGCAACAGCGATAAAAACATAATCACTACTTACCGAATAATGTGGTTTGCTCCCCTGCTAAGCCTTGCGACCATGACGGCATTGGTACTCTGGTATCCGATCCGGCTGGAATGGGCTGCTTTCGTTCTGCTCCTATGGTTTGTCTCGCCTGTCGTTGTCTGGTGGATCAGCCGTCCCCTAGCGCAGCAAGAGGCAAAGCTGAGTGCAGAACAGATAACTTTCCTGAGAAAACTATCTCGTAAAACCTGGTCGTTCTTTGAGACCTTTGTCACTGAGGAACACAACTGGCTACCACCCGACAATTTTCAGGAGCATCCCACTCCCGTCACTGCCCACCGTACATCCCCTACCAATATGGGATTAGCACTATTAGCAAATTTATCTGCCTACGATTTTGGTATGATTTCGTCCGGTAAGCTGTTGCAGCGATCATCGCAAGCTCTCCAGACTATGCAAAAACTGGAAAAATACTACGGTCACTTTTTCAATTGGTACGATACACAAACCCTGAATGCTCTCAACCCTATATACATATCATCAGTAGATAGTGGTAATCTGGCAGGGCATCTGATGACTTTGCAGAATGGATTATTGGGGCTATCTGAAGACAAGATTATAGGGAAACACTGGCTTGATAGTCTGAGTGATACGCTGGGTATACTGGCTGATATAACTTCAGAATCACCTGAGCCACACATATTGTCGAAACTTGAACAGCTCAGACGGAACCTCGATTCTAAAATCACTTCCCTTCCGGCTACACTTATAACCCTATGGCAATGCTTCATGGAATTGGAGAAATCTGCATCTGAGATAGTTTCTTCTATAGAGGCAACTGATTTCAATCCGAACAGCATCGTTCTTTGGTGGACACGAGCTTTTACCCGGCACTGTAATGATGCCATGGAAGAGTTATCGTTTCTCGCTCCTTGGATAGATCGCCTATCAGAACACAACCTCTCTATGGACTTATTATGTCTCAACGCTATACCTACTCTCACCGAACTGGCAGGGTTGGAATCAAAGTTACGAATGGCAATAACCGAACAACCTGGTTCAGAGATCACATCTTCTGATAAAGAATGGCTGGGGACAATGCAAAACTTGGTTCAGACAGGCAGCCGACACGCCCAAATCAGACTAACTGTTATCGATGAACTTGCTCAAATTTGCGTTGATCTTTCTAAGATGGATTATGAATTTCTTTACGACAAAAAACGGCATTTGTTGTCTATCGGATTCGATGTAAGCGAACATCGGCTAGATTCCAGCTATTACGATCTTCTGGCTTCTGAAGCAAGGTTTTCCAGTTTTGTGGCTATTGCGCAGGGGAAAATCCCTCAAGAAAACTGGTTTGCACTGGGACGTTTGCTCACTACTGCAGGAGGAGAACCTATCCTGCTGTCCTGGAGTGGCTCCATGTTTGAATACCTGATGCCACTTTTAGTGATGCCCACTTATGAAAACACCCTCTTGGACCAGACCTATAAAACGTCCGTGGCAAGGCAGATAGAGTATGGTAAGAGGCGATCTGTACCTTGGGGGATCTCTGAAAGCGGATATAATGCCATTGATGTACACCTCAATTATCAATATCGCGCCTTCGGAGTTCCAGGTCTGGGACTCAAACGAGGTCTTGCTGACGACCTTGTAGTAGCGCCTTATGCCTCAGTTATGGCATTGATGGTGGCACCTGAAGAAGCTTGTCGTAATCTTGAACGGCTTGCAGCAGACGGATTTGATGCAAATTATGGATTTTATGAGGCAATTGACTATACACCTTCTCGACTGCCCCGCGGACAAACTCATGTTGTTATAAAGTCTTTTATGGCCCATCACCAAGGCATGAGCCTTTTAGCCTTAGCATATCTGCTGTTGGACCGCCCTATGCAAAAGCGATTCGAAGCTGATTCTTTGTTCCAAGCTACGATGCTACTGTTACAGGAACGCATCCCTAAGGCTACAGCTTACTATGCGCGTACAACCAGACTTGCAGAGCACTTTGTGACATCTGGTGCCAGCGAGACACCTATCCGGGTTTTCTCTACACCAAACACCAGGAATCCGGAAGTGGCTTTGTTATCTAACGGCAGATATCACGTAATGGTTACAAATGCAGGAGGAGGTTACAGCCGTTGGAAAGACCTTGATGTGACACGATGGCGGGAAGACAGAACCTGTGATAACTGGGGTATGTTTTGCTATATCCGCGATGTAGCCAGTAGTGAGTATTGGTCTGTTGCGCATCAGCCTACCCTGAAGCAATCCAAACACTTTGAAGCAATATTCTCCGAGGGAAGGGCAGAATTTCGAGACCGAGACCACGATTACGACATCCATACGGAGATTGCTGTTTCCGCCGAAGATGATATTGAGCTGCGACGCGTTCGCATTACCAATCGTTCGAGAAACAGCCGGCTAATAGAAATCACCAGCTACGCAGAAGTTGTTTTGGCACCACATGCAGCAGACGCACTGCATCCGGCTTTTAGCAATCTATTTGTACAAACAGAGATTTTACCCAAATCCAAAGCCATACTCTGTACGCGTCGCCCCAGATCCCAGGAAGAGAAAGAACCTTGGATGCTGCATCTGATGGCAGCGCACGGAGTGAATATCCAGAATGTGTCTTATGAGACAGACCGGGTAAAATTTATTGGCAGAGGAAACACCCTTACCAATCCGCAAGCCTTGGTCAATAGAGAAGGCTTTGATAATACTGCCCTCTCCGGTAGTGAAGGTTCTGTACTGGATCCTATAGTCGCTATTCGCTGTCGCATAACCCTGGAACCGGAAGAAGTGGTAACTGTCAATATAGTAACCGGTGTCGGAGAAACCCGTGATAGCGCCTTGAGTTTAATCGAAAAATACCAGGATAGGCGTCTTGCCGACCGTGTCTTCAACCTGGCTTGGACTCATAGCCAAGTGATGCTTCGGCAGTTCAACATCACAGAATCCGATGCCCAACTTTATGCTCGTCTTGCCGGGGCTGTAATCTATGCAAATTCCTCACTGAGGGCTGATCCGGGAACTCTGATCAAGAATCACCGCGGACAGTCAGGGTTGTGGGGATATGCTATTTCCGGAGATTTACCGATAGTACTTCTGCAGATAGAAGACCCGGCAAATATCGACCTTGTACGCCAACTCGTACAAGCTCACGCCTATTGGCGCTTAAAGGGTTTGGCTGTGGATTTGGTAATCTGGAATGAAGACCATGCCGGTTACCGGCAACTCCTTCACGATAGGATAATGGGATTGATTGCCGCAGGAATAGAATCAAATGTGACTGATCAACCCGGTGGAATCTTTGTAAAACCGGTAGATCAGATTGCCGAGGAAGACCGCATCCTGATCCAGACAGTCGCACGTGCCATCATCAAAGACACTCGCGGGTCGCTGGCCGAGCAGATTAACGGTCGTAGGATACATGAAATCAGTGTACCTCTGTTAAATGCTTCAAGAACAGTCAAACCAGACCCCTTGACAATTCCCGTACAATTACGTAAAGACTTGATATTCAATAATGGCTTGGGTGGTTTTACACCGGATGGTCGTGAGTATGTCATCAACACTGGGAGGGAGCAGATAACTCCCGCACCATGGGTAAATGTACTGGCAAATCCACAATTTGGCACAGTCATTTCCGAGAGCGGGCTTTCCTATACCTGGAGTGAGAATGCTCATGAGTTTAGACTTACTCCCTGGAGCAATGATCCTGTGGGAGATTCGAGAGGAGAAGCAATATACTTAAGGGACGAAGAGCGTGGAAACTATTGGTCTCCTAGCCCTCAACCCAGCAATGGAAAAACCCCGTACGTCACCCGACATGGTTTTGGATATAGCGTTTTCGAACATACTCAAAATGGAATACGCACCGAGTTGTGGGTCTATGTAGCTCTGGACTCGGCTATCAAGTTTAATGTACTCAAAGTATATAATGAATCGGACAGAACCCGCAAATTATCTGCAACAGGATACGTGGAGTGGGTACTGGGGGATTTGCGAGCAAAATCATCTATGCACGTAATCACAGAAACTGATTCAATCTCCGGAGCACTGTTTGCCCGTAATTCCTATAATAAGGAATTTCCCGATCGGACTGCGTTCTTCGATACAGATGATACTGCTCGTAGTATCACATGCGACCGGACAGAATTCCTGGGTCGCAATGGAACCCTGGGCAGGCCTGCTGCTATGGCCCGTAGTAGGTTATCCGGTAAGGTTGGTGCCGCACTGGATCCCTGTGCCGCCATTCAGATCAGCTTTGAATTGAGCGCCGGACAAGAACGTGAAATCATTTTCAGGTTGGGTATTGGACAGAATGCATCAGATGCCAGGAATCTGGTCAACCGCTTCAAGGGAACCGGAGCAGCTCGGGAAGCCCTAGACATTGTCTGGCAACACTGGTCACATACATTGGGAACGGTCAATGTGGAAACACCGGACCTCTCTCTGAATGTTCTGGCAAATGGTTGGCTGCTATATCAAACTATAGCTTGCAGGATTTGGGCTCGTAGTGCTACTTACCAGTCTGGGGGGGCTTTTGGTTTCCGTGATCAATTACAGGATGTGATGGCACTCATACATGCAAGACCGCACCTTGTTCGGGAGCATCTGCTACTCAGTGCTGCTCATCAGTTTCCTGAAGGGGACGTTCAGCATTGGTGGCATCCGCCCATGAACAGGGGTGTGCGTACCCATATCTCAGA
>PHBQ01000003.1 GCA_002841975.1 Candidatus Cloacimonetes bacterium HGW-Cloacimonetes-1
GGCAATGATATCGATCTCAATGTCAGCCCTTATAACACCGGAGCAGGCTGGGTACCGATTGGCGATCGCCTGCTCAATTATACAATGCTCGATTTATCGTTGGCAACCGGAGGCTATTTCACTATCACCGGAATGGGGATGTGGGACGAACCTGTCACGACAGATCTTATTTCAGTACCTACAAATGCAGACATCATAGAAATGATGATTATGGAAGCTGATATTATGTGTATGGTTTATGGACTGAGCCCCAACAAGTTTGCACTCACCGACTGTATTAGTATAAATCTGGGATCCGTAACAGGAACTGTGGATACGTATGACGTAATCAGTGTTCCGTTCAGTGGTAATTTCGACGGGAACGGCAAAACCATCAGCAATTTGTATATCAACCAACCATCGAGATTTTCGAGTGGATTATTTGGAACTACTGATGGGTCAACGCTTACGGATATCACCCTGAGCGGAGTTAATATTGATGGAAGAGGAACTACCGGAAGTCTAATCGGCGTTGGGGAAAACACGGTATTAAACAACTGCCATTCAAGCGGGACTGTATCTGCAGAATCCTGGGTTGGAGGATTAGCCGGATACCTGATCTGCGATGTTCCGATGGAAATCAGCAATTGTTCCTCCTCTGGTACAGTTATGGGGTCTTCATCAGTGGGTGGATTGTTCAGTGCTGTTCACAACTATACTCTTCGTGAATGTTTTTCCACCAGTAGCGTCACATGCATTACCAGCTTATCAATCACACCCCAAATTTTTGGTGGATTAGTAGGAAGCTGCAATGATACGAACATTATCAATTGCTTTGCCAGGGGATCTGTTACCACCGATTATGGAATTAACGTCGGTGGTTTGGCAGGATGGTCATACGGAAGCAGTTTTACAAACTGTTACTCTACAGGTGCTGTAACTAGTTCCAGTTCATACAAGGGAGGCCTTTTTGGTTATACCTATACTAGCTCGGCTAGCGATTGCTATTGGGACACCGTTACTTCCGGTTTGTCCAATGCAACAGGAAATGTTGGTGGTGCTACCGCCACAGGATGTAATACAGACGATATGACCTCTCCTTACAATGCTTTCTCCGGATGGGATTTTACAACTATCTGGATCGAAGATGTTTATCCTCTGAACGGTGGCTATCCCATGTTGAGATTGCTGGCTCCGGATTATCTGAATGGCAATGAAGTGCCTGTTGGCGAGACTGTAGTCACTGTAACCGGTGGCAATGCCTATATTGGTTCCGGGAACATTCCAGAGTTTTCCAGTCTGGCATTTGTGCCAAATCGGACCTTCACCTTTGTCGGAACCGGAGTCCTGACAATCACTATATCAACTCCGGCTCAATTTGGAGCATATTGGCAGTCTGGGGCTTGGCATATCGTCAGCAATTCTGGCGGGAATGTGACTTTTGTCATAGACTTCACAACCCTTGGTAAAGGCGAAATACCTGTCGTCCTGGGTGATGAAGAAAATACTCTTCCAGTCGAACTCTCCTCTTTCACTGCTATTGCCACTCAGCAAAACTATGTACGTTTAAACTGGGTTACACAGTCTGAAACAGGCGTCTTCGGATACTATATTTATCGCAACACCACAAATGAACTCAGCGGTGCTCAAATTGTCAGTAACATGATTTCAGCCACCAATACTTCTCAGTTACAGAGCTACAGCTTCACCGATCAAGAGGTAACCGTCGGTACCTGGTATTACTGGCTGCAAGATATGGAGATAGACGGATCTGTCAATTTCCATGGCAGCATCACTATCAACCTTAATGCGGGTACCGATACCGGAACACCCGTGATTCCTCTGGTGACTTCACTCAAAAAAATCTATCCCAATCCGTTTAATCCTTCCACTACAATTGCCTTCGGATTGGCAAAAACCGAGAATGTCAAAATAGTCATCTACAATGTGAGAGGACAGCTCATCCGCACCCTGCTTTCAGAAACCAAACAAAGCGATACTTATCGCCTCAACTGGAACGGCACCAATGATCAAGGTCAGGTCCTGCCCTCCGGTGTGTACTACATCAAAATGTCTGCAGGGAAATACCACACGACTCAGAAACTAGTTATTTTAAAATAACTCCTCCTATATCATCAGATAGATCAGACGTACAGGCGGTTTCCTTGGCGAAATCGCCTGTTTTGTTTGACCCGACGATGCAACAGCAAAATATCTTCAATAGCGTGGTCGGATCGACGTTACTTGATTTAGTGCAGGTTTGGGGTTACGCTTCTTTAGATGCCATGCGTTCCTTGAAGCCAAATGGTTTCTCCCCCTCATACTCTCCAGATATTCTGCTTGACCAATAGCGCGGATTATCCAGCTTTGCTTAAACTCTGTAAAACAAAGAGGATTGTATGTCAAAAAAAAATACGCTTCCCAAGCCCAATGATGTGCAAGGCAAGCCGGATTATCGTAAACCGGTAAAGCAAGCTGCCGCCAAATCTCGGCTTCATCCCGGGGACAACAAATACTTGCCCGGGATCATGATGTTACTGTTATTCCTGATGCTCAGTTTACTTTATTTTCCCGTTGCCTACCAGCACCGTGCCCCGATAGCACAGGATATCACACAATGGGAGGGTGGCTCCCACACCATCGTTGAGTACAATCAAAACAATAGTGACAGGGCACTTTGGACTCAAAATATGTTTTCCGGAATGCCTGCCTATATGATCTCTTTCCCCAATCGTTTTCCGTATCTGGAGAGCATCACGAAACTCACCGATAAGGTGATCAATTGGCGTATTTTCCTCCTCTTTATCGGGGGTTTGGGCATCTTTGTGCTATTGCGCTTCTTGGGTATGGATAGCTGGATTGCGATGTTCGGCGCCGTCGCCTTTGTCTTTTCCTGCCATTGGGTAGGACTGGTTGAGATCGGGCACAATACCAAGTTTCGGGCACTGATGTACGTCCCTTGGGTAATGTGGGCGGTGATGTATCTGAAGAAAAAGCCCAATCTCTTTGGTCTGGGTTTACTCGCCACCTTCCTGATCACTCAATTGCGCGAAAATCATCCCCAGATCACCTATTATCTCTATCTCTTCGTGGGCATGTTCTGGGTCTATTCTCTGATCGATACCTTTAGCAACAAACAGTGGAAACGCTTTGCCTTCTTTAGTTTGCTCTTATTGTTGGCCTTAGGCTTGACTGCTCTGGCGGTGATGAACCCTTACCTTAGTACCATGGAATATAGCCATTATACGATGCGCGGTGGTGCTAGCGGCTTGGACAAAGCTTATGCCCAGGGTTGGTCTTTTCATCCTTGGGAAATACTGACTTTTGTGGTTCCGGATTTCTTTGGCGGGATCACCACTACTCCGATTCCCAACATGCCGCAAGGCGTTGGCCCATACTGGGGTTGGATGGATTTCACCCAGATTTACAACTATTTTGGCATCATAGTGCTGGCCTTGGGGCTGATGGCTCTCTTTGGCAAGCATCGCAAATTTGCGGGTTTTATCTGGATCAGTTCAATAATCTTTACCGTGATGTCCTTTGGCAAGTTTGCTCCGCTGCTTTCGGATTTACTGCTCAAATATTTGCCCTATTTCAATAAATTCCGGGTGCCTTCAATGATCTTGGTGATGGTTCAGATCAATGCCGTGATCCTGGCAGCTCTGGGCTTGGACACCATTATCGACCGCACCGAAAAGGGAGACACTCGCTTCTCGAATGCCCTATTCCGCGTCTTTTGGGCTACCGGTATCATCTTTGTCTTCTTTATGATCTTATCACGGACATTCTTCAAGGGGCTGCCTTTGGCAACCGAGCGGGAAATCCAGATCTTTACGGATGCCGGATACACCAGCATGCTGGATCAATTGAAAGCATATCGCCTGGGAATGCTCGCCAAAAGCGGGATCATCAGCTTCCTCTTGCTTACTCTTGCCGCCGGTGCTTCATATCTGTTCTCTGCCGGCAAATTCAAACGCAACGTCTTTGTGGTGACTATCCTGATCCTCACATTTGTCGATTTGGGGATTTACACCGGTCATTACCTCAAGAACAACAAGCCTGCCAGCGAACATCGTGACTATTTTGCGATGAAGGATTATGACGAATATTTGAAGGCAGACAAAGACAATTTCCGGATCTTCCCTTCCGGAGTCGGTCCCGCCGGAGATTGGGCATATTATCACCAGACTGTAGATGGCTATTCTGCTGCCAAACTCAAGCGTTACGACGACGTGTTGCGTGGCAACTTGCTTCCACAGTTCAATCGTTACAAAGACATTTGGGAAAAGTATGGAGTGGAAGTTCCAACCCAGATTTTGGATATGCTCAGCACCAAGTACATTATCCTCGCCGATACGCTCCCAGGCTCTTCCTACTTGCAACAAAAGAAGCTGGTCTTTGCGAGTTCATATACTCCGATTCGGGTTTATCAAAACAACACGGCACTGCCTCGCGCCTGGTTTGTGGACAACGTCAGCACCGTAAGTCCGGCGGATTCGATCCTGCCCAAGCTCAATAGTTTGGAATTTGATCCTGCCGTCACTGCCTACGTCGAGCTACCCGTCTCCGGGATCAGTAAACCGCAGGTGTCTTCCGTAAAGCAGACCGTGAACGAACTTCACCGCCTGGCGTATGATCTGCAGACCGATACCAATAGCTTCCTGGTGCTCAGCGAGATTTATTATCCGGCAGGGTGGAAAGCCTATCTGGATGGCAAGGAAATCCCGATCTATGCCACGAACTATATCTTACGCGGCATGGTGATCCCGGCCGGGACACATAAACTGGAACTGAATTTTGCTCCGGAATCCTATCAGAAGGGCATACAGTACAGCGGAATTGGACTTTTGG
Source organism: Candidatus Cloacimonetes bacterium HGW-Cloacimonetes-1 (assembly GCA_002841975.1). Lineage (GTDB taxonomy): Bacteria > Cloacimonadota > Cloacimonadia > Cloacimonadales > Cloacimonadaceae > PHBQ01. Next base: position 4,831 of record PHBQ01000003.1, read on the forward strand.
TCACTCTCCTGGCTCTGGCAGGCGGATTCTTTCTGCAACGCCGCAAACCAAAAGATATTCAATAAACCTAAACATACCTGTCTTAACGGTTTAGTCCTTCGGGGCTAAACCGTTTTTTTTACTTTCTCCGTACACGGATTACCTATACTGATGTTCAGCTATAAATGCAGACTATCCCTGCTTCCTTATGCCTCCCTTTATGAGATGTGGCTATGATGTGGCTATGCCGCCCTATGAATCATGGGGCGGCATAGCCACATCATAGCCACAACAGAGTAAGGAAGAACTTATCATTCAAAGCCGCACAACCCGAGACTGCCCACGGTGACTGTCGCCTTCCAAAACGTGGGTTGTGCACTAAAAAGTCGGTCTATTTCGACACTTGGGAATTGTGATAGATGTCCCGTTTACACGAAGTCGCTTTTTATGTAAATATAGTTTACATCAGATCCATGATTGCCGTAATAAATTGTAACATTAACAGAGCTGCGCGCATCAAAAACAAATTACTTTCTGTAGTATTAACAGGCTTATCCTTGCATATTTCCTACATCTGCGCAAACATAGTATATTTATCATTTAGAATTGGAACGCTTTATGCTCTGTATATAGCCTTGATGATTAGGTACTTGCATCCTCACCAATTGCGGTATCTTGTGGGTAATTTTGGTATTTACTTTATGGAGGACCGATGAAACACTTTATGATATGGCTGTTCTTATGCACCGCCGTTTTGTTACAGGCGACTACAGCCTGGGAACAGGATCTCAAAATCCGTTCTTGTACCGCAATCGAATGGAATCAATCCGCCACACCTGCCCCCGGGGGCGGAAACCTCTATGTCTGGAGCGATAGTCGAGCCGACGATCGCAATATTTATGCTCAATTGGTAGATGCCAATGGCGTCCCTACATCGAACTATCCCGTGGCAATTGATACCAAGACCGGGATTCAGAAAAATCCCGTCGTAACGGTCACTTCTGATGGCTTCTTTGTCATTGCTTGGGTAGATACCTATCTCGAGCGGCGGGGTGATGTCTTTCTCCAGAAAATCAATCACCAGGGCCAGTTACTCTGGACAGAGGGAGGCATCCGTGCATCGGTAGCTCCAGGCTGCAGCGAAATAAGGCTAGTCACCGACAACCTCGGTGGCGTGATTGTTGCCTGGGACAGATATGACAATGATTACAACAACAACCAGTCTTATGTCCAAAGCTTTGCCGCAGATGGCAGCAGACGCTGGAGCGAATCCGGCATAGCCATCAGTGATGAGAACGGCTATCTGCTGACCTCCATAATTTCGGATGGCAATAACGGCTTCTACGCCACGACTTCATCTGGATATTCGCCTACCTCTCAATTGTTTGTGCAACGCTACAACACCGCTGGTCTGACGGTTTGGGATAATCCCATCGTTGTGGGGAGCGGGAACAATATTGATATGAACCGCAATGGCTTGCTGGCTTTGGGTCAGGACACATTTTATCTCTACTGGTATCAATATACCAATGATTTCCAAACGTGCTTGTTGCAAGCCTACACTACTGCGGGACCAGCCATCTGGCCAGCACCGGTCTCCGAAGAGACCCCCTTGGATGTCTATCCCTACCCCGAGAAGATCGCATACTCTATGTCGGATAACTCCGTCTTTTTAGTCACTCGTTTAAGTGGCAATTACAACGGACTTCACGTAAGCAAAATCAACTCCGGGAGTGTAAATCTGTGGGGAAATGTCGTGGTTTTTGGCCTCGAACCTTATCACAACAGTGAATATGGAACAGCCAGTCTGGAAGCCGATGGAAGTGGCGGAGCTTATCTGCTCTGGAACAAAATATACCCCGCAACAATGGAAACAGATATTTACGCCCAACACCTCTCCAGCACCGGAGCGGAACTCTGGCAGCCGGGTGGAGCATTGGTCTGCAACGCCCCAGGCTACCAATATTATCCCTATCTGAGTGTGCAAGGTCAAAACATCTGGACAGCCTGGCTGGGGCAACCCTCTCAGTATCAAGATATAAGGTATCAAAAACTGGGAAACAGCGGACAAGCCTTGCTCGAATCCGAGGGCAGATACCTGTTTGGTGGATTGAATAGCATGTTTACGGAGGGACGAGTTACGCTCCAGCGCTCCAATGACGTCGCTATGCTCTGGGATGACGATCGCATGGGGCAAAACCAATCCCAAATCCGGCTGCAGACGGTCAATTCCTCCGGAGCTTTTGGCTATAATGTAAATGGTGATAACATTACAGTTTATCATCCCTGTAGGCAATATATTGTTGATGCTCGTGTGCTTTCAAATGATGGAATATTGGTGATCTGGAATGAACAACAAGATTACGGTTATGACCTCTATGCCCAACTCATAAGTGACGACGGATTTTATCTGTGGGGAGATTACGGAATCCAACTGACAAATAACACAGATGGTTATAATGATAGCCCCTCGATCTATGAGATCGGTAGTGATATCTTCCTTGCCTGGACCCATAAGACTTATGCTAACAATGTTTATAACGGTGCCATCTTCATGCAAAAAATCACTAATGGACAGATCCAATGGGCACCCGGAGGCATAAGCATGCTGGCAGATGCAGCCCTCTGCAGTAACCAACTAAGGGGGATATATGACGACTATCTGGTCTATGAACGCCGGGTACTGTCTCAATCCGGTGGCAGCAAGATCTATGCGTTGCGGTTCAATCCTGCCGATGGCACTCCCCAAACTGCTTGGGGGACGATTGGCATACCGCTGGATCCCGCCAACACCACACTCCTCTACAACCAGGAATTTCTGAATGCCAAGCTAACTCCTCAGGGACTCTTCGTGGCTTTCAAGAACATATCTCAGAGCTTTTTGCATGGTATCATGGCACAGCAGATCAGCCCCAATGCGCAATTGCTGATGGGACAGTCTGCCACTCCAGTTATGGCCAATATTACCAGTCTTACACATGCTCAAATCCAGCTCGGACAGAACGATTTTGCGCTTGCTTGGAGTACTCATGAAAACCAGACTGCAAATGTAAAAGTGCAGCGTTTCAGTTATGCGTTAGACCCGCTGTGGGAACCGCTGTTTGTGACTGATGATGGCATAGCTGCTTACACTATCTGCGTCACCCGTGATACAAATGACGCTTTGGCACTGGTATGGACCAGAAACAATGGAGACGGTGATTCCCAAATCATCTATCGCTTTGTTTCCCCTTCCGGAGCATTGATCGGGAATGATGACGATCACCAGATAAATTGCGCAAGCTCACCTATTACAAACTTGCAAACCGTGAATCGTGGAAACCGCACGATGCTCACCTGGTCTCAAGGTTCCTCTTATTACCGTGATGAACCCATGGAACACCAAAACCTGATGGGACAGATGATTATCAACCAAACTACAGCGGTGGATGATCCCCAATCCGTACCGGTGGCACTGATCTCCACAGTGACAAACTACCCCAATCCCTTCAATCCTACTACCACGATTTCCTTTAAACTGGCACAAGCCACGAACGTCGAAATCGGGATTTATAACCTCAAAGGACAGCTGGTTCGCACTCTGCTCAAAGACAGCAAAAGCGCGGGACTGCACCACGAGATCTGGAACGGTCTCGATGCCCAAGGCAAAGGCGTTGGCTCCGGTATTTATTTCTACAGGATCAACGCAGACCATGAGACCCGTAGTGGCAAAATGATCTTGATAAAATAGCACAAATCCCCGACTCTGATTGAGAACCTATGGATACTCCTTGCCATAGGTTCTTTTTTTGAAAAAAAAGCCGGAATTGCTTCCGGCATTATGAGATTGAAATATACAATGACTGTTATTTACGTGCGGGATCCGTATAGGCTATCACCCGATAGAATCCCCTTCCTGCAGGAGCAATCACGAGATATTCGGTATTTGTGGTAGTGGTTATCTCATCATATTCTCCATCGGGGGATGTGGCACCAAGTACTCTGTAATAACCTGCATTGGTAACTGCAGGCCATGCCAGGCGGACTTGTCCCTCTACTTTTTCGATACTCAAGACAGGAGCATCCAGGACGACTATATTCGGATCGGCCATTGTTGTAAACTGCCATTTCATGAAGTTTGGGGATCCGATATTCGGAACAGTAAAGAACCCGCTGACCGGCAAAACTGCCCAATACCAACGAGTGCTATAGCCCAGATTGGCTACCGCAGAGAGATCGAAACTAGTTTGTGTTGTTTCGAAATACAATTCATCGAACAGAGCTTCAGGATTGGTGCTAACAAAGATTTGATACACTTGAGCCACAGCACCATCGGGAGAGGGAGTCCAGCTCAGTGTGACGTTTGCAGGATCGAGATCGGTGGTTAAATTTGCAGGTGCATTGAGGGTGACATGCTCCACAATCTCCGATTTTGCCACGATGAGGTTGTTTTTGCCATAGGCGACCATTGTGCCCTCTCCTACCGTGATTCCGGTAAAACGGGTCGCATTGTATGGCAATAAGGCGGGAAAGCTCTCCTGAGTCCAGGTGGCACCGTTATCGAGCGATTTGAGGATTGCCCAGGAATTGCCAATGTTACTGGAAGTATCATCGGAACTGTATCCTGCCGCCCAATAGACACCATTGTAGTCGCAAGTTACTCCATAGACGTCATCTAGGGCTTGCTCGGATGCTGCGATCCAACTATCGACCGTATTACCCCCGGTGGTGGTATAAAAGATCTGCCCCATAGAGTTTACTACGACGCCATTGTTGGCATCTTTGAACCAGATGTCGTTAATATATGCAGAACTCCCAACCGTGATGGGATTCCATGTGACACCACCATCGATAGTGATGAATATCCTGCCGGTTGTGCTGCCTGCATAGCCATTGTTTTCATCTTTCCAATAGGTACAGTAAAGGTTTGTGGTAGAGCCAATGTTGTCCCCTACCAAGTTCCAGGTATCACCACCATCGGTGGTTTTAACAATTTTACTGCCGACCCCTACCAGATATCCCACCATATTGTTGAGAAAGAAAAACTCATAATAGGCACGAGCAGAAGAGAAGCCGGGGATTGTAATATTTGTCCACGAATCTCCACCATCGAGAGTGCGAAAGATCTTACCGCTGGTTTTTCCACTTACGAAACCCTCGTTGGCATTTTTAAAATGACTGGCGTAAAATGCGCTGACATCGCCAAAGACATTCTTTTTGAGGAGGGTGGCACCGCCATCGGTGGTTTTCATGATGCTCCCCTTGTCACCGACCAGATACCAGGTGTTGGCATCTATGATATTGGCTTTCCAAATATCTACGGCAGTGGGAACTATCTCGTTCCAGTGCGTACCACTATCCTGTGACATTGCCAAAGCACCTTGCCAACCGCATGCCAGGAGACTGCCATCGTTGCGAAATTTAATCCCTTCAAAATAAACGCTGAAGTCGTTAGTTACGGTTTCATATGTTGCCCAGCCGTCAGTGGTCTTTAGTAAACGGGAATTTCTGCCGACGGCGTACCCGATATCTCCATTCATCACGACGTCACGCATGGCATCAGATGTGGTGGTTCCGGCAGCATTGGGGTAATGCGTCCAGGTCGTACCATTATCGTTGCTGTAGCCAATGTATCCACTGTCTCCGCAGATCACAACCTTGGAACCAAACTGACGCACCTTGTAAAGCGTGGGATTGCCCGTAATCGTGAGGTTTACCAGAGCCCAGGTAGTGCCATAGTCGGATGTTTTGTAGATTTTAGATTGGTCCGGATTACCGTTATTGAGGGCCACAAATCCCAATCCGTCTTCATTCATCGTCATACCATACCCGATTTCAACGGTCACTCCTACACCCTGACGCTGCCAAGTGACACCAAAATCCGGGGAGTAGATAATCATGCCACTATACCCGCAAGCCCAGACTTTGCCATCTTCGTGATATACCACTCCCAGCATGCGAGTAGTGCCAATGATAGCAGTCACCGTAGCCGGAATGTTCCAGGTGTTTCCACCGTCTGTTGTTACGGCCACCATGCCGTCGTCACCGACCATGATACCCTGATTTTGATTGATAAAGTCTATATCCCACACATCTTTATAGGTAGGAGGTGTGTAGGCAGGAGTTTGAACAAATGTCCAAGTCAAACCATCATCTGTGGATTTGGCAACGCCACCCACATATCCACCTGCCCAGATAGTAGAACCGATCTTTTCCAAAGTATAGAAATTTGTAGGGAATGCGGCTTGACGGATCACATCCCAACCAAAAGCTGCAGAGCAGACTGCGATTAAAGCCAGCATTAATATAGCTTTTTTCATAAGTGACTCCTATTTGACCAATGTCGTTTAGTGTTGCTATCTCACAATTGATCCGGATTGCATGAGCTCCGGAAGCCATAACACGTGAAGTGTAATCGACGTTACACCACCCATTATCTAGTCTCTATGTTCAACGTGGCATTTTATTTAAATAGATTTAAAGCGTTGCCGTTTGTCAGATTCTCCCAAATAGCATCTCTTTGGTAACATCCGGATTGTAGATACTGGCGGTGAAGTATTCCTGGTCACTACAAAAGATGCGGACGATATCATCATCAAATTGGATTCCGGACATCTGTTCTATCTCTTCAAATGCTGTTTTGATATCCAGATCTGTGCGATATACCCTTTGGCTGGTCATTGCATCAAAGGAATCTGCCACCGATACAATCTTGGACAAAAGGCTGATGTCTTCTCCCTTTAAATTATGCGGATAGCCTTTGCCATTGACCCACTCATGATGCTGCAGAATTATTTGATGCACAGAGCGTGGTAATCCCACGGGAGCGATAATCTTGTCCCCAATTGTGGGATGCATTTTCACCAATTCGTATTCGGACTCTGTGAGAGTATCCGGCTTGCTCAAGATCTGAGTTAAAATCCCGATTTTGCCGATATCATGCAACAGCGAGCCAACTCGCAACTGCTTCAATTCTTCTGAACTCAATCGCATTTTCTTTCCCAGTAAGAGGCTCAGGATCGTGACTCGTTCCGAATGCCCTTTGGTATATATATCGTTCGCCTCTATAGCGTTTACCATAGCCCCGATAGTGTTCAGATAGCTTCGTTCGAGCTTACTTTTTGCATCAAAGAGTTCCAATGTCCGTTGCTGTACCAGTAGTTCCAAATTGTTTTGATAGTTTTCGTTCTCTATCAGGAGTGCATTCTTTTCGATTGCTTGCTTGACGCTGATCTCCAGCTCTGCCAGATCAAAGGGTTTCCGCAAAAAATCGAAGGCATTCAACTGGATTGCAGTACGCATTTTATAGCTGTCTTGGGTGCCTGTAATCAGGATTACGGAGATCTTGGAGTCAATATTAGCCACTTTCTTCAGCAATTCCAGCCCACTGAGTTTGGGCATTACGATATCGGAGATCATCACGTTGATGGGTTTTGTTTGCAGATGTGTCAAGGCTTCCAGAGAATCGGAACAACAATATACCCGATAATTGGGCACAGCAATCAGGATCCTGGATATTATCCTCAGGATTGCTTCATCGTCATCGACCACTAAAATGTTTATAATTTTGTCGCTCATAATCAACTTTCTTTTAGTGCATTCCCTGCCATTCTGGACATTTGTCAATATATATTATCAAAGCACGATTTGTTCCATGCACTCAGGCAGATTCACTCCGACTCGGTTGACTGTTTTACTCACCGGATAATACGCAATTTCGGAGTCATTTGCAGGGACCAGCAACGCTCGTAAAGACGCTGTATCGGTAAAGTTGGGATCTAGCCAGGTGGCCATCTCTGTGTTGATTAGGACCGGCATTCTATCGTGCAATGGAGCTATGGTAGAGTTTGATTGAGTAGTGATTATTCCACAACTGGGAACAAAGCTCCCATCCGACCCCGTCCAGGTATCATAAATCCCTGCCATCCATAGTATATCACTTCCAGCTGAATGAATGAAAAATGGCTGTTTATCCTTCTTTCGCCATTCATAAAATCCGTTTGCGGGGATCAAACATCTGCGGTAGCGCAATCCGTTACGAAAAGTTGGCTTTTCTGCAATGGTCTCGGCACGGATATTGATCATCTGAAACTTGGGGAGTTCAGGAGACCACGAAGGAATAAGACCCCAGCGGAAAAAAGTCAGTAGCTTGTGATTCTGCTTCACGATTACTGCCGCCACCGCGTTTGTGGGTGCCACATTGTAATTGATTTCCAGCTGTTCGTTCCTATCCGCGATCACCAATTCGTCTATGTACTTCTTCAATTGATCGTATTTCACTACTTGAGCAAATCTTCCACACATCGGTAACTCCTTTTGATTGACAAGATCTCATATCCCCGTATTTTATGCAATAGATTTGTTTGGGACCAGCTGGGTCTAGGATCAACTCGACAGTTCTCAGCTTTGGCTCCATAGTACTTCCTGATAGTGATTTTACGAATCTATCCTGGCTTCCTACACCTAGTTTCCAGGTGCTATACAAAGGATAGCTCTAGACATCTTACAAGATGTCATGTTGCTGCCTGATAGTTCTTTATGGTTTCTATTTGGGTGTTTTAAGAGACATTTATCATTATTTTATCAAAGCGAAGGACTGATGAAGAGCAAGAGCTGCAGCGCGCAACATTCATGAGTGAGGAACAATGAAAGCTTTTAATATCGATATCGTTATGAGTAGATTGAAGACTCATTTCTACACTGTAAAAACTCCGATCGTAGATTTGATCAATGCCCAGACCCGGGATCCGTTCAAGGTCCTGGTTGCAACTATTTTAAGTGCCAGAACCAAGGATGAAACTACATCCAGAGCTGTGACCGAGCTCTTTAGGGTCGTACACCGGGCGCATGATTTCGACCTGCTGAGTGACGAGGAATTGGATCGCATTATCTATCAGGTCGGCTTCCATAAAACCAAGACCAAGCATTTGAAGCAATTGCCTGAGGTTTTGGACACCTTGTTTAGCGGTAAAATCCCCAGTGCTATTGAGGACCTGGTTCAATTGCCGGGTGTTGGACGCAAAACCGCGAATTTAGTACGTGCTGTTGCCTTTTCCTTGCCCGCAATCTGCGTCGATATCCACGTCCATCGGATCAGCAATCGCTGGGGCTATGTTCAAACCTCTACACCCTTTGAGACAGAGATGGCGTTGCGGGAGATTTTACCGGAACAATACTGGTTAATGGTCAATTCCTACATCGTCGCCTTTGGTCAAAACCTCTGCCTGCCACGCAATCCCAAGTGCCAGATCTGCCCCATTGCGGACTATTGCCCCCAGCTGGGAGTTTGACGCACTTGATCTTGCACTATTAGCAAGGGATCGCCACCATTAATACACATAGTGCGCCAACAAGCGGTGTCGCCCGCAAGGGGCTCTATCGCGAAGTGGAACCATAACGAGGGTCTACGCATCGCTGGCGCAATACTCCGAACCCGTCGCTATCGGATGTCGCCCTGCCGGGCTGACACTTTGTCAACCCTCTGCGCCCGTAAAGGGCTTCTCCATCTGACTACGATTTGAGAGCATAAATATTCCGAATCTGGTTTGTAATGTAACCATATAGTCCGGTTCTTTTAAAATGGAGGTTAGGGGTTTATTAACACCCTGCGTTCCGATGAAACTCATATCTGCCTTCAATTTTTCTTATCTACCTGAAATTCCGTCCCGCAGGGACTCTGGCAGCTTGTTCCGATATCTGATTCCGTAATACAACGAGCGAACCACCATTCGCCCCTACTCCACCACTGATGTTTCCGTGGCAAATCCCAGGTCCGACCCGGGCTTCACGAGGGAATCACGAGGGGAGCACCTCGGATTGTAGTAGGGGCGAATGTTGGTTCGACCGAATTACTATCGACAGCAGATAAAACACTATTCCGGATTTATTAAGTATACGGATTCCCAATATTGTGTGTAGCGAAATACAATATCGAAGCGGTTCAGAGAACAGTGGTTGATTCTTCAATTGCCAAGCAAGCAGAGCCTTAAAACTTATAGGACTCAATACAGAAACCATGAGGAGGATAAGGTATCGTCCGAGATTCAGATGATATGTGTAACACTACAAAGGCTCAGGATGTTCTCCTGTATTCAAGCCGAAAAGATGGTTTTGGGGTCAGTGTTTCACGTGAAACATGTCTAGGAAGACGCTAACAATTCCTTGTATTCGTGTAGCTTTTTTCTGAGTTCTGGATTAGCTATAGCCAGGATTTGGATCGCTAATAAGGCAGCGTTTTTAACGCCGTTGATGGCCACACATGCGACGGGAACTCCAGGGGGCATTTGTGCTATGGAATAAAGAGCATCCGTTCCCCCTAACTCCCCGGAGACCAGGGGTACACCGATTACGGGTAGAACGGTATGGGATGCTATAACACCCGGTAAATGAGCTGCCATTCCGGCGCAAGCAATAATGACCTTGACACCGGCTTTCTCGGCATCTTGTGCCAACTTTGCGGTTTGCTCCGGCTTCCGATGTGCCGAAGAAACGTGAAAATCGTAGCTAACCGCAAACTCATCCAAGGTGCGGTTGATAGCCGTACAAAGATCGTAATCAGACTTACTGCCGATTATGATGCGAACATCTGTCATATTGGTACCTATTATTATGCGTTATTGGTTTCTGGTAATACGGTCAAACATTTGTGGATTTCATCAGTGGTTGTGGCAGAGCTAAACTTACTCAACACATCGCTGTTCATAATAAGTTTGGATATGTATGATAGTGAAAACAAATGTTGTTTGTCGTTGTGTAACAACAACATAAAGAATATGTTCACGGGTTTATTGTCCGGTGCATCAAAGTCCACACCTTCGTCGGATCTGCCAAAGAGGATACTGGGTGTTTTGATCTTGGAAGGATGTAAATGCCTGGGATGCAGAAGAGCCACTCCATTGCCTATGGCTGTAGAGATAAGCTCTTCACGCGCTACCACCACTTCATAAAGCCAGCGGGCATCGCGGACTAACTTTTGGTCTTTTGCCTTTTCACTCAAGACGCGGATCGCATCATATTTGTTTTCGGCATGAAAATCCAAGACGATGTTTTCGGGACGCATATATTCTTCAAAGTGACAGATAACTCGCTTTAAAGCCAGCATTTTCTCTTCATCTTCTGACAGGTTTTCCAGCCACTCGTTCAAAGAATCTTCATCAACTTTGATGATTTTACCCACGAGCTTGCTCTCAAATACATTCCCATTGATCATCTCTTGGATGATCGCTTCCGATACTTTTAACTTCTTTGCTACGTCGGCTTTAGATATAAATTTCTTTGCCACTTGTGGCCTCCAGCAGAGTTCTTAATTTTGTTACATTACACATAATATAAAGGTTTATCTTGACAAGGTACAAGAATTTTGGGGATATAGCTTTATGGTCAAGAGAATTATTCATGTATGTTGCGCATTGTTGGTACTCGCAGGTTGCTCATATTCCGTATATTCAAATGCTTACCCCCATCTAAAAAAAATTCGGGTCATGGCATTTGAGAACAAAACAGCGGAATTTGCCTTAGCAGATAAAACCCTCGAGATCCTCTCCGCGCAGTTTAATAGTGACGGTCGCTTAAAACTGGTCACTCAGCAAGCAGATTGCCAATTGGATGGCACCATAACGGATTACAATGAAAGCATTTATAGCTATGATTCAGCAAATAACGTGCAAGACTATCAGATCCGGGTGAGCTTTCAGGTGGCATTGATCGACTTGGTGAAAAACCAGACTATTTACGAAAACAAAACTTTGTTAATTACGGAACAGTATGCAGTTTCCGCTCTTAGCTCCAGCAAATTTAAATCCAAAGAGGAAGCACAAAATGAAATCATCCGAAACCTCTTCAAAGCCATTGTCCAAAACAGCCTTGAAGCCTGGTAAACAGATACGTCTCAATAAATACTTAGCTGATAGTGGCTTAGGCTCACGCCGGAAAGTCGAGCAACTGATATTAGCCGGACGAATCACAATTAATGGTGAAGTATGCGTCGATCTCGCTATGCAAGTCGATTCCTCCCATGACCTTGTAGAATATGAAGGCGAGACCGTAAAACCCGATACTAAAATGCTTTACATAGCCTTCAATAAACCCCGTGGTTACATCGTTACCCAGCACGATGAACACGATCGTAAAACTATATATAGCTTACTCCCGGACCTTGCCCAAAAGTGCAATTATGCGGGACGACTGGATAAAAACTCCGAAGGTCTCCTCCTGATTACTAACGATGGAGATTTGATAAACAAGCTTACGCACCCCAAAAGCAAGGTCGAGAAAGTCTATAAAGTAGATATCTCACCTCGGTTAAATGGTTATCAATTGGAACAGTTACGCCGCGGTGTAGAGATCGATGGCGGCAAGACCTATCCCGCCGGAGTCTTTGTAAAAAAGGATGCGGACAACAAGATGACGCTCAAAATGGTAATCACCGAAGGTAAAAAACGCCAGATCCGGCTCATGATCGAAACCGTTGGTGCGAAGGTACATAACCTCAAACGCCTGCAATTCGGGCCGCTAAAGCTCGGTAAACTGGAGCCCGGAATGTGGCGTCCGCTCACTGTATATGAAGTGCGAGACCTCAAACGTGACAATGAAAAAGGAAAAATAAAGAAATGAAGATCGGGATCATAGGACTACCAAAATCCGGTAAAACTACCATTTTTAATGCTCTGACAGGATCCGAGCATCCCACCGAAAAGTATATGCCGACTCATAGCGAAGCCTATCTCGGTATTGTTCCCGTCCTCGACGCCAGAATTACCAAACTCACGGAAATCTATAAACCCAAGAAAACCATCTATGCCAACATCGAATATCATGATTATCCCGGAATCTTTTCCACGGAAGTGGATAATCCTGAAAACACTCTCTTTTCCGACATCAAATCGATGGAAGGTTTTGCGCTGGTGATTCGCAATTTCCCGGATAGTGAGCTCGAAGAACTCTATGGCAACCAAAATCCGGAAACTCAGCTTTCCCGTTTTGAAGATGAGATGATTATTAACGATTTGATTGTTTCCGAGCGCAGAATCGAAAAAATCGAGCTGGGATACAAACGCGGCATACGCACTGCAACCGTTCAAAACGAAGAACGCGTTTTAAGGGCCATTTGCGCCCATTTACAAGACAACAGACCCATCCGAGACATGACACTGCTGCCCGAGGAAGAAAAGGCCGTCAGAGGCTTCCAATTCTTCTCTCAAAAACCAATGCTGATTTTGATCAATGTCTCCGAAGATAATTATAACTCTCAGAATGATTTAAAGGATCGTCTGGCCCAGCGTGGCTACATCTGTGAAGTCATCGCTGCCCGTTTTGAGGACGAATTGTCCAAATTGGACGATGAGGAAGCCGCAATGTTCATGGAAGACATGGGAATTTCCGAATCGATCAAAAACCGTTTGTCTCACCTTTGCTATTTGTTGATGGGTTACCTCAGTTTCTTCACCGTCGGCGAAGATGAGGTTCGTGCCTGGACAATTACCAAAGGTGACAATGCTGTGACGGCTGCCGGTAAGATTCACTCCGATCTGGCACGTGGCTTTATCCGGGCCGAATGTTTCAAATATGACGATCTCATCCTTCATGGTTCCGAAAAGGTTCTGAAAGAAAAGGGGCTTTTCAAACTGGAAGGTAAAGAATATCTCGTGAAAGACGGTGATATTATTTCGATTCGTTTTAACGTATAGGATTTTATGGCAAAGAGCATCAAAACCCAAAAGCCCATTCGCAAGAAGAAAAGCACATCCTCCAAAAGTATGAGTTTGTGGCAAAAACGCCTAATCTTTGGTGCCATTGCCATCATGGGTCTCTTGATCTTCCTTTCTCTGATCCCCGGCGAGGCTTCGATCACAGAGGATATTGCCAATTTGAATGGCAATTATTCCCAGTTTTTTACAGCCCCGGAGAGCTTTCATAATCCGATCGGGAGATTTGGGGTCGTTATCAGCTACCCTCTGATTCGTCTTTTTGGGTACATCTTTTCAGTGTTGTGTAGCATTATCATCCTGCTTTTTTCTTTCTTTTACTTCATCGATCCTGAAAAAGAGCGCATCCGCATCAAAGGCTACCTCTTTATCGTCGTCCTCTTCATCTTTCAGGCTTTACTGTCCTCCGGCAAGGTTATAGGAGGTGATTCTATATTGCCACGAGCGCTGTGGTACGCCTTGCAAGCAGTATTTAGCTCCTTGGGTGCCAAGATTATCTTGATCGGTGCAATGGTTTTATTGGGACTGATCATCGTCGAAGTGGACCAAATCAAGCGCTGGTTTGCCATCCTGTGGGAAGATATTCAGCGCTGGAAAGAGGATCATGAGGACGAGAATGCCAAACCTTCGATCAGCTCCTCAAAAGCTGCAATCCCAGAACTCAAAATTACGGTGGATAAGACCGCGGATCCCAATCCTTCGATCAATGATCACGTCACGCTGAACAAGACTCCTGTATTTCCTCCTCCGATGCCGGATGATAAAAAACCGCAGAAAGCAGAATTGAAAGCCAAACCCAAGCGGGATGACGACGATGATGATGACCGCGTCTATGAAATGCCCTCGATCAGTGATTTTTTGGAAAGTCCCGTCAAACTATCGGACAAAGAGCGCAAAGACATCGAAGCCCAGATCCTGGTCACCAGCAAAATCTTGAAAGACAAGCTGGCAGAATTTGGCATTGAAGCCGAAGTGATCAACGTCAATATCGGCCCCATCATCACCCAGTACGAATTGAAGCCCGCCGCCGGCGTCAAAGTAAGCAAATTTCCTGCCCTCGCAGACGACCTGGCCCTCGCCATCAAAGCCAAGTCGATCCGGGTCCAGGCTCCGATCCCAGGACGTGGCTTGATCGGTATCGAGATCCCCAATTTTGCCCGCGACATGATTTACCTCCGCGATATTCTGCTCTCTGAAGAAATGAGAAATACCAGTTCCAAGCTCGTCTTTGGACTGGGTAAAGATATTTCCGGAAAACCCGTCGTGACCGATCTGGCCAAGATGCCGCATCTCTTGATCGCCGGTGCCACCGGTTCCGGAAAAAGCGTATGCATCAATACCATCATCATGAGCCTGATCATGCGGACTACTCCGGACGATCTGCGCCTCGTCATGATCGATCCCAAAAAGGTGGAGCTGGCAGGCTACAACGATCTGCCGCACTTGATCGGCAATGTTGTGACAGATCCGGATGGAGCTCTGGAAACCATGTATTGGGCTGTCAAAGAAATGGAAAAGCGGTATGAACTGCTGCAGGAAGAAAAGGTTCGCGATATCAATGGCTACAACGAAAAAGCCAGAGAAGAAAAGGCTTATGATCCTCTCCCCTTTATCGTGATCATCATCGATGAATTTGCGGATCTGATCATGACCTCCGGCAAAGATATCGAGCTGCCGATTACGCGGCTGGCCCAGATGGCACGTGCCGTCGGGATCCATCTCATCCTTGCCACGCAAAGACCTTCCATCAAAGTTATCACCGGTATTATCAAGGCTAACTTCCCTGCTCGTATCGCCTTCCAGGTATCTTCCCGGGTAGATTCCCGTGTGATCTTGGATATGATCGGTGCAGAGCGGCTCCTGGGCCAGGGTGATATGCTGTTTATACCTCCCGGAAAAGCATTGCCGGAACGCATCCACGGCACCTATGTCTCGGATCACGAGATCGCCCGCACCTGTGATTTCCTACGCATGCAGCCCAAACCTAAAAACGATTTTACGATCTCTGTCCCGGATAAAAACGAGATGGGCGCCTTTGATTATGATGACGAGCTCTTCCCCGAAGCTGCCCGTATCATAGTAACCTCCAATACTGCCTCGGTATCGATGTTACAACGTCACTTCAAGATCGGTTACGCCCGTGCCGGCCGCCTGGTGGATATGCTGGAACGTGCCCATATTGTGGGCCCGCATCTGGGCAGTAAATCCCGCGATGTCCTTGCAACGATGCAAGACTTGATCCGAATGGGGCTCAGCCATGAAGAGTATTAAACTGCTATGTCTCCTGTGGCTGGCAATCGTTCCCATCTTTGCTACCACTCCAGAAGCACTTTATGACAAGATTAACAGTTCCTATAATGCGCTTTCCACGTGGCAAGCCTCGCTGAGCCAAACCAATCAATATGCCCAGATCGATCGCAGTACGACATTCACCGGCAAGATATACTTTCAGCCAGGACGATTGGCAATCCGCTTTGAAAAGCCTTACAAACAGTATATGACAGTCGACAGAGGGATAGTAACTCTGTTTGATTCACAGTCCAATACAGCGATCAAATCCCGGATTCAGCCGGATTTTGACAAGCTCAATCCCGTGGAAATCCTGCGCTATTACTGGAAGCTTTCCACAGTCCGGATCACGAGTGAAAAGGATGGCCAGATATCCGTAACGCTAACTCCCAAAAAGGACAAGCTAATTGCCTCCCTCTCCGCAACGATAAACCTCAAGAGCGGATTCGTGCAACAGCTCTCCTATATCGACATCAGCAAGAATTCGGTAAAATACGAGTTTAGCAATATCAAAGCAAATTCCCCCATTCCCGCCTCGGTATGGCAATTAGATATACCCAAAAACGCCCAGATTATCGAACAATAGCAAAGGAGATCGCAGATGATAGCTCTCATTATGGCCGGTGGTAGTGGCACCCGTTTTTGGCCCCAGAGCCGCAAAAACATGCCCAAACAGTTTTTACGCATTGTGGGTAACAAATCCATGATTCAGCTCACCGTTGACCGCTTACTCCCGATGATCCCGATCCGGGACATCTATATTGTAACCGCCGCCAATCAGGTCGATCTGGTCAAAGAGCATTTGGTGGATCTACCCCCGGAAAACATCATCATCGAGCCCTTTGGCATGAATACTGCCCCCTGCATCGCCCTCAGTATTGCCTATCTCAAACGACGCTACAGCGACGACACCAGTCTCGTGGTACTGCCGGCAGATCACGTAATCCGTGATACCGCTGCCTTTGTACAAAGCCTCAACGATGCTGAACTCCCTGCCTCGACAGGTCATCTGGTAACGTTTGGGATCATTCCGGACTATCCTGCCACAGGTTACGGCTACATCGAAGCCGGTGCAGAGCTCTCCCCCGGGATCAATAGCGTGACCCGCTTCAAAGAAAAGCCGGATCTGGAGACCGCCCAAAGCTTCATCGCCCAAGGCAATTTCTTGTGGAACAGCGGTATGTTTTACTGGAAGCTCGGCTCGATCTGGAAAGCTTTTACAGACTATCTACCACAGGTCATCACCCTCTTGGATGAGATCACTTTGGTATGGAATACCTCCGGCATCAACACTCCGATCGATGATATTTATGCCAAAATGCCCAAAACTCCGATTGATATCGGCATCATGGAGCCTGCCGCCAAACGTGCGGTGCTGCCCGTCAAGATCGGCTGGAGTGACGTAGGATCCTGGAAAGCCCTCGCCGAGCTCAGTCCCACAGACGCAGATGGCAATAGTTCCTCTATGTTTGGAACATGCCTTGCATCAAAGGGTAACTTTGTAAATACCCGCAAGTTTACTGCCCTGATTGGTGTGGATAATCTATGTGTGATCGAAACCGCAGATGCTATCTTGATCACCTCCAAAGACCGTGCCGAAGACGTGAAAAAGGTCGTAGATCATCTCACTGCAAAAGAACTGCGGGAATTGTTGTAGCTTTCTTTATTGATTGAACACATTATTTTAGTCACCTAAAACACCAAAGGAGTAAAGATGCCCCCCAAAAAGATCATAATAGTGCTCACAGTACTACTGTCTATCATTGGACTGCTTATTGCTGTGGATAACGATAATGCCATGAAAACCCTCACCGGCAAACTGAAATACGAAAAAGCAAACCTGTTTTTACAAACTGATTCTGCTTCCTACCGGCTCTTACTGGCACCCAAAGCCGCCCTCGACACCCTGGGAATAGCTATTTTGGCGGATTCCACAGCCACTGTAATGGGAAAACTCAATGGCAATATCCTGATTGCCCAAACTATCCGTCTCGGAGCCAAAGATTATACGCTGCGTGACGCCGAAATGAACCCCTTGTGGAGCCAACTTTCCACTTATAGCGTAGTTCCCAAGACTTGCATCGGATGCCGCCTATGCGTATCAAATTGCCCTCTGGGTGCCATCACTATGGTCAAGGCTAAAGCCATCATCGATCAAACTAAATGCGTGGAATGCGGAATCTGTACGGACGGCATCAATACTTACAAGGGTTGCCCGGTTAAAGCCATCAACAAAAAATAGCCTTTCCAGCAAATTCAGAGTTTTGTTTTATTGGCTCCTCATATCCTGAGCCAATATGTAAGCTTCGGGCTTACTCATATAGATATCTTAGATAAACGGAGAAAAGAATGATGTTATTACGCAAAAATGCACTCATCATGATCGCCATTTTAATGGTGTCTTGGGCTCTTTGGGGGCAAGCAGATATTATGCAACAGCCCCTTCCTACTGATCCGTCCCTTGTGACCGGACAGTTTGCCAATGGTTTAAAATATATCATCAAAGTCAATAACAAGCCGGAAAAGCGTGTTGCCTTTCGCCTTATGGTGGATGCCGGTTCAGTATTGGAAGATGATGATCAACAAGGTTTAGCACATTTTACGGAGCATATGGCATTTAATGGTACCCAAAACATGAGCCGGGAAGAATTGATCAAATATCTCAATTCGATCGGTATGGGTTTTGCCGGCGGCCTCAATGCTTTTACCAGCTTTGATCAGACAGTTTACAATCTCAGTGCTCCCACCGATAACCAGGAATCACTGCGGAAAGCCTTCACTATTCTGTCCGACTGGGCATATCAGGTGTCTTTAAGGGACAAGGAATTGGAATCCGAACGCGGAATCATCATTGAAGAATGGCGGCGCGGACAGGGTGCCGAAGAACGCATCAGGGACAAAACTAACAAAGTGATCTTCGCCGGTTCGCGTTATGCGGATCGCAATCCGATCGGCAAATATGATGTTCTCAGTACCTTTACACCCGATAAAATTAAACGTTTTTACACAGACTGGTATCGCCCGGACCTCCAGACGGTGCTGATCGTGGGTGATGTGGATCCCAGCCAAATGATCGCCATGCTCAAAGAGTTTTTTGAGCCTATCCCCAAACGCGATAACCCTCGTGAAAGAGTGATTTATCCAGTGCCCAGCCACGTGGAACCACGCACTGTAATTGCAACCGATAAAGAAGCCTCAAACACCTCGATCCAGATCTCCTGGAAACATGATCCCACACCCCAAAAGAATCTGATCGGATACAGGAACAGCCTGTGCACTGATCTCTTTCAAGATATGCTGGGAAACCGTTTGGAAGAGCTATCCAAGCAAAGCGATCCCCCTTTTTCCTATGCCTACAATTACAGCTACCCCATGACCAAAAGCAAGGAACTCTATTTAATGGCAGCTTATATGCCAGAGGCAAAGATCAAGGTAGCTCTCACCGCGTTGGTAACAGAAGCAGAGCGTGCCAAACTTCACGGGTTTACCGCCGGTGAACTGGCCAGATCAAAGCAAAACATCCTGCGTCGCGCCGAGACTGCCATGACCGAAAAGGATAACCAACTCTCTGAATCCCTGATCTGGAGATATGTCAGTCAGATTATGAACGATGGCGCAATGATGAGCCCCGAACAAAACTACCAGATCATGGGCGCACTGTTTGATACTATCAGTCTGGACGATGTAAATGCCGTGACCCAACAACTGGTCACAGACCAAAACATGGTGCTCAGCGTCAGTGGTCCGGAAAAAGAGGGATTTGTTTACCCCACCGAGTCTGAACTGCTGGCAGTAGTAAAAAGCATTGATTCATCCAATATTACTCCCTACGATGACAAAATAGTCAGCGAACCGTTCCTCAGTGCTATCCCCAAACCCGGAAAAATCAAGAAAACCAAAGTATACAAAGCCAGCGGTATCAAATCCTGGAAGCTTTCCAACGGGATCACAGTTTATCTGAAGAATACAGACTTCAAGAAAGATGAAGTGTATTTTAGTGCCAGCAGCAGTGGCGGATTCTCTCTCTATCCCCCCACTGATGTTCTTGCTGCCAAAGAAGCCGGATCCATCATAGCCGATGCCGGATTTGGAGATTTTGATAATACCACGATCGAAAAAATGCTCGCCGGCCAAGTGGTGCGAGTCAATCCCAATATTGGTGTATATTCCGAGGACCTGCAAGGTATGTTTTCCCCCAAGAATATGGAAACGGCCTTTCAAATGATCTACCAATATGCCAAAGCTCCCCGTTTCAGTAAGGACAGTTTTGATTCGTATGTAACCAGACAAAAAGCCTTTTTGGAAAACAAGCAAAACTCTCCCGATCAAGTATTCATCGATTCTTTAGTGGTATTTATCTACGACAATAATCCCTATTTCGCACCGGAAACTACCAAAACTTGGGATCAAGTATCTTTGGATCGGGTCATGGAGATCTACCAAGAACGCTACAGCAATTTTGGAGATTTTAACTTCTTTTTCGTTGGCAACTTTGACGAGCAGGAATTGAAAAAGATGTGCCTCACCTATCTCGCCAATTTACCTGCCAAAAAAAGCAAAGAAAGCGCTCAAGATATAGGTTTTGAAACCATCAAAGGCAAGCATGAGCGTACTTTTAACCTGGGCAAGGATCCCAAATCCATGGTCTATTTTGTGATTGGCGGAGACATGAAGTACTCCAACCGTGAAGTTGAAGACTTAGACGCTTTCTGTATGCTGCTCAATGAACGGCTGCGGGAAAAGATCCGGGAAGAGATGAGTGGAGTTTACAATATCTACGCTTCACCCAATACTGCAAATTTTCCACGGGAAGAATATGCTATCATGATCATGATGGAGTGTTCCCCGGAACGCAGTGCAGAACTGACAGCTGCGGTGGTCGCTATTTTGGATTCCACAAAGACCGGAACCGTCTCCGAGGAAGAAGCCAGTTTTGTGCGTACCACTATGCTCAAAAACCTCGATCAATCTATCATCACAAACCGCTTCTGGCTCAATAATATTTCCCAAAACGTTGCTAAGGAACTGCCCATTGACGATTTTTTGAATTACCAATCCTGGTACCAAAATATCAGCACAGAGAGCCTGGCTAAGACTGCGGCAAAATATCTGAACCACAACACAAACTTGATCCAGGTTACCAAATTACCGATCCCATCCCAATAGGTAACTATATGATATTCAGGACTTCGCTGCTCTCCCGGCCGGAATCAAGATCCGTCCGCCCCCCGGAAGGCACTGAAGTCCTGATTTTTTTAATCTACATGAGGAAGCTATGAAAGCCACGGATTTTGAGAGCTTCCTGAACAAAAACCAGAACCGGATCTATCACTATCTAAATCAAATGCTGGGCAACGAAGCAGATGCCCAGGACGTGATCCAGACCGTGTTCATATCCTTTTACGAGAATATCGATCGCATCGAAAGCGCTACTGCCGTCCCCTATCTCTATAAAATTGCCTACCACAAAGCCCTGACTTTTATAAAACAGCGTAAACGCTACGTTCTCCACGACCCCGTTGATTTTGCAAATCTCCCGGATAACAACAAACCACAAGCAGAACCGGATCATACCCTGCTCCAAACTGCCATCCGGGAACTACCACTCAAACTGGCCACCGTTATCCATCTCCAATATTACGAAAAGCTGAGTTACAAGGAGATTTCCGAGCAATTGGGCATCAGCGTAAAAGCCGTTGAATCCTTGCTGGTGCGAGCAAAAAGGATTCTCCGCAAAAAAATTGTGCAGGATAACACGAATTGAGGAGTATAACATATGAACACCAAAATGTTCGAAATCAAAATAATAAAGAGGATACCATGAGATGCAGCACAGTTAAATCGCAGATCAGTCCATGGCTCGACAAAGAGCTGGACAGCCGGCACGCGCTGAAGCTTGAACAGCATCTGGACACGTGTCCTCAATGCCATGCCCTTGCCGAACAAGCTCGAAAGCTCAATTCGATTTTACAGGCACAGTCCACTCCCTCATTACCGGATTGGATTCACAACCGCATTTTGCAAAGTGCCCGTGAACACGATGACCGCCGCTCCAGCTTGCGCCGCAAATGGAACCTGCAACTGATCCCCGCCGCCATGGCAATCGTCATGAGCCTCTACCTCGGTACTTTGGTGGGAATCAAAACCTTTGGTACTACAGATACCACGAGCAATACAGAAACCCTCACTCTGGATTCCATCGGCTATGGAAGCTCTACCATCGTAGCACTCGAGACTACGAACGGAGGTTCCCAATGAGTAAGCGCTGGCTATATATCCTGCTAATTATTTCCTTAGCCTTCAATCTGGCAGTATTGGGTTCCTTCGTATTCATCCGTTTCTTTATGCCTTCTCCGGCTGGTCCCCCACATCTTCGGGGTATGGGTGGCAGAGGTCCGGGAAGCGAGCGCATGCAGATGTGGCAACAACACTGCGGCAACGATGATGAAATGATCCGTATCAAATCCGACTTTGCAGAATCAAAGCAGGCTTTGATGCAAGAGCTGGCCAAAGATCCGATTAACGAACCAAAGATTAAGACGATCCTGGATAGCTCCCTAGTCATCCATTCTTCGCTGGAACGCAGATTGGGACAACGGCTCCTCACTCTTCGCAAAACTATGAGTGCAGAAGAGGCACGAGACTTTTTTGGGAAATCTGCTGCCGGGGAAAGACCACCCTTTGACAGAGGTATGAACCAGCACCCAGCAAGAAATTTTAACAGACAAAATCAACAATACAAACACAGGAGAACACAATGAAAAAACTTATGATTATCACTCTCGGCATCTTGCTTTTGGCATCGATGCTTTCCGCTCAAGCCCGTGTAGAAGCAAAACATGAGAAAAATATGAAACCCGGAATGGGTATGCACCGGATGCAAGGCGAAGAAATGATGGGTGAAAACCCTCACCAAATGATGTGCGAACAACTCGATCTCACCAAAGAACAACAAAAGAAATTTGAGACCCTGCGCACTGCACATCAAAAACAAATGAACACTTACAAAGCTGAAATGGAAAACCTGCAAATCGATCTCAAAGCCGCTATGAAAGCCCAAAACTTCAAACAAGCCAAAGCTTTGAACAAGCAGATTTCCGACAAGAAGCTGATGATGGCTGATGCCAAAATAGACCACATGGAAGCCATGTTCAAAGAACTGACTACCGAACAAAAAGAAAAAGCCGCCGACATGTTCATGATGATGGGCAATGGTCACGGTAATGGCATGAAAGGCAAAGGCATGAGAGGCCGTGGCCAGGGCATGGGACAACAAAAGGGCGAAATGCAACATTGCAAATAAAACCCCTCCTCAAGTAAGACATATGACCCCTGAACCGAAGCTACCCACAGCTTCGGTTCTTTTTTTTATATGAACGGGAACCAATATTAAATCAGCTATAAATACGGTCCCCTCACTGTGGGCACACGAGGCGTGTGCAATTACGGAAGTAGTACAGACTGTTGACAATGTCCTGGGGATTGCACTTAAGTCCGCAGGACGATATTGTATAACTCGGTACGCAAGTGCCGTGCTCAAGATCCCATGTTCCGATCTGAGTCCGGCAGGACGACACATAATCCAGCAATAATACTTGATTACATGGAATGACAATCCATGTTTGTATCGCCCGTGAAGGGCTCAATCGGGGATTGTAACATTAACGAGGGTCTACGCACTGCTGGCGCAATGCTCCGAACCCGTCGCTATCGGATGTCGCCCACAAGGGGCTGACACTTTGTCAACAGCCTGAACCTCGGAGAGGTGATACTTTTATAGCCTAAGGTGGAGCGCAGTGGAACCTCAGGGAAAGGCCACCTTAGCAGCAAAGCCCTGGAGGGGAGACACTATTTAACTTGCTTTGATTCATGGATTTATCTCGCCCTCACCCCTACCCCTCTCCCAGAACGGGAGAGGGAGTTCGACGTTGCCGGAGGACGCTAATCCTTCGTAAATAAAGAAAACGATCGGAGCTTCAGCAAGCTCGGGTACGAAATATTGATGCCCATCCTTCGCCATTGCTCCCTTTATGATTTGTGGCTATGATGTGGCTATGCCGCCCCATGAATCATAGGGCGGCATAGCCACATCATAGCCACAACTAAGTAAGGAAGGGCATGAAAGCGCAGATGCTGCATCCTAAACTGGGATTTGATCCCAAAGTGGAGCAAAAATTGCATCAATATGATTGGACTTATGTCTTGATACGGTGTAGCTATAGCTACTGCTTTCGATTACATTGTATACATGAGTTTGAAATAATTGAATTTACATATCATGCTGTTTCCAAAGGAGAGATCAATGAAACGCTATATCCTGGCTATAATTATTCTATCAATCGCTACTGCTTCGCTGTTTGCAGTGCTTCCTAGTTGCTATCATACCTACGACGAGATCATCGCCGAACTCACCCAATATGAAGCTCTCAATCCTGATATTGCCAAGCTCCATATCATTGGCTATACGCAACAGGACAATCTTCCGATATATGCGCTCAAGATCTCCGATAATGTCTTGCAAGACGAAGAAGAAGTACCCGTACTCTTTGTGGGACAGGTACATGCCGAAGAAGTGATGGGCGTGGAAATCACTATGAACAACATCAAAACTATTCTTCAATATCGCGGCCAAGATCCGTACCGCATCTGGATAGCGCAGTTGGATATGTGGTTTGTTCCCACTCTCAATCCCGAGGGACATAGTGTGGTCACCACAAATTTGGATACTTCGTTCCGCAAAAACAAACGTGACAACAACCTGAATGGTATCTTTGATTATAGCGATTTGGTGGGTTATGATATCGATGGTGCCGATATCAATCGCAATTTTGATTACAATTGGGTGCAAGGCGATACCTTGATGCAGCCCGGTAGCCTGGAAGTTTATGACTATTATCGTGGTCCCGAACCGATGTCCGAAAGCGAAAATCAAGCCATTGCCCAACTCTTTGAACAAAAGAAATTTGCCTATTCTATCGTCTGGCATTCATCCCGCACCGGAAACCTCTCCGAGAAGGCATATTACTCCTTCAATTGGAAAGAGGAACGCCCCAGTCCGGACCTTAGTCTAGCTCAGTCCATAGCCGTGGGTATCGCCGGACAAATCACAAAAGAAGACGGCACCGGTACCTATCAAGCCTATCCCAATCTCAGCCGCAAGGGCTGTTTTCACGATTGGGCATATCAACAATATGGCACAATTCAGATTTTGATTGAGTGTGCAACCTCCAATCTCCAGCCGGATTCGCTCTTGATGGTAGATACAGTGCAACGCTGCTCCAATGGCGTGAAATGGCTGTTAAACCGCGCACTCATTTACTCTACCGCTGTTCCATCCAGTTCCCTGCTTACCGGAAACGTCACCGAAACTCCTTCCGGAACTCCGCTGGAAGCGCAGATCGTAGTCGAACAGCGCAACGCTCCCTGGTTCCGACCCCGCATGTCCAACCCTCAAACCGGGAGATATTACCGACCCATTGCCCCGACCCCTGGAGGTTACACCGTAAAAGCCATCAAAAAAGGCTATTACGATAAGGTTTTTAACAATGTGAACATCAGTGGTGGTGCGATGACACTCCTCCATTTTCCTATGGAAAAACGACCTGATGCCACACTCTCCGGATGGGTGCACAGCATGGGACAGCCAATCCCTGCCAAGATCATTCTCTACAGCCCGGTCAACGACACTCTGATCATCAATGGCGACTACATGCTTGCTACTTATGCCGGCAATGGATATCAGATCGAAGTCAGTGCCGACGGCTATTTCCCATATCTGGGAACCATCGATATTGCGCCCGGCCAAAACAACCTCTATCTCGACCTCTCTCCCGCCGTCGAAGTATTTAGCGAAGATTGGGAGACCGGCACTGCAAACTGGGCCATAAATGGTCCTTGGGTACGTCAAAACGAGCTTTCTGCCTCCGGATATGCACTCACAGACAGTTGGGGTGGCAGAGGCCATTATGCCATGAATTGCGACGTCAATATCAGCACAGTCAGCCCCATCACCTTACCTTCTTCAGACAATTTGTACCTCACTTTTGATCAGCATCTCTACACAGAATGGACATTTGATCCCGTGACCGTCGAGCTTTCCCCGGATAATGTCACCTGGACAGCCATTTGGACGGATAGCGGCCAAAAAGACTACTGGCACACCAAGTATGTGTCCCTGGATGAGTATAGCGGCCAGACCGCCTATATGCGCTTCCGCCTCCAAGATCAATCTTCTGCCGTCGAACTCACCGATCCTGGCTGGACCATAGACAATATCCGCATCCTCAAGGGTTTTGTGACATCCAATGCCGAAACTGTAGATTCCGTACCTATTTTAACTGCGGTCTATCCGAACTTTCCGAATCCTTTTAATCCGGAAACCACCATCAAATATAGCGTCCGCACTCCTGCACCGGTTCGCCTGGATGTGTACAATATGAAGGGTCAGCACGTGCGAACTTTGGTCAACGAAACCAAGGCTTCCGGAAATCACAGCGTGATCTGGAATGGTAAGGATAGCAGTGGCAACAGCGTTAGTAGCGGTGTCTATTTTTACAAAATGCAGTCCGGCACCTACAGCTCTACCCACAAAATGATCCTCATGAAGTAGTATAACTTTCCAGTCCTGATAGCTTGGGTGAGGGGAGCGAAATGTCTCCCCTCGCCCATTTTTGTGAGCTAATCCCTCTCTCATCTTGGGAGGTGGGGTCCCCTGACGACAAATTGTTGATGTTTGGGATGCAGTGAGACAGTGTCCAGAGCTCCCTCTCCCATCTTGGGAGAGGGCTGGGGTGATGTTGTGCTAAATCATAGAGCTAGAACATGTTATCATGGTGTCATCCTGGCAGAGTTCAATGAGTGGAACTAAAGTTAGTGGTAAACTTATGCATAGACTTTGTCAACAGTCTGAGCGCTTTCTCATATATCATACGGGCTACAATCACATGCTTCACATTCACAAAAAAAACGCCCTCAGAAATCATCCTGAAGGCGCTGATTGTAAACCCGAACTGTAAAAAAACGTTCGGATCGTGGGGATATTATTGCATCAAGAGCATCTTCCGCGTGCAGACATAGCTGCCCGCATTCATGCGGTAGATATACATTCCGCTGCTCACTGTAGTGTTGTTGTTATCCCTACCGTTCCAGACGATATCATAGCGTCCGGTAGGTTGTTCCTGATTTACCAGAATACGAATCAATTGACCTTTGGTATTATAGATCTCGAGGCGGACATGAGTCCTGTCCTTGATCGCATAACTGATTGTAGTCTCTGGATTGAAAGGATTGGGATAGTTGCCGTTTAACTCGGTCGCCACGATCGGAATTACCTGATCGTCGTTTCCGACGCCGGGGACCATTGTAAAGTTCAGGGTGGTCACGGCACTGGCATTTACGATTACACTGGGGGTTACTACGCTCAGATAGCCATTCTTGGCGGCGCGAACAGTGTAAGTACCGACCGGCAAGGAGAGGTTATATGCGCCCGAACTGGTGGTAGTGGCGGTATATGTACCGGCAGTAATGGTCACACCGGGTACCGGCTGATTCTGAGGGTTGCGGCATACACCTGCAATACTACCAATCAGGATTTCTTTGACGACAGGATTGGAGAACGATGGTACGGATAATACGTTTCCGGTATAGACAGCTTTGACTGCCCAACGGTAGGTACCATCGGCTAACGTAGACCAGTTGTTGTCACTGAGGTTCAGATTTGCTTGAGCGGTGGGTGTCAACAATGTCCACATGTTTTCTTCACTTTCCTGGCCGGCAATCAAGCGCCACACTTTATAATTGATGGTACGCTGAGGATTATCCCCAATCTGTTTCCCTATAAAGGGTTGGGCATAGTTGTGACGGGGTTTGGATCGGGCGATACCCAGTTCTACGGCTCTGGATGGGTTGGTGGTGGGTATCATTGCCAGAGGCAGGGCAGATCTTGAGGCTCCCGAGCGGGTTGTAAACGAATCTGCAAAGCGGACTGTGGTGACGGCGTTACCGATATAGATATTGTCGATACACCACACGTTCCAGAGTCCATCATTGGTAGGCGGATCAACCGCATGCCAGGCAAGCTTGACCGGCATCCCTTCGTAAAGTGAGAGATCTACCGAGATCGGGGAAGCGTAGTAATTTGTCCCTGCTGTCTGGGCAGAGGCATCCCACAATACTGTCCAGTTTTGTCCTTCCGTAGTAGATATTTTGACGTAGTAGTGATCACCATTGGTAGAGCCCAGAGTAGCATAGGTGTCAAAGGTCAGGTATGCCGAGGGCGGGCAATTGAACTGGGGTGTGATCAACCATTCATCCTGATGATCATAGCTCCACCACAAACCGGCTTGGCGTATGCCACTGGTGGGGACTGCCGGATCACCGTCTATGTTCACGGTTCCAAAACCGCACCAGGTAGGATATACTCCGGCGGTGTTCATGGGACCGATGTTGGTGACTGTCTGGTTCCAGCTTTGGGGAGGGAAACTCACGGCTTCAAAGTCTTCAGAAAGCTCAAGAGTGGTAGGATCCGGGGCTTGCCAAGTGACATTCACGCTCGTATTGTTTGTAATTTCTGCCAATACATGACCGGGGGCATAGGCTATTTCATTGAGAGTCATGGTACCCATGCTATAGTTTGTAGCACCCACATTGATGATTCCGGTGGCATTCTGATAGCCGGGGCAAATGATGGTGTAGTTGTATGCGTTATTGGCATAGACTTCCGGGATACTGAAAGTACCTGCGGCGTTTGTGGTCACATTATAGTTGTCATAACCCGCGAGGTGGATTCCTGCTCCGGCAAGGCCGGCACCGGTATTGCTGGCAAAGATCGTCCCGGTCACATTCACGATCGGCATTTGCAGCATCGTGAGATTGAGAACTACGGTTTCATCTTCCGGGATCACCACGGTTTGGTTGTTTGTGATGTAGCCGTGATGACTGAAGCTCACCTGATAGGTCTCATGGAGAATGTTTTGGATATTGTACTGACCTTGTGCATTGGTGGTGGTACTATACCCACCCGTGGCAAATTGAATATTCACATCGGGAAGAGGCTGATTGCCAATGCCGAGGATGGTACCATTGAGGTGACCCACGCCACCGGGTATGATGAAAAATGAGGTCTTGGGGAATTGTCCACTGGCAGTGGCATCAGGCGGCGAGGCGGGATCAAACCCTGTGCCATCCGAATAGGCGTTTCTGGCACGCAATTCCGTCCCGGTCTGGCAATAGAAGACGTCCGAACTGCTGTAATAGCTGGTGTCCATCGGACGCTGTACCATCACTACTACATTTTGACCATTGAGATAGAGATATGGGGTTTGGAGGGGGATGTTGATGAGGTTTTGTCCGGCGGGATAATTGACATTACCGTCAAATACCAGAGTAAGCTCGGTGGAAGGGATCCAGCCGGCACTTAAGTCTGCATTGGTGGTAGTTCCCATCCAAATCTTGGTGGGTCTGGCCGGTAAATCTGTCACGAAGTTGTTGTAGAATCCCAGTGCCGTAAAGGTACCGATTGTGTTACCCAGTTCGGCTGGATAATACAAGGTCTCAAAGAGAGAATTCATAAAGTACATGTCAACAGGTTTACGGGCTGTTTGATCTCCGACTCCGATCGTAAGAACATATATACCGGCCGATTGTACTTCGATATTGAGCGAGTTTGAGGTATCATTGGTGGGGATTTGATCTCCAGCTAGGACTACTTTGGCATAAATGCTGGTAGGTCCGGCAGTCGTGGGAGCCCATGGCACCGTGACTTGCATGGTTTGGGCAGGATTGATGGCAGGTCCCGGTACCGAGCTTACCTCGATATCACCTGTTTTGAAGAGCTTTACTGTGTAGTTGCTCTGAGCCACAGTTCCCCAGTTATAGATGCTGACTGTATAGTTTGATGCCATATCTATGGAGGGTGTGACATTTCCGGATAACTGCAAAGCTGCGAGGTCGTTTTGGGGTATTGGCTCGAAAGCAATATCATCCAGGAAGATACCTTGATAAGCGCCTGTGGCAGTGTGCTTAAAAGCAATGTATTTACCTGTTCCGGTGTAAGCAGCAAGGCTGATGATGTGCTCTGTCCACAGCACATTCGGGGTGATGGTCTGCACTGCGGTAAAGCTTGCCGCATTTTGGGGATCCGTCATCACACCGACGACCAGGGTAGTGTTGTCCGAAATCAGATGTGCCCTGAACTTCGTACGAACGGTATTGGTCGCGATGTTATTTGCCAGAGGAGGAGCGATCAGGATCATAGAGGCTGTAGCGTCATTACCGCTATTGGTGAAAACACAATTCGGAGCACTGAAGGCACCGGAGTTTGTAGTGGCTATTGAGGCGACACTATTTGCTGGAGTGACAGATTTGCTCCAGGTGATCGGTAAAGTCGGAGCTATCACTGCATCGAAGTTTTGAGTGTAGGGCAGAGCCGTGATCGTGGGATCGATGCAGGTTCCTGTCAAAGCTACGGTATGCGCAGTACGATTGGGATTGGAGCGCAAACCGGAACGAGTGGTGAGGTTATCATTAATCGTGATCGTGGCGGTGGGAGTCCCCACTGCTGTGGGGATGTAGCGGCCCACAAAGCTAATGCTCTGACCGGTGTTTAAGTTTGCCGGGAGGGTTGGTATGTTTTGAATGGTAAACTGAGTGTCACCGGCAATGCTGATGGAATTTATTGTCAGAGTGCCACCTCCGACATTCATGACCGTAAAGGTCTGATTGTGGGTGGTGTTGAGGAGTACGGTTCCATAGTTTTTGGAAGCCGGGCTGACCATAAAGATGGGATTGGGACTCAATGGCGTCATATGAAGTGTGGTCTTGGGGAAAATACCGCTGAGAGGGGCTTCCGGAGGTGGCGCCGCAGGATCGTATTGGGTACCATCACTTTGGATATTACGGCTACGATTGGTTCCTACTGTCTGTGCCAGGAAATTGTCCGAACTGCTGAAATACTGTGTATCCATGGGACGGTTCACCATCATTACCAGGTTGCCACCCCCATAGCTATATGGAATCTGCAGCGGGATGCTGATTGTATTGGCACCGCTGGGATAGTTTACGTTCCCGTCATAGACCAGGGTTAGTTGCGTTGAGGGAATCCAGCCTCCACTCAAATCCGCCTGTGTGGTTGAGCCTAACCAGATCTTGGTCGGTTTATTCGGCAGATCTGTAATAAAGTTGTTGTAGAAAGAGAGGCTGCTGATATGCCCATAAGCTCCAATCTCTTCCGGATAATAGAGAGTCTCAAAGAGGCTGTTTTTCCAGAACATATCGACCGGCATACGTGCCATAATGTCACCATTACCGATAGTGACAGTCATCATACCTTCCGGCATCACGGTTACAGGGAGCACAGGGGAGTTGTCGTTGATCGGGTTTTGATCTCCGGTCAGGATCACCTTGGCATAAATGCTGGTTGCACCTTGCACTGTAGGTGTCCAAGAAAGGGGGATCTGCACCGTTGCGGCAGGAGCAATTGAGGTCCCTGGCACTGAAGCAAGCTCTATGTTGTTGCTGTTGTACAATTTGACCTGATAGTTGGCTTGCGTGACTGTACCCCAGTTGTAAACAGACGTAGTATAAGTCGTTAGGGTTCCTACCGAGGGGGTAGAATTACCTGTCAGAGTGAGGCATGCCAAATCGTTCTGGGGAATCACTTCCAGCATGATATTGTCCAAGTCTATCGTCTGATAGGAAGCGGTCATCCCATGTTTGAAGGCTACATAGCGTCCTGTGCCGGTATAGGCGGCCAAGCTGACAATATGCTGAGTCCAGGTGCTGGTCAAGGGTAAAGACTGCACCAACTGGAACGTGGCAGCATCCAAGGGATTTGTCATCACGCCTATGGAAAGTGTTGTCCCGGCTTGCGTTGCTTTTGCCCGTAAATTTACTCTGGTAGTGTTTGTGTTGATCGTATTGGCATAAGGAGGAGCGATCAGGATCAAGGTCGCTGCAAAATCCGAACCGCTTGCCATCTCTACACAATTGGGAGTGCTAAACGGAGCATTTGTCACAGTTTTTACATAAGCGTTTTGAGTAGTAACCACTTCATATTTTTGCCACTCGATCGGGAGAGCCGGAGCTACTACATTGTCAAAGGTCTGTAGCTGGGGCAATGTGTAGATCGTGGGATCCACACAGATACCGGAAAGGGCAATGGTCGAAGTCAGCCGCTGCCTATTGTCTGCAATCGTGATGGTGGCATTGTGCGTACCGGGAGCGGTAGGGAGATATCTGCCCACAAAGGTAATACTCTGTCCGGTATTCAAACTGGCGGGAAGCGTGGGAGGATTTTGAATAGTAAAGAACGGGCTTCCTGAGATCGAGACACTGCTAATGGTCAGAGTGCCACCTCCACCATTTACAAGGGTGAAAGTCTGGTTATTGGTACTGTTCATGAGCACTGAGCCAAAGTTTTTGGAGCTGGGGCTTGTGAACAATATCGGGGTCGTACCCATAGGTGTTATCGTAAATGTCGTTTTCGGGAACGAACCGCTAAGCGTGGCATCTGTAGGAGGCGTAGCAGGATCAAAGGTGGTTCCATCTGCTTGCACCTTACGGCTACGATTGGGGCCAACTGTCTGAGATAAAAACTTGTCACTGGAGCTAAAGTATTGGACATCGAGCGGACGATTTACCATCATCACCAGATTCCCACCTGTATAGGTATACAGGTTTTGCAAGGGAATGGTAATATTATTCTGCCCCACAGGATAGTTCACGTTGCCATTATAGACCAGGGTCAGTTGAGTAGATGGAATCCAGCCGGCACTCAAGTCCGCCTGCGTGGTCGTGCCCAACCAGATCTTGGTGGGTTTGTTGGGAAGGGATGTGACAAAGTTATTGTAAAAGGTCAGAGACGTGATATTTCCCAGCATCGTTATTTCCGTGGGGTAATACATGGTCTCGAACAGACTGTTCATCCAGTACATATCGACAGGGATGTTGTCAAGTTGATCACCGCTACCCACAGTAACAGCTATGACTCCTGCAGGCATCACGGTGATGTTTAAACCTGCAGATTGGTTGTTTGCGGGATTGCCGTCACTCGCAAGATTAACCTTACCGTAGATCATCACTGGACCTTCCACTGTGGGATTCCAGGGGATAGTAAATGCTTGCACGGCATTGGGCTGGATCAAAGTACCTGCTACTGATGCCAAGGTGGTTCCTGCACTATTTACAATAGTTACAGTATAGTTACTCTGCGGAGACGTTCCACGGTTGCGAACTGTAACCGTATAGTTCGATGCTGTCCCGGCAGTAGGAGTAAGATTACCGGTGATCGACTGCGCTGCCAGATCGTTGGGGGTGGCGACTGCAGGGATAAATTGCAACACGGTTCCACTGGCAGGTATTGTCGAGATGTTGCCATTTTCGACTGTTGTCGAGACTCCGACCCCGGGAGTATAGCTGTAAAACCAGTTCGTGTTCCCGGGGGACATATTGATGCCAATGGAAGCTGAGGGGCTGTTTGGTGTGCCCGTAAAACTGCCATAGCAAAACTCAACTTTCCCATTTTCATACATTTTAACCTGGAAATTGAACGAATTGTCTCCACTATAATTCCACTTCACCGCAGAATACTGCATCGTAAATATGCGATTGGGCGCAGTTCCGGAAGACAAGTACATTGCCGTGCCAGCCACCAGGCTGAGATCGTCCCACAAGGGTGCCAGCACCGGCATCGTGCCCGTGGAGGTGAGCGCATTGGACAGATTGTTACTGGTGAAAGTGCTGCCAAGCCCTACCCATCCGTTGGAGGATACCATTACATTGGCATAGTTGTTGTCTCCGTAGGGAAAGCTGAAGCCAATGGGGATAGCGGGAGATAACTCATCATCGGTTTGAATCACTTCAATTGCTGTACCGGTAATAGGGGTGTAGGTACCGGTAGTGGTGGTAAAAGAATAAAAATCATCAATTCCTGCGTAACTAAGCGCCACTGTAAACAGCAGCAGCACGAGCAATGCAATTCTTCTCATGTTGGACTCCTTCAACTGTATTATTAGTATATATTTTCGCCGTTATCCGGATCCTGCGCTCTGGCACAGGTCTCGGACTTTCCGGTAATATCATCTATTTTAGTTAGGTGTCTATACAACTTTGATTACGTGTCGCAGGATGCCAATCCTCCGCAAAACGAGAAGAGAAACACATTGAAATGTCTAAACAAAACATTCAGTACTGTGATGCATAAATAAAGCCAAATAATAAAATTTATTCTGCTTTATCTGCTCCCGGATAAATAAATCTGAGGGGCAGAGCTGTTACCCGGGATAAGCTCCGGAGTTATTCCTTTCCTAAATGGGGTTGTTGACCAACAGCCCTCTCTTCAGAATCGTGCTAAGCGTCAGTTTCCATTCTTCCCACACAGTTTCATCCTGAAAGTCACGCTCATTTATCATCGCTATCAGAGGTGCAAGATAGATCGCGCTATATCCGATGGCCAGCAGGCATTCGCGGACAGCTTCGGTCGGTAGTTTTACTGCCTTTCCTGATTTGACGGCGATTTCATAGGCGTCGTGGAAATGCATATATGCTCCCAAAGGCCCATGTTCAGATACATTTCGGAGTGCAACTCTCAAATGCGCTGCTCCGTCTGCAATCTCGTGGCGGAGTAATGATGCCCACTGTGGATTATCATGCAATACAGTCATCAAACGGATGGGAATATCAATCAGTAAATCTTCTTGGGATGATTGGGTAGGATTATCGCCAAAGATCACTGCCAACATTGTCATTCCTTCAAATTTTAGCACCGCTTCATAGAGATCTACCTTGCTGCCAAAATAGTAATGGAGCATTACTTGCTTTACACCAGCCAGATCCGCTATTGCCCGAGTCGTGGTATCTTTGAATCCATTTTCTGAAAACAGTTTTGTCGCTGCATCAAAGATCTTTCCTTTGGGAGTATCCGGATCAGGTAAGTCAGGAATTCTATCCTCTATTTTACTCTTAGTTCCGTTGTTGTAAGCTATCAGGTCCGCTTCTGTTGGAAATTTTTCCAGAACTGGTCTGCGCATTTCAGGTGTCATTTATCGGCCTCCCGCCTTTTTTTTGTCTTGGTTCAATAAACCAAGCTATTGCAAATTGACCAATGCAATTATCTATACTGTCAAGTGACAATGTAAGGGCTAATCTGTCAATAGCAATTTTTATTATGGGCAAATTTCTGTTTCACGAGTGTTTATACGTGTGATCCATCTGGGGAACATGATATCTTTGATTGTCGAACCACCTGCCGCATAGCAATGTTACGTTTTAAGAGAAATAATAATTTGCATTTCAGAACAAACAGAGTATTATGTCATGTGATAGTGTCAAACGAATTACTCTTTTGGTTTAGTCTCTCTACAGTCACCCTCATGCACAATTATTGAGTCCTTGCTTAGAGCCCTCGCTTTGAATCATCTTTAATAAATTCTTTGCATACTTGTTTCCGCAAAGAGCCTGTTGTTTAAACAAGTGTTTTTGATATATGAATACAAGAACACCTACACGAGGAGAATACATGAACACAAAATACTATATCCTACTGATATTGATACTTACAATGTCATTTAGCTTTGCCTATGCCACATCCACAGAATCTGTATGGGGCTTTGGTCTGGAAGGCGGAGTAGCCCTGGGTGACAACGCAGTATCAGAAGAAATTTGGGTTCCGACCGGTCGCGGATTTATCCAGGCGAACTTATCCAAAGTGTTTCAAACACAATTGGGCGTAAGCTTCCTTCCGGTCAAAGCAGAAAATAGTTATTATACCAAATCCTTGATGGGAGATTTCCGTCTCATCTTTATGCCTTTTAACAACGATGTATTATCACCCTTCATTTATACAGGCATAGGAGTCTCCAAGGATATGAAAAACGGAGATTCTGATTTCTGTCCCGTGGTGCCAATTGGCTTTGGCGTCCAAACCAAACCGGACAGCAAATTTGCAATTAACCTCCATGCCGATTACAACATATCGTCCGACAAGTTTGACGGTATTATGCGCCAAGATGGCGACCTCAACCGGATTACCAATAAAAAACATGACGGATTCTTCACTGTGATGCTGGGATTTGTGATCTCTAACCCCTTTGCGAAGAAGGCGGTGGTGGTCGAAGCTCCGGTAATAGTCGAAGAAGTGAAACCCAAAGATACCGATGGTGATGGTATCAATGATGACGTCGAACTATCGACCTACAAGACAGATCCCAATAAAGCTGACACCGATGGTGATGGCTTATCTGACGGCTTGGAAGCTTTACGTTACAAGACTGATCCGCTCAAAGCAGATACCGATGGTGATGGCCTGAGTGACGGTGCAGAAGTAAACCAATACAAAACAGACCCCACCAAAATTGACACTGATGGTGATGGTCTCAATGACTATGCCGAAATCAATGTTTATAACACCAATCCCTTAAACATCGATACCGATGGCGGTGGATTGAATGACGGTGCCGAAATCAAAGCAGGAAAGAATCCTCTGGATCCCAAAGACGATGTGGACAAACCTGTGATCGAAAAGAAACCTGAACCCGTCGTAGTCCCTCCTCCCAAACCGGATATGAGCTTGATAGACACCGATGGTGATGGCCTCAAGGACATCGACGAAACTCAAAAGTACCGCACCGATCCCAACAAAAAAGATACCGATGGTGACGGCCTATCCGATGGCGAAGAAATTCTCACCTATCGTACCGACCCTTTACTTGCGGATACCGACAGAGATGGTTTGAACGATGGTCTGGAAGTAAATCAGTACAAAACTGATCCTAATAAGGCAGACACCGATGGTGATGGCCTGAACGACTATGCGGAAATAATGACCTATCGAACAGATCCCCTCAAGATCGACACTGACGGAGCCGGCATGAATGACGGTGCAGAAGTGAAAGCCGGTAAGAATCCCTTGGATCCCAAGGACGATTTACTGGACATGACCAAGGGAAAGAAAGTCGTACTGGATGGCATTATGTTCGCCTCCGGTAATGCCAAAATCGTGGGCAGTTCCGAAACGATCCTAACAAAAGTCTATGAATCCTTAGTGGCAAATCCTGACGTCGATGTGTTAATTATAGGACACACCGACAGTGTAGGTAACGAAGACAGCAACCGGGAACTATCTACCAAAAGAGCACAAGCCGTAAAAGACTGGTTAGTAGAAAAAGGCATCAGCTCTTCACGTATCAAGGTTGTCGGTAAAGGCGAAGCAGAACCTATCGCTTCAAACGAAACCAGTGATGGTCGCGCCAAGAACCGCAGAATCGAATTTGAGGTTCAAAACTAATGACTCTTCTACGCATAAGAATCAAACCCCTGAAGGGAGGTTTTATGAAACACTACTTCCAAAAATTAGCCTATTCCATGGCGATGCTGATCTTTCTCTTAGTGACCAGCAGCTGTGCACTGATTGTCTCAGAACCTGTACATCCCCGGCACAGACAACGCGTCATTTGGATAGAGGATGTCTCATACAGGCAGGTCTATTACATTCATAACAACAATGTAGTAATTGTGAGCCAGGAGCCCGAGTACCACAAACCTCACAAAAACAAGAAACCCAAAGGGAACAACGGAAACCATCACGGGCATTAAACCCAAAACAAAAATATGAGAGTATGCGGGAGTCGGGCAAGATCCGATTCCCGTATCTTAAACCATTCAAACTAATAAAAAGGAATACAAAATGAAACGCTTACTATTTACAATGTTTCTCTTAGTCGTAGCCGGTGCTGTTTTTGCACAGTGCCCGATTGCAAAAGGTCAAAGCCAGTTTAACGCAGGTGTTGGTTTCTCAAATTGGGGAGTCCCGGTGTATATGGGTTTAGATTATGGTATCCACAAAGACTGGACCATGGGTGGTGAATTGTCTTATAACTCCTATCACGAAAAGCACCATGATCATTATTACGATCACTCAATCATCGGTATTTCCGGCAATGCCAACTACCATTTTAATCACATCCTGGAGATTCCAAGAAACTGGGACTTTTATGCCGGGCTAAACCTGGGTGTATATGTCTGGAATTCACCGGAAGACTATGATGGCTCACACACCACAGGCCTCAAACTGGGCGCACAGATCGGGGGTCGTTTCTACTTTACGGACTCCTTTGGTGTAAACCTGGAATTAGGTGGTGGTAATGCCTTCAACGGTGGAAAATTCGGAATATCCATAAAGCTATAATCCTACCATTCTCCTAGTAGAAAGACCGTTGCACGTTTAAGTACTGCTTGTGAGTGAGCTCGATTTTGATAATCTACGGCTCGCCCATCCTACACCCGATTATTCAGCGATCTTTTAAATTAAGACATTTAGAATATCCCGGGAGGATATGATGAAAAAAGTGACATTCTTACTTGCCTCGGTCTTTTTTATGACCACACTCATTTACGGCGTCGGACCACCTGTAGTTAACCTTGGTGCCGCGGGTAATTATACCATTTTGACCAGTACCGGAGTTTCGACTACCGGCACTACCTCGATCGTGGGAAATATCGGCGTGAGCCCCGTCGCCGCCACCTACATCACGGGATTTGGCTTGACCATGCATTCCTCCGGTACATATTCTACTTCGTCTTTGGTGACGGGTAGAATCTATGCCGCCGATTATACACCTCCGACACCGGGTAACTTGACCACTGCCGTCAACAATTTAGTAACGGCTTACACCGATGCAGCTGGCAGACCAAACCCGGATTATACGGAACTATATGCCGGTGACTTGACCGGGCAGACCCTTGTTCCCGGTCTTTACAAATGGAGTACCGGAGTGTTGATTAGCGCTGCGGGTTTAACCATTGCAGGCGGCCCGGACGATGTCTGGATATTTCAGATAGCGCAAAACCTCACCTTAGCAAACGGTGCTATTATTACGCTGAGCGGTGGTGCACGTCCTCAAAATATCTTCTGGCAAATTGCCGGACATGCCGCTTTGGGAACTACTGCACAATTCAAAGGTGTTGCACTGTGTCAAACCTTGATTTCGCTGAATACAGGCGCCGTGGTAAATGGCAGACTCCTGGCTCAAACAGCCGTGACCTTAGATCAAAACACAGTGGTGCACCCGACCTTTACTACCGCATTATCCGAGGATTTAAATCCTCCTGTAAATGTCGGCTCTTATCTCGAATCAAATTACCCCAATCCGTTCTACACAAACACCAACATCAGATTCAAAATTATCAGGGGAGAACACGGAACCTTGTCCATTTACAATGCCAAAGGACAATCCGTTTTACATCAACGATTTGAATCCGGAAATCACGATTTTGCCTGGTCTGCCTCCGGATTACCCTCCGGATACTATCGATATAGACTCCGTACCAACACCCAAGATATCATGAAGAGTATGATTCAGCTAAAGTAGTTGTGCTGTAGGCACTATCATCTCCACATCTGAATAGGCGCAATTGCAGGCAACCACTCGATTGCGCCTTTTTATATTGTCCGGACGTATCCCTTTTCCCACCCATTTGGGATGAAACTTCGCCCTGCAAACCTCTTGGGCAAGGTACTTCGTAAAATTAGATTGACAGATCATCTTTTGAGTAATCCCGTGCAGACAAAGTGAAACCGACTCTACAAAAATATGATCAAAGGTGTAATTATGCCGCTGCAAGAAGAATTTGAAAGCCAAGGTGTTTGGCTGTTCCGGTGGAGAAGCTATCTCCCTTTACTGTTGTTATTGCTCCTCATCTACCCGATGCTCAATTTCAGTTACTTCGGAAATAGCGAGTACTGGGACCATCTCTGGGAAATATTTTGCCTCCTGATCAGTTTTCTGGGCTTGGGTATTCGCGCCTACACCATAGGTCACACTCCCGCTCATACATCCGGTCGCAATACCAAAAAACAAGTGGCAGAACAGCTCAATACCCGGGGTATTTACTCCATGGTCCGCCATCCGCTCTACCTCGGCAATTTCTTTATGATGCTGGGCATCGTAATGATTTGTCACAACGCCTGGGCAATTTCCATCTTCATGCTGCTGTTCTGGGTTTATTACGAACGCATCATGTATGCGGAAGAGGCTTTTTTACGCAAGAAATTTGGTGATGTTTATATCAAGTGGGGAGAGCAAACTCCAGCCTTCTTTCCACGCTTTAGAAACTACAAACAAAGCGATCTGCCCTTCTCGCTGAAGAATGTGCTACGCCGCGAATACAACGGACTTCTGGGCTTGCTGTTATCGATGTTTATCCTGGAAGTGAGTGGAGATTACGTGGTGAACGGACGTTTTGTCTTCGATACATTTTGGATCGTGTTGATGGCACTCGGATTTGTGATCTGGTTCGTGCTCCGTACTCTCAAGAAAACTACCAATCTCCTCAAAGTACAAGGTAGATAAGCTCCCCTATATTTAACTGACTCAATCACGATTCTTAGTACTTGCTTACTTAATTGTGGTAATGATGTGGCTATGCCTCCCCATGATTCATAGGGAGGCATAGCCGCATCATAGCCACATCTCAGTAGGGAAGCAGTAGGTTTTAGGAGCGGAGGATGCCGATCCTGACTATGTAAGGATGAATAGTGTCGCCCGTGAAGGGCTCTTTCGGCGAGTGGAACCATAACGAGGGTCTCCGCATTGCTGGCGCAATGCTCCGAACCCGTCGCTATCGGATGTCGCCCCTGAGGGGCTCAATATGCTCCGGCTACGTTCATCCTCTGGCTACGTTTTACTGCAGTAGGTAGGTCAATCCCCGGAGCACTGTATAAACTTGTAACAATTCACTGAAATTCCCGTTTTGGAGCATCCGCAACATATCCGTTTTCAGTTCTGGACTGATCTGACCCCCGAGAGTATCCATCAGCTCTGTTTGGTGCCCGTATTTGGCACGCAAATCATGATTCTGCTCGTACCACAGATCAAAGGGGTTCATGCTACGAGAGGGTGGTTTTTGGGCTATTGTGCGGTAAACCTTGCTGATGCCCCGGATTCCCAGCATCCGCAGCGCTGTCAATGCCTGAGGAGTGTAGAGATTGGTTCCTGTTTTTTCCCAGCGATAGCTCGCTGCTTCCGGATAGTAGCGTTTGAACCATTCTATATACAGCTGATTATGAAATCTCAATTTGGGACTGATGTTCATGCCAAACTGTGCAAATTGAGGTTCTAAAAACGGAGAAAGGCTCAAGGAATTGGTGGAACATGCATAGTCACCATTCATCACGGCATTAAAACAGCGATTGTAAAAATAAAACAGCTCGTGATTGGGGTAGCGTTCCCGGATATAGCCGATTTCCGGCAGGAAACTATCCAGCAGTCTTTGGGAATATGCTCCCTTATTGAGATCTACCGCTTTTTGGTATGGTGCTTCCAGATTTGAACCCAGAATAAAATCCCCGATCTGACCACTGTGAAAGATCCCGTAGGTCCCCGTGTCTACTTGCTGAATCGCTTGATACAAATGGGCTGCACCATGCAGGATAATCTGCCCATCATTGTACACCAGATTATCGTCCAGATGGAGCAGATAATCGCCTTTTGCCAGCGAAAAGAATTGGAATCCCAGGTCCAGGTCTTTGCAGATCCGGCGCGCTATCAGTTCGTCTGCATAGCCCGGTTGGGAAAAATTGAGGCAAGTCAGATCCCGATATCCCTGTTTATAGGCTGCCCATACTCCGATCCTGGAGTCCAGGCCTCCACTCAGAAAAGCGATATGTTTCCTACCCTTTTCCAGATCTTTTTCATAGGCTGTACTTACGGCTTTCTGAAAGAGCCGATCCAGCTCTTGTAGCGCGGATTTCGGGTCTGTATAAAGAGTTTCATTGTTAAACCGGTGATAGGAGCGAACCTCCAGGCTGTTGCCACACAAGCTCAGGCAGTTTCCCGCTCCCAACTGTTTGACGCCCTGTATTGTAGTAAAATCTTCCAAAGTATAGCCGTAACTAAGCACCATCCGTGCAGCAATTTCATCACATTGTGGCACAATATCCAGATGTTTCATGGCATTTGTGATCAGTTTGAGGGATGTGGACACGATCGCAGTATCACGATCCTGATAATAATACACCCGCATGCCGTTGGTGACATTGGTAACTGCTATCAAGGCATCAGCCGAGGCAGAATAAGAGATCGCGCAAAACTGGCCGTGGAAATCTCCCAGCATGTTCTGCCTGCCCTTTGCCAGGGCTGTTTTGATCAAATCCGGCAAATCCGGTGCGGCATACCTGC
The DNA here is from genome assembly GCA_002841975.1 of Candidatus Cloacimonetes bacterium HGW-Cloacimonetes-1. Taxonomy (GTDB): domain Bacteria; phylum Cloacimonadota; class Cloacimonadia; order Cloacimonadales; family Cloacimonadaceae; genus PHBQ01. The sequence continues at coordinate 46,952 of PHBQ01000003.1, forward strand.
TGATCTGCTCGCTGGAATTGACGATTATTCCCTGAAACATGGTATAACCATCGGCATCAGCATCAAAAAAGGAATCTTCCAGTGTAGTGAACTGCGTTTTGGCATAAAATGCTACAGTTTTGGGAGTCCGAACTTGATGTACGCAGTCCATGGCATCAAAACTCAGTGTGCTGATATCGAAGCCGGTTTTAATCCACAGAAACATGTGAACGCCTCCATATTTTATTCATCGTGGCCATAGCGGACTGATAGAGATGTGCCCAGTCTCGGAATCCGGGAGTGATATTGCGAATAAACCTCCCGCCCGATACCTTTTGTTCGTATGCTACGATCAGTACAAACCACAGGAGATAGGCAATACTGGTCGAGACAGCAGCACCATTGATTCCCCACAGTGGGATCAGGAACATATTGAGCAAGACATTGGTGAGTAGTGCAATGGCAGGCATCAGAATACTAATCAACGGGAAGCCCTTGCTCCAGAGATAGGTATTGAAGAGGGACCCGAAAGACAAGCCAAAACTGGCAGGAATCAGCAACAAATAGACGTAATAAGAAGGTTCAAAATCGATGCCATAAAGGGTGCTGATCAAGAATTTACCAAAGAGGATAAAGCCCAGATTTGCCAATGTCAAGAGTGCTATAAAAGAAGTCAGCACCTTTTTCATGACAATCCAGTTTTCGCCTTCATTGTCGCTATCCGAGAGTTTTACCAAAAGCAAGCTTCCCACCAGATTGGAAGCCAGTTGCAGCATATCCACGATATTTGCCGCAATCGAATAAATCCCCACGTCACGAAAGGCGAGGAAGCGTTTGATCAGCAAGATATCAGAGCGAATCAGCAACAGTATAAAGAGCGAGGAGGCGAAGATCTTGATGCCCATGCCATAGGTATTGAGGATAAATTTAAAGTCGATCTTGCGGAAGATATTACCACAGCGTAAGGCAGCGGTATAATAGATCACGCAGAACAGATCTGCACTTACGATTGCCGTGATCACGTAGGCCAGGCGATCGGCATCCCGAAAGAAAAACCAGCCGCAGCCAATGACCAAGAAACTGAGGAATACTCGCAGGAACTGCATCAGCGAATTTTGAAATATGCGATCTAAACCCAGGTAGAGCATTTGCATCTGCATGGAGTATTTGGAGGTGGCAATATAGACGGCGTAGGTCACGACCAGAAATGGAGAGAAGGGGATTCCCGTATAGGTGATCAAATTGTTGATAAACATCAGACCCAAGCTGATAAATAGTATCAGTTCAAACACATATTGCAGGAGTGACCATTGAAACATATCTTCCAGTCTATGCGCTTGCTTGCGTAGGATATATGGATAGCTTTGGTATATTCCCAAACCCAGAATCATCCAGATAAAGCTTGCTGATGTCATCAGATAGCTATACTGCCCTTTGAGCACTACACCCAGATAACGGGTGGAGACCCAACCGGTAAGTACCGAGACTATCATGATGACAATGCGGAAACTCCCACTCATCAAGATGTTTTTCTTCAGGTTTATTTCAGACATATCCTTCACTTTTGTTAGATTTGAGATGATTCAATTATTGCGTTATTCGGAGCCAGCCCTTCAAACAAAGGTTAAAACTTCCCCGGCGGGGATATTCTTGATCTTGCCGCCATCATTGACGTCCCTACATGGTCCGGCCTCGATCTCGGCACTGTCGGTGTAACCACGCTGTTCCCAAAAGCCAGGAATGTAGTGATCCAACAGTTCGATTTTAACCACCGATTTGGCGGATTTATAGCCCCACAGATAGGGTATAAAGGCACGAACCGGTCCACCATAATCTTCGCTAAGATACTCCTGATCAAAGCTCCAGGCCAGCAGAGATTTATCCTGCAACGCAATCTCGAGCGGGATGGAAGTATCGTAGATCATGCCATGAGACCAAAAGCGGACGAACTTAACTGATGGTTTTGCGCCTACCAGTTCTAAGATTTGACGGAGCTGAACTCCGGTCCAGATCCCGTGGACAGACCAGCGTGTGACACTGGTTAATCGGCCGTCGGCATCGGTGTGCGGAAGTTCTTGCAGTCTATTCCAATCCAGGACTTGGGGAGCTTCGCAGCTACCACAGATTTCAATGCTCCAGGATTCCCGATCAAGCTTGCCAGGGTGACCCTCTGCCCAAAATATTGGCGTGTTCATAGCAGCTAGTTTATTCATTGTAACCTCGTAATTTGGGATGAATAGTAAATATATTTGCGATGATATCAGTAGGAGTGATAGACGGCGTGACGCGTGTCAGAGCCAATTGTTCGGCAGTTTTTCCCATCAAATACGACGCATTGATGGCGGCTTTGTCGATCGGCATTCCCTGTGCCACAAAGGAACAAATGATCCCGCCCAGGACATCTCCGCTGCCTCCCGTTGCCAATCCATCATTGCCACTGCACGAGATGTATGTCTTGTTTTCATCATGGTAGATTGTGGTAAAGCTCTTGAGCAGGACTCTGGTATTGTATTTACGGACAAATTTGTCTAGTTCCCCCATACAATCGGCCTTGAGAGTTTGCGAATCGATCCCTGCCAGCCGGCAAAACTCTCCCCAGTGAGGAGTCAGGAGTACGTTTTTATCCGCGAGATGATAGTAAAGCCGCGAATTACGGGAGACAATGGTGAGAGCGTCGGCATCCAGAATGATCGGTACACGGATATGTTCCAGAGCGTATTTTACCAGATCTACAGCAAAGATATCCATACCCAAGCCGGGACCAATCAGGATGGCACTGGCAGACTCGAGCTGTTTCAAATATGCTGCCATAGCCGGATACTTATGGTCTTTGGTATGTAAAATGGGGAAACTCAAGACTTCGGTGAGTCGTTCTTCAAAGATTGTACCCATACCCGGACGATGCAGGAGCATGATGTAGCCCGCACCTGCTCTCAAGGCTGCCTGCGAAGCCATCAATGCTGCTCCGGTATATCCAGGTGAACCTGCCACAATCGTTGCTCTGCCATATAATGTCTTGTATTTGTAGGGAGTACGCTGGGGCGTGCTATGATTTAGATCATTGATTTCAATGACTGGAGATCCTTCTTCATAATAGCTTCTTGGGATCCCGATGGGGACTCTGTGCATCTGACCGCAGTACATTCGACCATCTGAGATCCGGTGTCCCAGTTTGTAGGAGTCAATAGCAATGGTGGCATCTGCGTAAATAGCATCTTCCGCGACACCTTTATCAGCATCCAATCCGGAGGGAATGTCAATGGCAATTTTAAATGCCGGAGCTTGATTTACCCTTTCGAAAATACCTTTTACAAATTTAGAGGCGGAACCATGAAAGCCGATCCCAAAGATGGCATCGATCAGTAGCGAAGCATTTTGAATTGCCAGTTCAAAAGAGGGATAATCATCTTCTCCATATACATTTACCATCGGGATACCCATCTTGAGACAAATCTCCATATTGGCTTGCGTTTCAGGGCTGGAGGTAGCATCAGTTATCTTGAAGATGCGTACTTTGTGTTTGTTTTGAAAGAGCCAGCGTGCGATTACGGCACCGTCTCCACCATTGTTACCGGTTCCGCATAGTACGCCGATCTCTTCATGCAAATGTTCTTGGTAACAATCTGAAATCAGATCTGCACAGCCTTTGCCGGCGGTCTCCATCAGTACTCGGGATGGAATAGCAAACTCATCGATGGTTTTTTGATCCAATTCCTTCATCTGTTTTGCTGATAAAACATAATTCATGTTGTCCTCCGTGGATCATAACGAAGTTTAATTTCAAATGTTGTTCCCTCATTGGGGGTACTTTCCAAGACCCTGATGTGACCTTGATGATATTCTTCTATGATGCGCTTGGCAAGGCTCAGTCCCAATCCCCAACCTCTGGCTTTGGATGTGACCCCCGGTTCAAAGATCTTTTTCCATCTGGAGCGGGGGATACCCTTTCCCTCATCCCGGATGTGAACATAGACCCACGATTCCTTTTGGGTGGCTGTAATAATAATGGTCCCACCTTTGGTACTCATAGCATCCACACAGTTTTTGATGAGGTTTTCCAAAGTCCATTTGAACAGCTCGACATCCAGCGGTACCGTCAGATTCTCGACCTTGCTGATCAGGAAGATCTCTATCTTGGAGCCTAAATGGGGCATCCGTTTACTAAAATATTCTACGACGTCACTTAGCAAAAGGTGAATGTTTTCCGGGGCTAACTTGGTGATAGACCCCACCTTTCCAAAACGAGAGGCAATATTGCGCAGATGGTTGAGATCTGTAGTCATATAATTGATGATAGACTGAAAGCTCTCCTTGCTCTTGTATGCTTCCGTGCTATCCTGCAGATAGTCCAGCCAACCCATCAGCGACGTGATCGGTGTCCCAAATTGATGGGCAGTTTCCTTGGCAAGACCGATCCAGAGCGTATCCTTTTCTGTACGTTTGAGCAGCAACAATCCATAGCTGCCAAAGAGGATCAGCATTAGTGCAATGAAAAGTTCCAGGATGACAATGTAACGGATCTGGGACAAGGAATTTGAGGCGGTAAAATAGATATATCCCAAGCTGTCTGCATCATTACTGAGCGGCACTTCGGTCATCTGTGTGGTTTTATCACGTAGTAGCACACGTTCTCTATGATTCAGACTATTGAATTCACCTTCTTCATTGATATCGACATTGTGCCAATACATCGGAGTTTTACTCCTGTTTGCGACGATGATAGAGTAATCTATCTTCTTGATAAATTTTTCAAAGGAGACCGGCTTCGTATAGTAGGCATAGCCGGTCAGCAGGTTTCCATCGATCAAAGGCATTTGAATCATGTTTTGCATGCTGGATCGCAAAAACTGTTGTGAGCTTGCCGAGAGTTCGGTATAAACAGTATCTGAAGAAACATCGATATGGTTCCAGATTGTGGGCTCCATATCCGGATCGGTGATTATAATCGGTATAGGGTTCTTTTGCATAAACTCGGTGCTGATATAGTCCCACAGTTCCTGCTGAAAGTTGGGCTTGGTAGTGAGGTGAATATAGTTTGCCATGACTTCCGTGAGGACTTGAGTATTCCTTTCGGAGTTTTTGAGATAATTATCCGTATAGGCTATGTATTGCGCAAAGAGGCGAGGAACATATTCCTGCTCGGTTTTGGCATTCTGGATCAGTACTTGAGTGTAGATGGCAAAGAATAAAAAGATAAAGATACTGCTGAATATGATGTATAAACGCAGACTGTGGAAGCGATTAGTGTTTTTTCGCGAGATCCCAGATGGCGTCGAGTTCTTCGAGGCTGGCTTCATTGATATCCTCACCTTTGGAGCTATAATGCTCCTCTATATAGTTGAACCGTTTACTAAACTTCCGCGTAGTTTCCTTGAGTGCTGCTTCAGCATCAATATGGAGCTTACGAGCAAGATTTACCAAGGTAAAAAGCATATCGCCCAGTTCTTCCCGGATATGCGCACCGTCGTTTTCCTCGAGAGCTTCCCGCAGTTCTGCTTCCTCTTCCGTGAGTTTTTCCAGGACCGGAGCGATGTCTTGCCAGTCAAAGCCGACCGAGGCTGCCTTTTCCTGGGTTCTCTGAGCGTAGATCAAAGCCGGAAGTGCACGCGGAATTCCTTCCAATACAGATTTGCGCTCAGTCTTTTCCACCTTTTTGATGCGTTCCCAGTTCATCTTGACCGCATCTGCATCATCCAGTCTGAGTTCCCCAAAGACGTGGGGGTGACGGCGCACAAGCTTGCTATTGATCTTGTTTAAGACCCGGACCATGTCAAAACGTCCTTCTTCTTCAGCAATCTGCACTTGAAATACGATGTGCAGCATCAGATCTCCCAGTTCTTCAGACAATGAATCACTGTCCTGATCTTCAATGGCTTCCACCACTTCATAGAGTTCTTCGATCAGGTTTGGTACCAGCGACTCGGGAGTTTGTTTGACGTCCCAGGGGCACCCCGCAATGGGATCACGCAGTTGGCTGACAATATCTATCAGGCGTTTAAAGTCTTGCATTCGGACACATCCTTTGTTTTGTTGTACATCAGTGCGAGGGTAACCCAGAACAAGATACTGATCTGGTATTGCTGGATAAATATATCGGTGATACAGGATACCAATATCGCCAAAACCGAAATCAACACAGTATATTGCACTATGTCATTCTGGGGCTTGACCATTTTTTTGTAAAAACTCACCAAGGTCTTACCTATAATGCTCAAGTATGCAATTAGCCCGATTAGACCCATCTCCAAAGCCAAGTTGATGTAGAGATTGTGCGCATGCTGTGCATAGAGTCGTTTGATCGGCATGATTCCATGATATATTTCTTGCCAGGTACTAAAGCCAATCCCCGTAAAGGGATGCTGAATAATCAAGATCATGGCATTGTACCATGCTATCAAACGGATTAAAATTGATAAGTCATAACTGAGCCCTACAGCTATCCGTTGCGCCATAGAGGATGGTATGACCAGCGGCATCAAACCCATCGCTATCAGTCCATAGAGCCGCATTTTTTTGGCTCTAAGCATCAGCATAAAGAGCCCAAACAGTACTGCCACCATCGCTATCCTGGTATAAGTATACAGCATTCCAAAAAAGATAATCACCGCAGCAGTTGCCCACAATAATCTGTACTCCGTGATCACGGTTTGGATGCTCAGCCCGATCGCAAAGAAAAAGGCAATCGTATAAAAGCCATTGATAGTCATCGCAGTAGCCCATGTGGAACCAAGTCGTTCCATGGGATTGCGGATTGCCACCAGCACCCCATACATTGCCACAAACGTTGCAATGATCACAATAACCCGCATCCAGTTCAAGAGATCCTGCCCTGATCCTTGCGCATTGCGGATGATCACAAATACCAGGATGGGGACAATGACGGTAGACACGAAATACAGCCTGCCATCAGCTACATAGGTCTTGCTAAGTGCTATACAACCAAATAGTAACAATACACTCATGGCGACCGGATAAGGAATGTACATTTTATTCCTGGTACCGGATAGGTAACGCGTCAACAACAGAATTACCAATAGCCCAATAGCTATATAATTGGTCATGTGTAGAGGTTTGAGAAAATATGTGCCGATCATGATCAGAGTACTGCTCACGGTCATACCATAGAACGATGCCCCGAGTATCCAGATCATAAACACTCCCACCACAAACACGAGTGCCTTGATGGAAGAATCCTGCATCAGGACCCCAGTCATGATACTCGCTGCCACGGCTATGGCAAAGATGAGGTAGTATAGACTATGCCTGAGGCTCATTGCTTTTTTTGAGGGAATTGCGGACTTCGGATATTCGGGTTTTGTTATTGAGCAATATTTCTTTGAACAGAGCTAAAAAGACTCCCAGGCAATATGCAGCAAACACAGTTATGATACAGATCATAGCACGTTTGGGACGAACCCTACGCCCAGCTTCCCGAGGAGAATCCAAGAGTTCTAACGACGGCATGTCACGCAGTTCTTCCAAACGTGCTGCCTCATACTGGGGATAGATAAATTCAAATACTTTCTTTTGAATTTCGAGGTTCAGCTGCAATTGTGCCAGTTGCTCTGCGAGATTGGGAATATTGGAGATATTGATCTGATACTGAGGTTTGAGTCCGGAATTGCTCGTCTCCAACTCCCGGATTTGCTTTACCATTGCATCTTTTCGAGTTTGTAAGTTCTCGATCAAAGGGCTATTTGCCCCGTAATTTACTTTGGCGAGCTCCATCTCTATATCAATATTCATGCGTTTGGCAATGATCTCGGCATACGAGTTTATCAAAGCTTGGGATTGAGTTTCGAGATCTATAGCATTGTTTTTGACCTGAAAATCCCGATTTGCCAGCAAAAGGGAATCAATGATGGCACGCGTCGCGTTGACTCTTTGCTCCAGAAATTCCCGGTTGCGCTTACCCTTGGTGATCTTTTGTTCCCGATTATAGACTTCCAGCCTCTCCAGATAGTAATCCACGATATCTTTGGAGAGGGCTTTGCTTTTGGTTTCGACCTGAACAGTGATCAATCCTGACTCTTCACCATAACCGATAGAGACTATCTTTTGCAGCATGCGGAGAGCATCATCCATATTACCGAGGGGATCCTGGTCTGTGAGTTTAAAGTATTGGATCAAATCAAACTTGCGGATCACATCCTCCGAAAAGGTGCGGGAGTGCATCACTGTCACAAAATTGAGCGCATCGGTATTGGTCTCGGCTCCCATAAATTTGGAAGCTAAACCGCCCATCCCGGGGATATTGAAAGGCAGGGAAGAGCTTTGTGATCCTACAGCATAAAAAGATGCACGGGAACTCCATATCTCCGGAGTGAGCAGACTATATGCTACAGCTCCTATCCCGGAAATTATCACTAAAATGATGATTGCCAAACGGTTTGCCAATACTATTCTGACAAGCTCGAAGATATCGAATTCTCTTTTTTCCATCTCTGATCTATCCTTGCTAAAATGATTCTATCAACTTTGTAGATACGCATTATTGCCAAAGTACGCTATTTGTCAATCTGTATATTACAGCACACTTGAAACTTGTGATCACACTAATGAATATTTTGCAAATACCAGTCGGTCACCTTGATATTCTTTGCTGTCATCCGGATCCTGAGATAGTCGATACCATCTCCCATCTTTCTGCTGGGGATGGCATAGAGCACCGTGGAACCTATCCTGCGATATTCATAGGGACGATACATCGGCTCTTCTCTCATCAATAGACCTGCCACTCGCTGCGGCAGCTTCTCGTAGATCTTGCGGAGAACCGGCTGATCCAAATTTAGTCTATAGACCGTGAATGAAATATCTGCAGGATCATAGAGGTCTTCATCCTGTTTCAGTGATATATACATGGTTCCGGATAAATCGTTTAAATCCAGATAACCGATCTTTTCCAGTTCCACACCTCTGCGTGGGTTCGGTTTTGTCTCTCGATAGCTCAAACTACGCATCTGGGTTACCGAAGCGCTGTCCAGGACATCCTTTACCCAAATGTAGTGTTTTTGATGATAGATGGCGAGAGGACGTGCCGAATTCTTCCCTGTGAGGGGGTCCAGAAAGACACGGGGGCTGACCAAGACGGAATCACTCTGCACTGCACTCAGTTCGCTCACAAACAGGTCATATTCGCGGTCTGCCATCTTCATGCGATGGCTGTCTGCTGTCATCTTCAGCATCAAGAGCGGAGATATCATTACAAAACAGATCATGATAAACCACGGTCCCGATAGCCGGCTGTAGTGCATAAAATATAAGCAGATCATGATCACAAATCCCACAAACAGGATATTGAGACGGGACATCATGATCGGTGTGAATAGCAATGTAAAAATGATGCCACCCAAGATGATGCAAAGGAAAACCAGAGGATACCAATCCTCTTTGCGGCATGGGGCTTTGAACCGAAAAACGCTCACAAAGGCTATCAGTAATGCCGGTAATGTACCGAGGCTCATAAAGATGATAGATTTGAGATGTTGAAGATTCAGGGTGAACATCTGAATTCCGCTGCCAGATTGGGGCTCTAAACTGACTCTTTGGAAGTTTCCAGGAGCAATAATGAGGAATAAATAGCCAAGTATCATTCCCCAAAATGCTGTATAATACCATACTGGTAGCCGCTTCCGCATGATCAGCATATACAATCCATAGCTACCCATTGCCAAAAGAACTCCCGGGATTACTACTTCGTTGGTGTCACCTGCGAGCAAGCCCAATACAAAGATCATACTAATCACTTTGATCTTGTTTTCTTCGGGTTTGGAATCCGTCAGCTGTAAACGCACTGGATACAATACACACAGCACGATAATCTGTGTCCAGACATAGTTTATGCTATACGCCGGTAAATAGAGGTTTGGAATCGTGTCTGAAACAGCCAAATAAAATAAGCTAAAGCACAATAGCCAATACGGTATTACCTGCCGTCGTTCCTTGCCCATCACCCATAAAACCATCAGGAGCGGTAGCAATAACAGGGCAAGTGTATTCAGCAGATCAAAGACCCAGGGATCAAAGAGCAGGAGAAACTGCAGCAAGCCATGCGGCACTATCCTTCCCGTGAGATTCATATACAAGTCTTTCAGGGAGTTGAAGTAGCGATCCGGACTGTCTATTTTCTGATAATAGGTTTGAGCGGGGTTGCCATTCACAAATCCGGGATTGAATTTAAACGAATATAAATAACCTTCCGCATAGAGATGGGTATTGAGATTGGTAGCAAAGATCATTACAGCCAAAGCTGCCAGAATCACGAGACAGATTATATCTATGGGGCGTAGAGCAATATGCAATTTACGCACAGATTTCTGCCTTAAGGTAAGCAATAAGATACATGCATAATCGCTGCACCGCGGGCTGCTGCTGTATATCTCGTGTTACTTGCATATACAATCCTTCGATAATCTCTTTGTTAGCGAGCTACGACTCGTTTAACGCAGGGTGTATAATCAATCCGCAAATCTTCATATATTTGTCAATCTGTATATTTCGTCTGTTAATTGCATAGTGAGACCGTTGAGTAATCGGGTTGTAGGGCGGAGCCCTATACAATTGGGGTGGTGGGCGGGAATAGATTAAGCGAACGAATCCATAAACCATACTAAAAATGCTTCAATCCATCGTCACAGCAGATGTGAACCGCTCTTATAGCATAAAGTTACACATGGAGTTACTCTGATCCGTGCTGTAAGACCGTTGCCGGAGGAAGCCAATCCTCCGCGCCAAATGCTTACTTACTTAGTTGTGGCTATGATGTGGCTATGCCGCCCCATGATTCATAGGGCGGCATAGCCACATCATAGCCATATCTCACTAAGGAAGGTGCAGGGATCGGACAGGGAATCGTGTAGCAGTAGTGTAACTGTAGCATTCGCACGAAGTGCTTCCCTAGCCCTTTGTGGGAGAGGGGAGTAGTGCCACCTGCGTTTTGAGCTTGTCTCGTTCTGGCTGTTACAGCCTAAGACACTGTAATTCTTCCGATAGCACAACTATCTAATTCGCACGCCATTAAACCTCGGAGAGGTGCAGGCTGTTGACAAAGTCCGGAGGATTGCACTTAAGTCCGCAGGACGACACTGTATAACACGGCATGCGAGTGCCGTGCTCAGAAGCCCAAAGGTCCATAAGT
>PHBQ01000097.1 GCA_002841975.1 Candidatus Cloacimonetes bacterium HGW-Cloacimonetes-1
TTATGCAGCGTAGGTTAAGTCAAAGCGACGAGCACCCTCCAACAGTGCACGTCGGCGCTTTGACGGACATAACTTGTCAACTATATCAGGACTTGACAAGAATTCAGAAAACATCACTCCCAACCCCGAGACCTTCGCCTTCCCAAACTCGATTTGGGATCCAGAGAGTACTACACGCCGGTTAAGTGATAGCATTATCGCGCCTTTCCTTGTTATTTGAAAAGAACTGGATCCCAGCCTACGCTGGGAAGTCGGATGACGTTATTGCATTGGGGGACAGTTAGTTGAGGACTGATTTTTTTTGCCCTAACCCCCGCCCCCTCTCCCAAAATGGGCGAGGGGAGAAGGCATACCTAAGCTGTTTATTCGCAATCCTTTAAACCTCGGAGAGGTGATACTATTATAGCCTGAGGTGGAGCGCAGCGGAACCTCAGGAAACATGCACCCTACCCAGTTTGAGCCCTGGAGGGGCGACACAATTCAGCAGGATCGGCGTCCTGCTCTACATCCACAGTTTTTGCCGGGAATCATTATATACAAGGCTTGTTATGACCTGAATCCCGGACAATGTCAAAGTCGGATCAGCACCCGAAAACTGTAAGTCAAAGCGGCACGCAATCCCAGGATGCCATTCCTCCCCAAAAGAGAAACGGAGCTTCGGCAAGCTCCGGTACGGAAGAGACGGAGCTTCGGCAAGCTCCGGTACGGCACAGCAGCATCGGCGTGCTGCTCTACATGCTCCGGTACTAGAAGCTCCGCTACATGCAAGAATTTTACGATTTTATTGACGTAAAAAGCACCTCTGTAATATATGGTATAGATTCTCAGGCACTTTGTACCGTGTATTGGGGATTAGAGCCGTAGTGATGTATGGATAGAAACTTAGCACACTATCCAAGCTATTGCCTTGATGCCGGATACCATAGTGCAAACGGGATATGAGGCGATACCGAGCAGCCTTGTTAAATCGTAAAATATAGAATTTGTTAGGAGGAGATGTGACAATAGAAGAAATACATCGACGTGTATTGGATAGCAGCGCAGTATTGGACGTGGTGCAAGCGGAGATCGGTAAAGTGATCGTGGGACAGGACGAGATTATCCGGAAATTGATAATCGGGATTTTGGCGAATGGACATGTTCTGATCGAAGGTGTTCCCGGGCTTGCCAAGACCTTGATCATCAGCACTCTATCCCAAGCGATGAAGGCTACATACAAGCGTATCCAGTTCACTCCCGACCTTTTACCTGCGGATATCACAGGTACTCTGATTTATAACCAAAAAAGCGGAGAGTTCAGCCCCAAGCAAGGCCCGATCTTTGCAAACTTTATCCTGGCAGACGAGATCAATCGCGCTCCTTCCAAAGTGCAATCCGCCCTCCTGGAAGCGATGCAGGAGCGTCAAGTCACGATCAGCGACACCACCTATCCCCTGCCCCAGCCTTTCTTTGTGATGGCTACTCAAAACCCGATCGAGCAAGAGGGTACCTACCCCTTGCCGGAAGCGCAAGTTGACCGCTTTTTGCTCAAACTCAAGATCAAATACCCCAGCTTTGATGAAGAGCGCAAAATCATGGATCGCATGGTAGATGAAAAGCCGATTGCAATCTCTCAGGTCCTCACTCCCGCCGATATCGAAAACATGCGGAAAGTGATGCACGAGATTCACATGGAAGACAAGCTCAAAGATTATATCCTGCATTTGGTATTTGCCACCCGTCATCCGGAACGCTATCCGCGCCTGGCTGCCCTCAATGGCTTGATCGATTGTGGCGCTTCCCCCCGCGCTTCGATCTATATGGCGCGCGCTGCCAAAGCTCATGCCTTTCTCGAGCATCGTGGCTATGTGACCCCGGACGATATCAAAGCCATTGGCAAGGACGTGCTGCGTCACCGCATCATGCTCTCCTATGAGGCAGAAGCCGAACAGATCGATGCCGAGAACATCATCAACCGTATATTTGACGAGATAGAAGTCCCGTAAACTATGCATACACAGACCACAGCCGAAATCATTGCCCGCATCCGCAAGATCGAGATTCATACCAAAACCTTGGTGAACGACATCTTTGGAGGAGAATACCATAGCCTCTTCAAAGGCCAGGGCTTGGAATTTGCGGAAGTACGGGAATACCAGGCCGGAGACAGTTATCGGGATATCGACTGGAACGTTTCCGCGCGCTTTGGTACGCCTTTCATCAAGAAATTCTGCGAGACCCGTGAGCTGAACGTGCTCTTTGTGCTGGATATCAGCGGATCACAGAATTTTGGCACCCGCAGCATGCTGAAGAAGGAACGCCTGGCCGAGATCGCTGCCGTGTTGTCCTTTTCTGCACTATCCAACAACGACAAAGTGGGGATGGTGATGTTTTCTGATCAGTTGGAAAAATACCTCTCCCCTCGCAAAGGGCGTAACCACACTTTGCAGATTTTGAGAGATATCCTCTACTTGGAGCCCAAATCCCAGCGCACATCCCTCAAGTCCGCCTTTGAATATGCCAATCGCATCCTCAAGAAAAAGAGTATCGTCTTTATCCTGTCAGACTTTATGGATGCAGGCTACGACAAGCCGTTGCAGATTTTGGCACAAAAGCACGATGTGATCGCCATGCAGATTTTGGATGATGCCGAAGTGCGTCTCCCCAATGCCGGCATCCTCCGCATCATTGATCCCGAAAGCGGTGAAACCATGTATCTCAATAGTTCCAATCCGCTGATCCGCAGGCAATACGATAGAATGGTCATGGCAGAACAAGAGCAGCTGCAAAGCCGGCTCAAACACCTGAAAGTGGATTTCCTCAGCATCAAAAGTTCAGATTCCTACAGCCAGGTATTGCGTGGCTTCTTTGCCAAACGCCGCAAAGCCTTGAGGAACCGCCGATGAAGAGACTCCTGCTACTCGCAATTCTCCTGACCACTATCCTCACATGGGGCTATGCAAACCCGGTGCAGGGACTACTTCAAACGCTCGAAAATGCCGATAGCCTGACTGTGGGCAGTGTTTTTGACCTCTATTTCTCCGCTAATGTAGATTTGGGCAAAGCCATAGTGCCCGATAGCCTCTCTGAATTTAAAGTTTTGACCAATGGCCGCCAACAGGTCTCCGGAAAGCCGGAACGGCTCCATCTCCAGGTGATACCCCTCAAAACAGGTGCGCTCAGCTTTCCCCAGCTCCAGATCATCGCTTTGGGAGATACGACCCTCCGCTTTGAGAGCGACAGGTTCCGGGTGAACGTCCAATCCGTACGTGCTCCGGGTGATACGCTCTTGCGGGATCTGAAGCATGTACAGCGCTACCCCCTGGAATTGGCATGGTGGATGTATCTGCTCCTGATCGGGCTCGCTATCCTCCTCGTGATCATAGTGGTGATGATGTTTGTACTCCCTGCCCTGAAGCGGGAAAAGGAAGCAGCACCTGTCGTGATCGAGTCCAAGCCCGTGTGGCAGATTGCCTTGGAAGCTTTGAAGGCACTGCTCGCCAAAGACCTGATCGCCCAAAACAGAGCGATCGAGTTTTGCTTTGAACTCTCGCTGATCCTGCGAACTCTGCTGGAGCATACGCTCGGCTTTAACGCCATCGAAATGACGACCACGGAGATTCGTGCCTATCTGCGTGCCCATCCGCTGCATGCGGAATCCCAGAAAGAAGTCATCGACTTTCTGCAATATTGCGATAAAGTGAAATTTGCCAAATATGCTGCAGTACAAAGCCACATCGACGAGCACGTAAGCTGGCTACAGACCTATATCATGCAGTCTATCCCCCAGAAGGTACAAGATGCTTAGATTTTATCAGCCCTGGTGGCTCCTGGCATTGCTCGTGATCCCCGCCTACCTGTATTGGGAACTGAAACTGCGCGGTCGGGAGCGGATCCATATCACCTTTAACCGCTTTGCCATGCTGCGCCAAATCAATGGCTGGAACCGCCTTTGGAAGTACTTTTATCCGGTGCTGCGCAGCCTCATCCTCTTGTGCCTGATCGTGGCAATGGCCAGACCCCAGTGGGGCGAGGACGTTCGGGATCATCAGCAAAAGGGTGTAGATATTGTGATGGCGATCGACGTCAGCGGTTCGATGCTGGCAGTAGATTTTCAGCCAGAGAACCGACTGGGAGCCGCAAAGAAAGTGGCAGAAGCTTTTATCAAAAAGCGGCCGAACGACCGCCTGGGACTCGTGGGTTTTTCCGAATATGCGATCTCCCAATGTCCCTTGACTTTTGACCAAAATGCCATGCTGGATCAGCTCCAAAAGCTGCAAGTAAATGAAAAGGCAAGCGGTACGGCGATCGGGCTGGGACTGGCAAAAGCAGTGGCAAGGCTGAAAGATTCCGATGCCAAGTCCAAGATCGTGATCCTGGTTACAGATGGCGTCAATAATACGGGAGAGATCGATCCCATCTCCGCTGCCGAAATGGCAAAAGCCCTGGGGATCAAAGTCTATCCCATCGGGGTGGGCACCAATAACTATGTCGATTTCCCGGTGCGAGATCCGCTCTTTGGGATGCGTTATCAAAAGGTATTGATCGAACTGGATATGAAGACCCTGGATCGCATCGCCTCCATCACCGGCACCGGATCTGCCGCCAGTGCAACCGATGCCGAACAATTGAATGAAGTGCTGAGCCAGATCGACCGCTTGGAAAAGACTACCTATAACATCAAAATTCGCTATGTCTGGCAGGAACAGTTTATGTTTTTCCTGAGCCTGGCATTTGTATTGTTGATGCTGGAACTAAGCCTAAAGCTGTGGTGGTATCCGATTTTACCGGAGTAGAATATGAATTTGTACAACCAACATTACCTCTATCTGCTGCTACTGCTGATTCCGATCATTTACGGGCTGCTGCGCTGGAATCAACGGCTTAAAAGCCGCTTCCACAGTTTTGCGGAGGACCGTTTCTTTGCCTATTATCTGGGGCAACGCTCTCAGTTTTTTAGTGCGCTCAAGCTTTCGCTGCTGATCCTCGCATTAGTCGCCATCATCTTTGCCATAGTGCGGCCCCAGTGGGATTTTGAGGCTCGGGAATTTGATGCTGCGGGACTGGATATCATGATCGCAGTGGACGTTTCCAAGAGCATGGATGCCACAGATATGTCACCCAGTCGCTTGATCCGTGCCAAGATCCAGATCGCATCCTTTATCGACAAATTGAGCACCGATCGGGTGGGAATCATGGCATTTGCCGGTGCCGCATCCTTGGAATGCCCACTCACCGATGACTATGAATCCATCAAAATGATCTTGAATAGCCTCACTACGGATACTGTGCCCAAACCCGGAACGGATATCGGAGCAGTGTTGGAAGCCTCTCAAAATGCGTTTATGAGTGCCGGTGGTAAGCATATCCTGGTCTTGATCTCGGATGGAGAGGATCTGGAAGCAGATGCCATCGCTACAGCCAAACGCCTTAAATCCAAGGGTATCGTGATCTACACTATGGGTGTAGGTTCCGAAACCGGGATAGAAATCCGGGATCCCTTCAGTGGACAAACAGCTACGACAAAGCTGGATGTGCGCACGCTCAAAGAAATCGCTGCTGCTACCGGTGGAGAGTTCTATGCTGTTACTCCGGGACAGAACGAGATTCGCTTGCTCCTGGATCGGATCTATGCTTCCGAAAAGTCCAAGCTCTATTCCAAAAATATCAGCTCTATGAAAGAACAATATCATATATTTGCCTTCATCGCTCTTCTGATCTTGATCATCGAGAGCCTCTTCCACAACGTACGGAGAACCAAAAATGAAGCCTAAACTCCGCAAGACTCTGCGGTTCCTGATCCCGATTTTGCTGATTCTACTACTGCTGTTTCTGGCCTACGAATTTCTGTGGCACCGCAGCAATGTGCTCAATAGTCACGGTTCTCAGCTCTACAAAGCAAAGAAATACGACAAAGCAGAGCAGAAATACCGCAGTAACTCCCTAAATACCGATAATGATGATCTTTCTGAACGTAACCTGGCAAAATCGCTGTACCAAAAAGGACAGTATGCCGATGCTGCCAAAACTCTGAACAATAGCATCAATAAAAATGCGGATCAAGCTACTGCCGGGGATTGGTATGACTTGGGGAATATGCTGTATCAGCAAAAAGACTATGAATCCGCACTCAAAGCCTATCAAAATGCTATCCTCAAAGACCCCAAAGACCAAGATGTGAAGGCGAACTATGAACTGGCATTGAAAATGCAGCAACAAAAGCAAGAGCAAAACAAGCCAAAAGACCAAGACAAAGAAAAAGACAAACCCAAAGAAAATCAAGATATCATGAACAAACTGAAGGCTCTGGATCAAAAAGAATCCTATGATCGGCGCAAGGAACAACAACCCAGCAGCGGAGGTAGTGGAAAGTGGTGGTAGGTCTTCGTGTAAAGCAATGGTCTTTGCTATTGATCATACTCACTATGGCTTCCATGATGTGTGCCAAGATCAGCGTCAGTGCCGGTGTGGATAAGCCCCGGGTAGGGCTTGGCGACCAAATACGCTATACTGTTACAGTCAGTTCCGACAAGATCGTAGCCATGCGAGAGCCCTCAGTCCCGAAAGTTACTGGCCTGCTCTTCCAGACGGTTTTCACTACCAGTATGACATCTGTATCTTCGATCAATTTTCGCACCGTGAAGCAGATCGATCGCTCCTTTACCTATATCTTTATCGCCACCAAACAAGGCAATATCACTATTCCAGAGTTCGATATCCAGGTCGAGGACAGCAGCTATAGGGTAGATCCCGTCTCGATCGAGGTGGTCGCAGCCAACACAAGTCCCCCGCAGACGCCCCGCTCACGGGGGAATGTGTATGACCCCTGGGGATATGATGAGCCCTCACATTGGGATAAGCCACAGTTCTCCACCGGCTCAACGTTTTTGTATGCAATCCCGGAGAAGAGTACAGTATACTTGGGAGAGCCCATTGTCGTATCCTATTACCTTTATACCAATCAGGCAGTTACATCCCTCAATCTGACCGATGAAAAGGACTATGAAGGCTATGGTAAAGAGATTTATGAGCAACCCAGCACCCTGGATTTTCAAAACGTCAAATACCAGGGATCTTACTATAAGCGTTCTCTGATCAAACGGATTGCGTTATCACCCAATAATGTGGGAAAGATCAAAGCTCCCACTCTCTCCGGACTGGTCAAGATGTACGACTTTACTACACGTACTATGGATATTGCATCCCAGGATCTGAACTTTGACGTCCTGCCCTTGCCCCGGAACGGTCGCCCGGAAGATTTCTCCGGAGCCATTGGCAGTTTCACGGTCAGCGGTTACCTGGATACAAAGGATATCTCTCTGGGAGATGCTTTCAACTATGTTCTCCAGATCTCCGGAAAGGGAAATTACAATCAGTTTACGGCACCTCTCTTTGCCGCCAGTACCAATTTCCAGATCTCCGAGCCGGTCATTACAGACAACCTTAATGCCGGTACTGAAGGTAAGCGCACAATTTATTACACTATTATCCCTCAGGAAAAGGGCAGCTTTGAACTGCCGGAACTGGAGTTCAACTGGTTTGATGCGTCCGCCGGAGTTTATCGCAGCTTTCGCAGTAAACGGGAACATCTGGTTATTCGCCCCGCCAATGTCTTTTCCTATTTCACAAATTTCTTTGCCCGGGATCGGCAGACCCAGATTCAAGACCTGATCCCACACGACAGTTATCGAACTGATACTATATTCATGCGCCAAGCCTGGTATTGGATCGTGGTTCTGATCATCACACTGGCTCTTCTGTATTCGGCTTATCTGGCTTGGGGAAACAGGCTACAGTTTCGTGATCCGATCAAGTATAACAACCTCCAGGCAGAACGGATTTTAAAGAAATACCTGCGGGATGCCGGAACCGCAGCTCAAAAGCAATCCGGGGAGTTTTATCCGCTTGCGGAAAGAGGCCTGATGCGCTATCTGTCACAAAAATATCACATCCCCATGCACCTGCCAATCAAGGATAAACTGGAGTTACTGCTATCAAAATCCGTTGGTGATGAACTGCTTGGTAGTCTGACAGCGTTTTTGGATCAATGCCAGCGAGTACGCTATATGCCAGGTGCTTTTGAGCCAAGTAGTATTGAACATGATATGCAAAACCTGATTGCTATCATCAAAGGCTTTGATAGTCTTAGCGGATCAGGAGGCAAACCATGAAGAAGCTAATGATGCTGATCGTTCTTTTTATGGCATGTAACTGGCTTATGTCCCAGAGTATTGTCTCCAAGTCAGCTCCTGTTCCAGGTATGGATTACCGTAACGAGATCCAAAAGCTACTCCAGATCGAAAAGCAGGGCACACAAAATGCCGATCTCTACAACAACATTGGCATTTGTTATTATCATCTGAACCAGACTGGCGTTGCTACGGTGTATTTCCTGCGTGCGCTCAATCTCAAATCCGATCATCCGGATGCCAAAAACAATCTGGATTTTGTGATGGACCTCAGCAAAGACAAAGCACTCTATCCCCAGAGAGCTTTCCTGGTGCAGTTTTTCTTTCGTTGGTACGACTTTTTGAATATCAACCGTTTTGCATTACTGGCTTTGTTTTTACTGCTCTTGTTTGCACTCTCGGTACATTGGACGATCCATTATGATCGGGAAAAGGAATTGGGCTTGCCGGTCTTATTTACGCTGATCAGTGCCATCCTGCTCTTTACCTGCACTGTGATGCTTTTTACAAAATACAATCGCATGCGCCATAATAGCAAGGCCGTGATCATCAGTTCGGAATCAGATGGATACAGCGGAGCTGGAACACAATACAACAAGCTCTTCAGTGCCAGTGAAGGTCTAATCGTCCATATCCAAAAAGAAAGCGGAGAATGGTCCCTAATCCTGCTACCGAATGGTGTCAGCGGCTGGATCAGGAAGACCGAACTTCTCCGCGTAGTACCTAAATAGATGCTGTAGTCCGACTACGATCCCTAAGTCTTATTCACTTCTGTCAATATAACAGTGTTTTCAATCTATCTTGCGAGTTTTGCGACTATGCCGGCGATGTATTTGCCTTGGTGTTTTGCACCTTCCAGTTCTATTTCCGAAGGCATCCGCATA
>PHBQ01000098.1 GCA_002841975.1 Candidatus Cloacimonetes bacterium HGW-Cloacimonetes-1
CGGGACACCGCCCAGGAAGATTTGTCGAGTGTTTTTACGATTTATTTTATGCATGTTGCACAGCAAGAAACACAACTGCTATTTGTCAATGAATTTGAGAATCTCAGGGATACCAGACCTTTCAACCCTCCCTGTTTGTCCATGCTCCAATCCGAGGTGATCCCCTCGTGAATCCCTCGTGCTTCGCTCGTGGGACGAGGGAATCACAACGAAAGCTCCTCACCGGCACAAGGGTTTTCATAAAGTAATAAACAGAGGTGTATTTTATGCTTGACATAGAGGCAAAGTCCTATAATGATCCCCGCGACTGATAACTATTGGAGAAAAAAATGAATAGGACGTTCAAAACATCACTGCTAGTGATTGTGGCATTGCTGCTCCTCACCGGAACAGCATGGGCAAAGAGCCTCACCAAACAACAAAAAGCTCTGCATAAATTATCTAATGACGGCATTGATTTTAACGTAGATAGTTTCCTGATTTATGTGGATAAAGATAACTCGGATGTCGTTCAGACTTTTATTGATGCGGGAATGAATCCCGATACAGCTAATGACTTGGGTGACAAAGCTGTGATCGTAGCCGCAGAAAAGGGTCTCACCAAGATGCTGAATCTGCTCCTCAAAAACGGCGCAAATCCCAACGCTGCAGATACAGACGGTACCACGGCACTGATGTATGCCGCCTATTATCGTCAACGTAAGACTGTGGCAATTCTGGTCAAAAACAAGGCTGATGTCAATGCTCAAAACAGAAACAAAATGACACCTCTGATGTATTCCGTGCTGACCGGAGATGTGGATTGTATCGACGAGCTTTTGACTTTAGATACAGACATAAAACTGGTAAATAATATGGGTAAAACTGCTTTAAGCTTAGCTCGGGACAAGGATTTTATCGAAATCTCCAATTTTATCAAATCCAAACTGGACTATTTGAATAACCGCCAAACCCCGGAAAAGAAGCAGTATGAAATCTATCTCAAACGCAATGGAGTAAGACAATAGGAGTTTTTCATGAAAAGATCTGCATTAGTTTTGATCCTGTTGAGCATCGCAATATCTGCATGCTGGGCAGAAGATTGGTTGACGATTTACAATGATGACCTGTCTTTGGTACGTTCTCAATTTGAAGTAGATCTAGAAAAGGGTAACCAAGCCTATAACTATGATCAAATCACCTCCCGGATAGAATCTGCCTCCGTGATCGTAACTCCACTCAAAGATCCGATCGTGGTTGCGGAACAAAACTACGAATACGATCTCGCCAATACAGCTCAGATCATGCTAAAATATATAGATCGGGAAGTGGCAATCATTACCAAAGACCAGTCCAACTATGTGGGCATGATGAGATTCTTTGATGGGCAAAGCATTGGATTAGTCGAAAACAGCACCAAAAAACTGCTGATGATCTCCAATTCGGAGGTCCAGGTCATACGACTGGCTGAACTCCCGCCAAACTTTTATACCAAGCCAACCTTGCATTGGAATCTGATAGCTCCCAAAAAAGGCAAATATCCCCTCCAACTGACCTATCTCACCGGTGGCTTTAGCTGGAATGTGACCTATAACACCATCTGGGACGGGAAAAAGCTGATTTTCAATTCCTGGGTGACAATCGGTAATACATCCGGCCGTGGCTTTGAAAACGTGAATCTAAAGCTGATCGCTGGAGAAGTAAATAAAATCCAGCAAAACTATTACGGTGGAAGAAGTGGGATGGCAAAACAAACGATGATGGAAAACAGTATGGCCGATGCTGCAGCTCCTGAGTTTAGTGAAAAGGCTTTCCACGACTTTCATATGTACACTCTGGATCAGAAAGTCTCCTTTGCAAATAATCAGACAAAGCAAATCCAGCTCTTCCCTTCCAAGGACGTCAAAGCCGAAGGCAGATATGAATATTATCTCTTTGGCGATGGTGTTCAGAGTATCATTACTTTCAAAAACACTGCGGAACAAGGCATGGGAATACCGCTTCCCAAGGGAACGATCAAGGTCTATAAAATGGACTCGGACAACAACCTCGAGTTTATTGGCGAAGATCAGATCGATCATACGGGCAGAAACGAAACGGTGCGCATCAAGACCGGCAAAGCCTTTGATCTTGTGGGCAAAACCATGGTTACAAACCAAAAGACCGTGAGCCAGCGAGTGAGTGAACGCACAGTCCAGGTCACTATGCGTAATAATTCTTTGGAAAATAAGAGTATTGGTGTGTTGTATCAGCTCAATCCCAATAGTAAGATAATATCCTCCGAAAAGCCCTATGATACGGATCAGAACCGCAAGGTGACTTTCATGTTAGACATCCAGCCTAACAAAGAAGTCGTTTACAGTTTTGTGGAACGCACAGAGTACTAAAATATCACACTCGGGTTACAGACCTGCAAGTGTCCCTGTAGGGGCGAACGGCGGTTCGCCCGTGAAAGCACTAAAGCATCTGTCTGGGATTGCAGATATAGGATTGTTCCGTTGCGGAGCTTTCCGAAGCTCCGACAATAAAACTCTATCTGAGAGGAAAATATGAGAGAGAAAGTCTTTGACAACCTGATGGGTATTCAGCGCGAAATGCTGAAGATAATAGGCGAAGTGTCCTCGTTAACCGGTTCTCCGATAGCGATTGAAGATGCGATCGACGACAATTGGCATCCCAAATGTGACGTCTATCAGACCGCCACACACTGGATCATCGTGGCTGAACTCGCCGGAGTCATCAAGGAAGAGATCAGTTTATCGATTACCAAAGAGTACATCCGTATTGCCGGAGACAGAAATCTGTGCAAAGATGATTGTGCTTCCTGCTACTACAACCTGGAGATCGAAGCAGGCAGTTTTGACCGCAGAATCTTTTTCCCGGATATTGCCATGGATCGGGACAATCCCCGCGTCACATACATCGATGGGATACTCCGGATTGCTTTCGAGATCACTCCTCAAATAGAGAGAATCATTACCATACAATAGAAATTCATCTGTAGAGCAGGACGCCGTTCCTGCTCGTAACGGAGCTTTCCGTAGCTCCGCATCTTTCTATGCCATTCCCGCTAAAAGCCGGAGAACATATTACCCCGGTAGAAGGCTTCCGGCATCAAGTAATTGTACACGCCTCGCATGCATCGAATCCGCGGTCTTTAACGAGAGATACTCTCCAATACCCGCAATATCTCCGGAAGGAGTTGCTTTTTGCGAGACAGGATACTGGGTAGTTCCCACATATTTGCCTTATGCTTGTGATAGCGCATGATGTGCTCTGCATTGGGGAAATCCGAAGTGAGCAGGACACTTTCTTCATTGATGATGTCGGTCACCAGGAGCATCGCCCAGTCCAGGGAGAACTTGTGTTTTGCCTTATCGACGGCTTCCAGGTAGGCTTCTCCAAACTGATCCAAATCCGAAAGGGTTACCACTTCCATCTGGGCAATTCCCACTCTGAAACTATATTCAGTATATATCTTAAAATCACTTGCCACAGCTTCATCCGGATTGGTCCCGGCTAACGAAGCGGCGTGGCGGAAGATATCTTTGCCCCATTCTTGAAGATCAAGTCCCGCAATACGTGACAGGATTTCCGCAGCCAAGACATCCTCAGGAGTGGTCGTAGGAGAGCGCAGGATGATGGTATCCGTGAGGATTCCGGAGAGTAACAAACCCGCAATCTGGGGTGATGGTTCTATTTCGTTCATCTGGAAATGTTGAAAGACCAGTGTGCAAGAGCTGCCCAGGGGACGAGCATAGACATAAATCGGATTCTGCGTTCGGATCGAACCCAAACGATGATGATCTATTATTTCTATGATTTCTGCTTCTTCGATGCCTTCGACAGATTGGCTGGTCTCGTTGTGGTCTATCATGATAACCTTGTGTTTGGGAGGATCGATCAAGCAAGAACTGGTGACCAATCCTACTAACTTGTCATTATCCAGAACGGCTATACCATGATAATCCAGATTCATCAGAGCTCGTTTGACTTCCGTAAGGTAAGTATCGGGGCTGATAAAAGGAAGCTGTTTATTGGCAATTGCCTTGGCGGGAATACTGGTACGCAGCATGCGGATGGTCTCCGCAGTATCTACAGTCGAAATGTAGATCCAACCTTCAAATTGGCTGATATCGAGGCCTTCACAATCATCGCTCCCCATACCGGTAATGATGATGGCGGGAAATTGTTGGCGCAGAGAATATTCCAGGATGTCGCGTCGGTTTCCGGCGATCAACACCGGGTACTGGGAGTTTACGAGGCTGTCGTTGAGACGACTGATAAATGTGTCAAATGCCATGGCACTCACCATCAAGGGAGATTCGATCTCCTCTACCTTCCCCTTTTTCAAGTATCTCCCTGGTACAACTTTACTAAAGTTCTCGGGACGGAGATTGTAAAGAGGGCGGGATTCATAGTGCTTTGGCATAAAATAATCTGCCAGTTCCAGCATGGTCACCAGTCCGCGATAGTCTCCAGCATTATTGACCAAGGGGATGGTGCGAACTTTGCGCTGGTCTATCAATTGAGTAGCCAGGCCGATGGGATCATCTTCGTGGATGGTAATCAGGCTCTTTAGCATCACATCCTCGGCTTTGGGATAGACGTCTCGGATCAAGTCCGGAGCTTGAACAGCAAAGTGATCAAATATATACTTCGTTTGGGCATTGAGGTTACCCAATACTCCAGGGATATATGTAGCCCTCTCGTCGATTTGGTTTTTGAGCCAAGCATAACAATACGGGGCACACACAGCGTCTGTATCGGGATTTTTGTGACCGATTACAAATACTTTTTCCATGGATTACCTCCTAAAACTGGAAATAGATAAAGGGTTGAATGTCGGCAGAACGAGCCTGGAACAAGATCCAGACTACAAAGGCTAAGACAGTGGATTGCAGGACCAGGGGTAACCTGCGGACACCAAGCTCTATCTTTTGTGACCACTTTTGCGGTAACCAATGGAAGAGATATGTCACTCCTATCAGGATCGCCACGATGCGGTATTTGTCGATCCACTGCCACAAGAGAGGTGCCTTGAACTCCGTAAATATGCGATTGATAATCAACCATGCACTGTCAAAAGTACGCGCCCGGAAGAAGATCCAGCAAAAACAGACAAAATGAAATGTGATAATAGTACTGATGACTTTCATGAAGCGGGTCTCTGCTATCTTGAGCGATAGCCAAAACTTGTCAAAAGCCAGTCCTATGCCATGCAGACCACCCCAAAACACAAAGTTCCAGGATGCACCATGCCACAAGCCACCCAGCAGCATCGTCAGCATCAGGTTGAGGATCTGACGGGCTTTACCCCGGCGATTGCCACCCAGCGGGATGTAAAGATAGTCCCGTAGCCAGGTGGAGAGCGAGATATGCCAGCGTCTCCAAAAGTCGGTAATACTGCTGGCGGTATAGGGTGCATTAAAATTGAGAGGCAGAGAGAAGCCCATGAGGGCTGCCAAACCTATTGCAATGTCAGAATATCCGCTAAAATCGCAGTAAATCTGGAGGCCGTAGGCATAGACCGCAATCAGGTTTTCAACTCCGGAAAAGAGACCTGGACTCTCGAATACTCGTTCCACAAAGTTCACACTGATGTAGTCTGCCACGACTCCCTTTTTGATCAACCCTGCAAAGATCAAGACCAGTGCCTTGGCTACGGTATCCTGATCCAAAGATAGTTTCTTGTTGATCTGGGGGATAAAGTAGGAAGCACGCACGATCGGACCTGCCACCAATTGCGGGAAAAACGACACAAAGAAGGTGAAATCGATAAAACTGTCCAAGGGTTTGAGCTTGCCATAGTATACATCCAGGGAGTAACTCATGGTCTGAAATGTAAAGAAAGAGATCCCCACCGGGAGGATGATATCCATCATGGGCAAGCTGCCACCACTGATTTGGTTGATGGTATCGAGGATGAAATTTGTGTATTTAAAGTATGCCAAAGACCCCAGGTTCCACAATACACTGATCAACATCAAGAGGTTTTTGTGGCTTTTGCGCGGACTTCGATAGATCATTGCGCCGATCCAGTAGTTGATCAGCGAGGTGAGCACCAAGAGTATTATAAAAAGGCCACTTGTCTTGTAATAGAAATAGACAGAGAATAGCATCAGGTACCAGGTACGGACCCGGATGCGGTTTGCAATTAGGGGATAAAACAGGAGGATGAGGGCAAAGAAAAACAGGAAAAATACACTATTGAACAGTAAAGGTGCCTGGGGGTTGTACTGGATAATGTTGCCAAACCATTGTAGATATTGCTGCATCAAAAATTACCTTTTGGACTCTGCATAGTTCATGTATCCTTTTATCAGTGCTTGATAAAATAAATGACCCTGGAGCATGTAGCCCTTGGGCGTAAAATGTAAGAGATCGCTACTGGCAAGACTGGCAGAGCGCCACTGACGAATGGAGCCTTTCCCCCCCATCAGATCGGAGAGATCCCACCATGCAGCATGGTTCTTTTTGGCAAAGTCGATGATCTCTTTATCCATCTTTTCCAGATCTGCATTGTGTTTCCCACCCTTATTGGAATCCGGAGGGAGTGTAAACAGGATAGGAGTGTTGGGCGAATAGCGTTTGACACTTGCTGCAAAAGTGCGTAGTTGCTTTTCAAAATAGTCATTCCGATAGCGTCCCTGGGCATCGTTCGTCCCCAGAGAGATTACAATCAGATCAGGATTGAGCAGCCGGATTTGGGCAAAGAAATCTTCGATTCTGGAGAGTTTATCAAAGGTTGCTCCATTGACTCCCACAGAATGATAAAGCAGACCGGGAACAGTCTTTTCCAAGATCACACCGTAGAGATTTGCGACGTCGTTGGCTTCTGTAGCGTTAAATTGCAATGCAAGTTCGCGGACGGGTGTGTTCCACTGGAGCTGGTAGATGGCTTGCTCGTCAAAGCTCTGGATCTCGGTATTTGGGAATTCGTCAAAACCGCTCAGAGTCCAGTTGTAAGAGTTCTCTTTCTCTTTTGTGATGAGGGTCACTTTGTTGTAGCTATTGTCCAGGCCAAAGAAGTTATTGGTGCGAATATGGAGGTTACCAGTACCTCGTGACCAGATACCATAACCGCAGATTCCTCTTTCCACGTTGGTACGGTTCCAGGGAGAGGTGGAAGTGATGCGAATATCGTCCGGTTGATTGGTGCCCGCCAGACGCCAGGGGAAGACGAGCCCTCTGCCGGCATTGCCGTAATATTTTTGCAAGGAACTACGGGCGGTTCCGGCAAAGTATCCGGACTGAATATGCGAGTCACCGATTTGGAAAATGCTGACTCTGGTGCGGACTCCGTTACGGAGTTCCAGGAGCTTTTGGTAAAATGGATCTAAGTTGTTGGCATCGTTCTGAATCACGTTTTTCTCATGATCTACCAATTTGTATTTGTTCAGATACTCTTTGCTATCCAGCAACAGATAATAGCTCTGGATAAATTCCTCCAGAGTATCCAATTGTCGGGGATACTCCTCTTCAGTGAGATTGATTTCATCTTCGATGACCGGATCACCACTCAAAGTAAGTGAGATCAGAAATCCAAAGGATATCAAGAGTACCAGGGATCGGAGGATATCACGATACGTCATTGTTTATCAGTAATCACCTTGTACAACAATGAACCTATATGGTCTGCACCGGTGCGGTTGAAGTGCGTATAATCCGGAGATGCCCATGGAGGGCTATGTTTTACATAAGTAACCATGGAATTGAGTCCTCCCATTACTTCAAACAAATTCCAAAAACCACAGTCTGCTTCTCTTGCTGTTTCCGCTTGAGAATTGATGAGACTGGGAATATCGGGAGAGGTTTGATACTCTCCAGCGATCTTGAGACTGCGGTCGTGCGCACTGACCAGTAATAACGGTACGCCGGGCATAGCAGAGCGAATGTGGGCGATGGTCTTCATCATTCCTCTTTTGTAAAAGCCATAGTCTCTGATTTTGGGGTTGGAGACGTTTTCTCCATAATGCAATATCACCAAATCGTAGTCCAAAGCTTGCTGAAAGCCGCTCAGGATGTGTTGAGGTATTCTCTCAAAGTACATACCCGAATAACCGCGAATAGTAAAACTGTCAACAAATAAACCGCTGTTTTGATCCAAAGACACGCCATAGACATGGACTGGATCCAAAGGGTTAAACTCCAGATAGACAGTTTTTGCGGGGTTGGCACCACTCAAATCCAATTCTTGCACTCCAGTTCCGGAGCGCAAACTGTATCTTTGCGCGGTCTGTCCGTCCAGGGAACAATTGACATAAGAAGAATCTTTGGCATTACTGTAAAACAAGCGGATCCGATCAAACTGGGCACAACCACCCGGGATATCGGAAGCTTGGTACTTCACCCAAGAGGCAGTGTTGACATAGTATTTCTTGTTGGATTTCTGAGCTTTGGTTTCTGTTGCTACAGCCGTAGTATCTACTCCCAAGGTATCCAAGGTGGGTTCAATGGACTTTTCGACCACGTAGTAATTGCGGGGGATAAATACAAATCCGGAGATCCCGAGTGCCAGGTTTGGCTTGCCGGAGGTCATAAAGGATACCGCTTCCCAGTTTTTGGAAAAACTGTGTTTAATCGTGTGGCGAAATCCTGAAACAATAGAGGTGATCGGCATAAAGCCTATCCCGCTACCTCCATAATTGGTCTGGAAACTCTGCCGCAACATGCCGGTGATGAGGTCTCCCTCGATAATGGAATCACCATAATAGGCAATGCGGATCGACCCTTTGGGACGCTTTTGGTAGCCATTCAGTTCTTTGCGAAACTGATCTAGGGGTGAGAGATCGCTGTCAAAACGTACCGTGTCCCGAGTGGCAAGCTCCGTGGCTTTGACTTGCGGCTTTCCGAGCCGGGAGAGACTGTCGAACCAGTGCATCTTTTTAATAGGTACAGCTCCTTTGTCGCAAGCGGGGATGATGCTGGCGATGATACCAATGATAACGATCGTGACGATAATCAAAAGCAAGGGACGCACAAATTCTTTGTTCATCTAAGGTTTTCACTCCATGACATTTATTACGCTCTATTTCTGCGCAAAAACTACCA
>PHBQ01000099.1 GCA_002841975.1 Candidatus Cloacimonetes bacterium HGW-Cloacimonetes-1
CGGTGGCATAATGACTGCCGTTACGTATCTCTAGGCAGAACTGATGTAAAAGCTGAGGCTCGGTATCCACCACTATTTGCACAGTACCATCACGGAGATTCCGGACATATCCATTCAATCCGAAACGGTTAGCGCAATGAAAGACAAACCAGCGATAGCCGACACCTTGTACTCTACCGTGCGCAATTACTTCCCAAAGCGGCATATAGCACTCTTCATTTCTTTTTCTCTCTGATAAATGAACTGTGATATTTGTCAAGCACCAATATTGAGATCTCCCTGCGAAGCAGGATGTTGATCTCACATCTGGAAATACCTCTCATCACAAAAATCGGATGGAGCACGATCAAAACTCTCCCACCTTCGTAAATTTAAGCGGTTTCCTAGTCGGAAATTCCAGTAGCACTATTCCCTATAGGAAAAGTAAAGCAAAAACTGCTACCCTTACCCACTAAAGATGACACCGTGACATTTCCACCAAGCATTTCGACAAATTCTTTTACTAAGACCAGTCCCAGTCCGATGCCGGATTCTCGTTTCGAATCGTTTGAAGTGCCTAGGTTTTTGGATCCGAATATATTTTGAACATCTACAATACCACTCCCACTATCGCTGATAGTGCATTGATAAAAGCCGTCAACTGGTTCTATCTCGATGCTGATAGTTCCATGGTTGGGAGTAAACTTGATGGCATTGGATAGTAAATTACGAAAGACGACACTCCATAAACCGGGATCGACATATGCCGGCAGTAGGGCATCATAATGCTGGCGGAGTTGGATATGTTTTGCCTTGATCAGAAGCTGGTGTTGAGTGACAATATTTTCGCACAAAGGCACGATTAAAGCGTTCTGGGGGTTATTGACAATGGATGTCAGTTGTTTGCCTGCCCAGCGCAGCAGATTGTCTGTCAATGAATAAACCTGAAATGCCGATTTGTGAAGCTCTGCCATAAAGTCGTCAATCTCATCATCCGGTATCTCAGAATTTATTGCCAGCTCTATACCCTGATAGAGGCTGCTAAGTGGTGAGCGCAGGTCATGAGCGACGATAGAGAATAGCTTAGTCTTGTTATCATGCACTTGTTTCAGCTCTTCCAAGGCGGCTTCTAACTGGGTTTTCTGCTCATTAATCAGCTTGTTTTTCTTTTTCAATTCTACGTTTTTGAGGCGATAAATCTCGGACTCTTGCTTTTGCCGACGCAGGTTAAACTCATGCTCTATATTTTGGATTTGGGTTTCTTTTTCATTCGACCAGATAGCCGTTTCTGCCTTCACGGAAGCCGTATAATGATCCAGGACTTTTTTCCACTGCTTTCGATCCCCGTAAATCCTGCAAATGAGCTGATTAATCGGTACCAGCAGATCCTGCATATCATAGCTTTCGGCTTTGGCAACAGCGATTTTGAAGATTTTGAGAGCCTTATTGTTATCGTCGAGTTTCATATAAGAATCTGCGATATTCATCAATGTGCTGATATGTAAATGAGGGTTTTCTGCTTCTGGTAGATGTTTTGCAGAACGCTCAAAATACTCCAAGGCTTCTGCAGGACGATCCAGTCCATTTAAGATGATACCGATATTCATCAGCATGCTTGCCATTAGATGTACTCTATTGTAACGCTTGTATATATCAATGACTTCCAGTGCAAGGGGTAACGCCTTTTCGTGTTCCCCGTTCATTGAATAAATTCTGCTAAGATTCGATTTGACAGTAGCACTATAACCTTCGTTTTCCAGTTCATCAGCGTGCTTTGCAGAGAGGATGTAATACTTGGTGGCTTTTGGAAGATCATTACACCCCGTATAGACGTTCCCCAGTCCCAAAGTGACTAAGTGCTTCTCACGAGCAGTACCCTCTTTCATGGCGATGGACTCGGCAGTAAATAGATTTTCAAGGGCTTTGTCATACTGAAATTGAGCACTGTAGCAATGAGCCATGTTCATCAGTAACTCAAAGACATGGATTGGTGTACCATACTTTATGAGCTGTCTTTCTGCTTTGCGTAAAAAGGAGTGCGCTTCCTGTATTCGACTGAGGTAGATCAAGCAGACGCCTAACCTCTGATATGCTAAGCCTAATCTATGTGTCTTGAGTTTACTCTTTTTACAAAGAGAAATCACATACGTGAGTTCTTCAATGGCCTCGGTGAATTGCCCCACGGTAAATAGACAATTGCTATAGAGGAGCATAAAATCTATTTGCTCATCACCCGAGAGCAGATCCATTCCGTCTTTATGGATGGCTTCCAAACCTTTGACAGCCAAGGGAGGATTTGTCTCTTTTAGGGTATTCAATGCTTGAATCTGCGCCCGTATTGATTCTATAGTGCATTTATTAACAGTTACGCCTAGGATAGCCTTGCATACCATATACTCCACCTTTTTTTTGATGGCTACCATTGGAGAGCATGGGTACATTCTTGTCAATAAATTGTTATTCACACAGTATTGAAGGGATTGATAACACATGGTGCTCATGTCGATTTAGCTTAAACATTCGAGTTCAACTCCCACCACACCGATGGTATTAGATCCCTAAACTCGAGCAGTATAATTTTCTGCTGAGTTCTAAAACGGCAATAAAGATGATGTTTGCAATTTCTCTTGACAAGCAATGGCACTCAGTGTTCTTTATCTATAGAAATTTACCAGAGGTGAGTTATGAAAAAAATAGTAATTCCATTCTTGTTAATGTTGCTGCCTGTGATTATCTTTGCAGGTGCTTTTGATTGCAAATCGAGCTACGGAATCAAGTCTTCGTTACATAGTTTCAGGCCATATCGGCTTGCTCAACAGATGCAGAGCTACTGGGACGGAGACTCTTGGATTGCTGAAATGAGGGTGATACCGTATTACAACCCTACATATCCAGCGAATGTGGACTCCATGCATGGTGATTATTATGATACTGAGAACGGAGTATGGATTCCAGCAGCTACGGTCGCCTATCTGGAATATAACGCTGCCGGATACGTCACATCCAATACCATCTACATCCAGGCTGATGGCTATATACCGATGATTATGGCAAATTCAGTCTTTGACGATCAAAACAGGCTTACCCATCTTTACGCTTATTCTCCCTATCAGAATGGACAGCCGGGCTGGGAGCCTGTATCCCGGCTACATATCGAATATGGAGAGGGTACCAGCTTCATGGTTATCAATTGGAACTCCGGCGGAGATGAACCCAACCGTAACGATGAAGTAACCCAAACACATTTTACGTTTGACAACTTTGGCAGGATCGTACAAGAATTCAGCGAAGCCTCACCGGACTCCAGCTCTTGGATGAATGACAGTAAAACAGATTATTTCTATCATGCTCAGGACAGTTCGACGGGGGCAGATCTTATCCAATACATAGCAAAGAATGTGCCATTGATGTATATCAACGATAGTTTTGAACTCCCCGGCATGTATAGCGGGCAAACCGGCTATTATTGGGACGGAATCCAGTGGGTATACGACTATCGTTATACCTATCAATACAATGAACAACTCCAGAAAACATCACGTTTAACCGAGGGCTATAATACCGGAGGCTGGGAAGATGCAGAGATGCAGCTCTTTTACTATGATGCCAATGGTAACCCCGATCACATAGTAAACCAATATCATGATTGGGATGTCTTTGTTAATGCCGAAAGAATAGATTACTCATGGGATACATATACCTCAAATCAGGACTATATCCAAAATGTGTCAGAAGCCCTAAGAGTGAAGGCGTACCCTAGTCCTTTCTCGTCTGCAGTTAATCTGGTACCGGATAGCAAATCCAACCTCCCGATCGACCTCAGTATATACAATCTCAAGGGTCAATTGGTGTACAGGATGTCCGGATTTAGCGGAGAAAAACTGGTATGGAATGGGACTGATACCAAAGGTAAAGACGTTGGCGTCGGCATTTATTTCGTCAGAAGCAAGCAGGGCGGAGACATTAGTAACACCAAGATTATCAAAATCAAGTAACATCATATAGTTGTTGAAAGCCATCCTTTGTGGGTGGCTTTCAGTGTATTAGCGGGCAGCATACACTGATTATATCCGCCGTTTTTGGATGAAGAACAGACCAGTATAAACGCTTAGAGGAGGAACCGATGAAAACGAAGAGCGTAGTATTGTTTATTTTATTTATGATGGCATTCTGTATGTTGATAGCCATTGTACCCACCCAACAGAATACCCCAGGATCAATAGACAAGTTTATCGAGGGTTGGAATAAAAAAGCCCAGCATATTGCAGCCGAAGGACTGGCTCCGGAATTTTACTTTCAGGATTACTCGCCAGAGATTTCCAGCATGATTCTCGGCAAAGTATTCCCCAATATCCAGTACAAATTTCGAGCATATCTGGTAACAAATAGCATCAAAGATGGTAGTGAAACCAAATACTCCGTAATCTTGGTTACAGATATGGGGGCTGATGAGGTTTACTTTTGGACCAATGGTAATGGCAAGATTACTCATACTTCACTATTTGATTTCAAAGCCCAACAAGCCAAGACAAACCTGAACTTACTGCGAAACAAGTACTCGGATATTGCAATCACTGTTCACAAGGGCATCATTTTATTGGACGGTGAGATAGATGGAATTAAAGGCAGTTTTATCCTCGACAATGGTTCAGCAACCATGGAACTCAATCGCAAATACTTTGAAGACAAGTTGACAGATGTGATTGTTTGTGATCCGGAGAGCGAGGTTAAGGTTGGTCTGATGCGAGCCAAGAAATTTGTTTGGGGAGCCGGCACCTATCTCAGCATGAATTTGACTACCGGAGATTTCTCTACTTGGGAAACGGAATTGGGAATGCCTATTTTAGGATCAATAGGCTTGAATGAACTATCCGCCTTTGAAACAAAGATCGATTACAACCAGAGTAGGATCGAGCTTTTTTTGCTCAACGACAAGGGTGAATACATGGAGCCGGAACGCTGCAGTAAGCCTGTGGTACAATGCAAATTTAGCATGGGTGCCATGCTCCCGGTTGTGAAAGCCAAGATCGGGGGTAAGTCCATGAAAGTAGCGATCGACTTAGGGCTACAGGCAAATCTGGTCGATGTCAAACATCTCCCCAAACTCCAAAAAGTGATAAGCCAGTCATCCGAACAAGCTACACCCGGGATTGATAACAGAGTGGTCCCAATGCAGACCGGAGTATTATCCAAAAATACCATAGGCAAGCATGATGGGGGAGAAATGCGTTTTGCGTTTTGTGATCTTTCCGAGCTCAAGAGTAAGCCCAAAGTGGATGGCGTATTGGGCTATGCCTATCTTTCCAAAGCACCCTTCAGCATCAATTACCGCAAGATGACGATAGCGTTCTATTAAAGAGTAAAGCCGTTCAGTACGGATCGAAGCTATAATGCAAAAGGTAGGATATGAGCAATATCCTACCTTTTAAGTACAGAGTTTGTGTTAAACTATTTCTTACTTTACCCAGGGCTTGCCAAAAGGAATGACTTTTTTTCCAGCTAAGTCGTTCACGATATTGCCAAACATCATATACATTGCGCTAAAGGCACAAACCATGAGTTCGTATCCGGCCACTACATTCCATACAGGGTCTCCAAAATGACCAAGTACCAAGAGGAAAAATCCCAAGAACAGCGTAAAGAATGTGAAAGCCATCGCCGTGTGGATTCTCCAGGATGCTACCCACATCACCAGTGTGTAGATCATCCATGCAGTTAAGTACCATCCCATATCGGTAGTAGAGGTCTTGTATATTTCAAAGTTATTGAGCAAAAAGATCAGTGCCAATCCGAACCAAAAACTGCCATATGCCGTAAAAGCGCTATAGCCAAAATTATTGCCCATTTTATGCTCTTGAAATCCTGCGATCAGCTGTGCTAAACCACCAAAGATCAAGCCCATGACTACGACAGGACCCAGTCCGCACCAGCCGACATTGTGAAACTGTAAAATCAAGGTCGTGATGGAAAATCCTGCCAGACCGACCACCGCCGGATTTGAGTATTTTCGTTCGTTCATACTATTGTTCTCCTCAGTATTTATCAGTACTATTGTAAATCGTGGGTGTTAGTGCTCGGCATTAACTCCACAATTCTGTGTCACCAGAAATTTGTGAGGCTTTTTTGTAAATGGAATTCTGAAATACTGCTTATACCAATCTGTCGAGATCCCCTCGTAATTCCCTCGTGATTCCGAGGTGCGACTAGGGAGTCACGAGGGAATCGCCTCTGCTACGCTTGAGAGTCAAGTAAGAGTTTGTTATTGACAAAAAATCACCCGATAACACAAATGCGGAAGAGGAAACAATGGAATATCAAAAAGACAACAAATATTTTGCCCAAGTATCCGGTAGCTTGGAGCAACACGCCGCTACGGAATTGACTGCCCTAGGTGCTACAATTCTAAAAATCGTACCGCGGGGACTGCAGTTTAGCTGCAGCCAGAAAAATCTGTATCACATCGTGTATAGTGCTCGTCTTGTGCAGAGGGTGCTGGCACCGCTGTTATTTTTCAAGTGTCTCAGTGACAAAGATCTCTATAACTACGCATATAAGCAGTTCGACTGGACTCAGCTCTTTGCCACGGATCAGAGCTTTAGCATCGATAGCAATGTCAGTGACAGTAATATCAAGCACTCACTCTATGCAGGGCAGCTATTGAAAGATGCAATCTGCGACCGCTTTCGTGATAAATATAGCCAGCGTCCCAATTTTGACACTACTAAGCCGGATATCAGCTTCAATCTTCACATCCGTGAAAATCTCGCTACCATCTCTTTGGATCTCACCGGGATCAGCATGCATAAACGGGGATATCGGGTCATGAGCAACTTAGCTCCCTTGCAAGAAACACTGGCAGCAGCGTTGATTGTGTTATCGGGTTGGCAAGGTGAAAAGCCGTTGCTGGATCCCATGTGCGGATCAGGGACAATTCTGGCGGAAGCTCTGATGCGCTATTGCCACATTCCTGCGGGATATTTGCGGCAGGACAAGGGACTCGAGTACCTTCCGGATTACAATCCGACCTTGTGGGCAAATGTCAAAGATCAGGATGATTCGAAGATAATACCATTGCCACGAGGCTTGATCTATGGCTCTGATATTAATCCCAAAAACGTTGAAGCAACTCGCATAAATCTGATGAAGCTCCCGGGTGGAGAAAACGTGGAACTGGAGGTAACTGCCTTTCAGGATATTCCCCGCCACGGTGAACGTTGCATCGTGACCAATCCACCATATGGTATTCGCATCGGCAGTGCGGATTCCACGATCAAATTGTATAACGAACTGGGAGATTTTTTAAAGCAGAAATGTCCCGCCAGCGAGGCTTATGTCCTCTGCGGTAGCAAGGAACTGGTTCCGGAATTACGCTTACGTGCCCACTGGAAAAAGAGCCTGAAGAATGCCGACCTGGAAGTCAAGCTTGCCAAAATCATCATGAGATAGAAAGCCTGAAACTGTGGCGATCTGCATCAAAACACTAACGCTGATATCACTGGAGTCGCATTCGCATTAATGCAATAAAATAACTATTGACAGGCGTATAGCTGTCACAATAACTTGCTTTTTACACAATAATAGTTGGGAGTAGATTATGTATTACTTTCCTTGCCGTGTCTTCTTTGCTGAAGAAGCTCTTACCCGTGCTACACCATACTTGATCGGCTATGGCCGCAAAGCTTTAATTGTTACCGGAAAGCAATCCGCAATAGTATCCGGTGCTTTGGGTGATGTCACTGCTATCCTAAAAGCCCATAACATTGCCTGGCATATATTTGATAGCGTCATTGAAAACCCCACAATTGATACAGTGCTGGATGGCGCGACAGAATTTGCCATCCACGATTGCGATTTCCTGATCGGCATTGGGGGCGGTAGCCCCATTGACGCTGCCAAAGCAATATCCTTGACTGCGGCGAATAAACTTGATAAGACCAATATGTATGATACCAGTTTATTCTCCCACTCGTTCCCGGTCGTAGCAATTCCCACCACTTCCGGTACCGGTACTGAAGTCACTCCCTACTCAGTTTTGACCGATCCTGAAACCCAAAAAAAGGCAGGATTTGGCAGCGAATTAGCCTATCCCACCCTCTCTATTATTGAACCCCGCTATACCCTCAGTATGTCTCATGCCGTCACTCTGAATACAGGTATTGATGCCTTGAGTCATCTCCTGGAAGGGATTTATTCAAACAAACGCAATCCACTACTTTACCCGAACATTTTTAGCGGGATCAAGACCATTTATAAAAATTTGCCTATAGTACTGAATGAACCTGGGAACCTGATTGCCCGTGCAGAGATGATGCGTGCCTCGCTCTATGGAGGTATGACCATAGCCAATACCAGTACGACTTTGCAGCATTCTATCGGCTATCCTTTGACCAGTGTTTATGGCATCCCGCACGGCCTGGCGAATGGTGTTGTGATGAAAGGCATCATGGAATTGTATTATCCGGCTGTCGAAGCGGAACTCAAGGATCTGTTTCATGAAATGAAGATATCTCAGCACAAATTCTTTGAATGGATCGAGGCTTTGCAACTGTCGATCGATATCCACCTCACACCGGACTTTATGGACACCAGAATCCCCGAAGTGCTCAGTAGTAGGAATATGAGTAACAATCCTTTCGAGATTAGCAGTGAAGACATCAAAAAGATCTATCTCGATCTTTAAGGATTATCAATGAAGCCCAATGAATTTCAGCAGGAACGGGAGACCTTGAACAAGCTGACGCTGGAGAAGGCGGATTTGATCACGAAGCGTTTCTTCAATCTGGATACTGCTGCCTACAGTGATGGAGCTTTACCCTCCAAGACCAAGGAAATGCTGGGTTTGGTGGCTTCAATGGTGCTGCGATGTGACGACTGTATCCGCTATCATCTGGATCAGTGCTATCATATTGGAGTGACTGATGCAGAAATTCAGGAGGTCTTTTCTATCGCTTTGATCGTGGGTGGATCGATCGTGATCCCTCACTTGCGGCGGGCTAACG
>PHBQ01000100.1 GCA_002841975.1 Candidatus Cloacimonetes bacterium HGW-Cloacimonetes-1
CCATCGCGAGCCCAAGGTGCGGTTGAACGAGGTAAAGCTCAAGAAATACTACGAAATAGTGAATAAAGCAGTTAATATCCTCAATCTGGATCAAAAGATCGGAGTTGAGTTTCTGCTCAACGAGCCTGGTGTGATCGAAAATGCCAACAACCTGGAAGAAGATGAAGATCTGAAAGTACTGTTAGACAGCGCTATCAGCCAAGCATTGGTGAAAATAGATGAGTCTATGAGCACCGAAGGTGAAGGAATTCAGACTGTATTAGTGGAGTCCATGGAACAAATTAGTCTGGCTGTGGGTAGCATTGAAGGCACTCTGGAGGATTACCGTTCAGATCTGTTCTCCAGTATGAACAAGAGAATAAGTGAACTGCTAACTAACCACAAGATGGACAATATGGAGCAGCGTCTTGTACAAGAACTTGCAATCTACATAGATAAGTATGATGTACAGGAAGAGATAACACGACTTCATAGCCACATTGAAACTTTTAGAAACACGATCAAGCAAGGTGATAATTCTGATATAGGGAAGACATTGAACTTCATCGTGCAAGAGATGCTGCGTGAGGCAAACACCTTGGGATCTAAGTATTCTACATCCCAGTCATTTAAGTATATACTCTCGATTAAAGAAGAGATCGAAAAGTGTCGGGAGATCGTCCAAAATGTCTCCTAAGCCACTTTTGTCATGGAGAACTTGCCCTCTGGTGGAACGGCCTTTAACTAGCATTGTTTTAGTTCTGTTCCTGGTATTCTTATCTCTTTTATTGTGGAAGATTACTGTGATTTCGTGGAACTACCCTATATTTTACTTTGGGGGCATGCTCTTGATTCTCGGTAGCCTTCTTCCCTACTTCATCATCACAGATTATGATTTTTATGAAGACAAAATAGTAATCCACTATATGTTTGTAAAAGTCGAACGCAAGTACGAAGACTTTGGATGCTTTTATAAGGATAAATACGGCGTAATGCTTAGCACGTTCAAGATGCCACGCAGATTGGACTCTTTTCGGGGTCAATCGATCCGTTTCTCTTCATCACGGGAAGAGCAAGCCGCTCTAATCGAATTGCTTTCAAACAAGATTGGCAAGCAATATTAAGGAAGTACTATGAAAAATCGCGAGCTTTATAAAACCATCTTACAGTTACTGGAAAGCCACAAGGAAACTCCCTTGTCAATGAGCGAAATATGCCACATATTGAGTATCCCAAAGCATAAACGTGATCAAACTCGGGTAGTGCTTGAGGATTTGATCATAGCCAATAAATTGATTTCTGAACGTAGCAAATACAGGCTGAAACCGGTTGAGACTAAACCGTTAAAAGCTATAGCTGAAAGAAGCTCTGCACTGCTGGAAGGTGTATTCGATGCAACCCCGCTAGCCAGAAACTACTCTTATGCATTTGTGAAAACTACCGGGGGCGATTATTTTGTTTCTTCCGAAGATACTCTCAATGCATACCACGGAGATACAGTATTGTTTGAACCTTTTCTTAGAAGAGGGAAATCTAAATACTGTGTGATTCGCAGGATTGTTAGCCGCGCGAACGATAATCTTGCCGGTGACATAAAGTCTTCAGATGGAAGATATTACTTTATCTGTAGTAACCCCAAGATTCACAATTGGTTCGACGTGATATCTCCCAGTCCGGAGTATGACGGCAAAAAGGTGATTTTAACTGTCAGTAACTGGGGAAATCGACCAACTGCTAAAAATCCAACCGGTAAAGTCACAGAAATACTGGGTGAATCAGGAAATCCGGAAGTAGAAGTATTGGCAGTCATCCGTCAAAACCAATTGCCCCTGCAGTTTCCGGAGGAAGTGATTGAGTTCGCTTTAAACTTGAGCGAACAGATTACCGATGCGGACCTGAAAGGGCGTGAAGACTATCGAAAGCTATTTACATTTACGATAGATCCGGCCTCGGCAAAAGACTATGATGATGCAATATCAATTGTTAAAAACGATAACGGTTGGGATCTATATGTTCACATAGCCGATGTGGCCCACTATGTGAAACCGGAATCTCCTCTGTTTATTGAGGCTGTAAATCGCGGTAATAGCTACTATTTCCCCAAAAAAGTGATTCCCATGCTCCCGGAAAAAATATCAAATAAACTCTGCAGTCTTCGCCCCAATGAAGACAAGCTCACGATGACAGTGCACAGTGTTCTGGATAAAAACGGGAAAGTAATTCGTCAGAGATTGTTCGAGAGTGTAATTCATTCCGATTTCCGCTTAGCGTACGAAGAAGTAGATGATCTATTCGACGGTAAGCAGACTGATTTGTCACAGGAACTGATTGCTGCTCTCAATGAATCAAGAATGTTATCAAAGCAGTTAACCAAAATCCGTAAAGACGCCGGGTACATCTTTTTTGACTTGCCTGAAATTGAATATGTGTATGATGATGAAGGATTTATCAAGAGATTCAATCTATCTGAAGAAACAGAATCTCACAAGTTAATCGAGAACTTTATGCTGTTGGCAAATGAATTTGTCGCCACAAAACTACTTTCGCTCTCCCCTGTCTCCATCTATCGGATTCATGAAGATCCGGATTATAAAAAGATAGAAAGACTCGGTAATACTTTAAACAGTTACGGACTCCAGATGCCGATCCGCGAGAATTTGAATAAATCTATTCAAGCCGTGCTCTTGGCAATGCCGACGCCAGAGTATCACACTGTTTTTGATAGGATTGTGCTGCGTAGCATGATGAAGGCGAAATATACCACTGAACACGTACGTCATTTTGGGCTATCAATAGAGAATTATACTCATTTCACGTCTCCCATCAGACGTCTATGTGACTTAGTGATTCATCACTTGTGCAAAACGTATGTTTGTAAAACCAATACTGTGAAATTCAGTACAGAGCAGGTAAAACACTATGCAGAGGTATCTTCTGAGAAAGAGATCATAGCAAATGATGCCGAGAGAGATGTTGGAAGGGTTTACAACAACACATATATGAAGGATAAAATTGGAGAGACATATTCAGGACTGGTGATCGGTGTGAACTCCAACGGATTGATTGTGCGCTTGAACGATATACCCATTAACGGTGTACTCAAGATATCCGGTCTCAAAGGTGGTGCTTGGAGTTTTTTAGATACTGAACTTCGTTTAGTAAACAAAAGAAGCGGAGACTATTATCAACTGATGGATAAAGTAATAGTTCAGGTAATGGATGTTAGTGATGATATATACTTTGAATTGACACAGGATGCTGATTCACACATTCATACTTATGACTATCAGGCAAGTAACAAGCAAACAGATTCAACAACCAAAGCCCCAAAACGTAGTTTTAGCAAGGGGCATAGCAGGAAACCCAAGAGGAAATAATGAAGAAGCCAATAGGTATATTTGATTCCGGTGTTGGTGGTTTAACCGTTTATAAAAGCATCAGAGACAATTTTCCGGAAGAAGACTTAGTCTATTTTGGGGATACAGCCCGTGTACCCTACGGGCCTAAATCTCCCAATACAATTATCGAGTATTCTATACAAAATGCCCGATTTTTACTACAGCAGAACATCAAGGTACTAATTGTTGCCTGCAATACATCCTCTGCTGTTGCTATACCCTATCTTCAGAAATTGACAGATATTCCGATCATTGGAGTAATCGAGCCCGGTGCAGAACAAGCGGTCATCAGCTCCAAAAACCATAGAATTGGTGTGATCGGTACTGAGGGAACTATACGGAGTAATGCTTATACCAAAGCGATTACGGAAATGATCCCAAAGGCCAAAGTTTATTCGCACCCTTGTCCTCTGTTTGTGCCTTTAGCAGAAGAAGGTTGGCACGAGCATGCTGTTGCTTTTGACATTGCCGAACAATACTTGTCGTTCTTTCATGGCAAAGATATCGATACCCTGGTCTTGGGATGCACTCATTATCCATTGCTAAAGGAGACTATTCAAAAAGTTGTTGGCGATAAAGTGCAACTGGTGGATAGTGCAGAAGCCATTTCAGATTATCTCAAGCGTTTTTTACCTGAGGATAGTGATGGACAACCCGGCACAAATGTGTTTTATGTAAGCGATAACGAAGAGAAATTCTCGGAAATAGCCAGCCGGATATTACTGCAGGAATTGACCATCTTGAAACGAGTAAAGCTCTTTGAAAGTTGGTTTATTGATAGATGACGACTTCTCAGCAAGAGAATTCAGTAAGACTCAAAATCTCAACCTCGAATATTTTTGAATTTTAGATTATAAGGAAGGATACCATGGAACCCCTAATATTGACAGCCGCGATTACAGGAGCTGAAACCACTCGTAAAGATCAGCCAAATTTACCCATTACACCCGAAGAGCAAGCAAGAGATGCCAAAGCATGTTTTGAGGCAGGAGCAAGTGTCATCCATCTTCATGTACGTGAGGATGATGGAACTCCTACCCAGCGTCTGCAAAGATTCAAAGATTCCATCGATGCAATACGTTCTGCTGTTCCGGATGTAATTATTCAGATCAGTACCGGTGGCGCTGTAGGAGAACCTTTTGAAAAAAGATTGGCACCACTTAGCCTGAAACCTGATATGGGGACATTAAACGCAGGTACCTTGAATTTTGGGAATGACATCTTTATCAATCATCCCAATGATATAGTCAGATTAGCTGAAGCCTTTAAAGAATACTCGGTGGCACCAGAGATTGAAGTTTACGAATCCGGTATGATCGACATTGTGGCAAAATTAGTTAAAAATGGCAGCATCGTACATTCTCCGTTGCACGTCCAGTTCGTCTTAGGTGTACCTGGCGGGATGAGTGGTAAACCGGAA
Source organism: Candidatus Cloacimonetes bacterium HGW-Cloacimonetes-1 (assembly GCA_002841975.1). Taxonomy (GTDB): domain Bacteria; phylum Cloacimonadota; class Cloacimonadia; order Cloacimonadales; family Cloacimonadaceae; genus PHBQ01. Next base: position 4,798 of record PHBQ01000100.1, read on the forward strand.
AATGTGCTATATATGAAGCATCATCTCATGGAGCAGATCCCAACAGCTACATGGGCTGTAGCAGGTATTGGCAGATGGCATATCCCAGCCTCAATGATTGCCATGGCCACGGGTGGCCATATTCGGATCGGATTTGAGGACAATATCTTTTATCACAAAGGAATTATTGCGGACTCAAACGCTCAGTTAGTCGCCAGAATGTCCAGAATTGCCACAGAAATTGGCAGACCGATTGCTAGCCCAGAGCAAGCCAGATCTATCCTTGGTTTGGTCTAGGAGGGCATGTGATATTGACCGATAATGCAAAGGTCGTTTTAGAGAAACGGTATTTCAAAAAAGACGATAACGGGAAAACCATTGAAACTTGGGAATCAATGATCAGCAGAGTTGCTGAAAATATCAGTGCAGGTTCCCAAGAAAAATATGACAGATACTACAGACTCTTAGATTCAGGATATTTTCTACCCAATTCCCCAACCTTGATGAATGCCGGGAATGATTTACAGCAATTGTCCGCTTGTTTTGTGCTACCCATAGAAGATAGTATGGATAGCATCTTTGAAACTATCAAGAATGCTGCGTTGATCCATAAAAGTGGCGGAGGTACTGGTTTTTCATTTAGCAGATTACGTGAATCAAATGCAAGAGTACGTTCCACAAATGGTGTATCAAGTGGTCCGATATCGTTTTTAAAAGTATATAATGCAGCTACTGATGCCGTCAAACAGGGTGGTACTCGACGTGGTGCCAATATGGCAATCCTCAATGTCGATCATCCTCAGATAATGGACTTCATAACCTGTAAAGAAAACACAAACGATCTGACGAACTTCAACATCAGTGTAGGCTTGACAGAAGAATTCATGCAGGCAGTCTATCAAGATGCTGATTATGAATTAGTCTCACCCTATTCTCATGAAGTTACTTCCAAAATCAAAGCCAAAGACGTATTCAGGCTTATTGTAGAGATGGCTTATAAAAACGGTGAACCAGGAATAGTATTTCTGGACAGAATCAATACCGCAAACCCTACTCCTCAGTTGGGACAAATAGAATCTACTAATCCATGTGGAGAGCAGCCATTACTGCCCAATGAAGCATGTAATTTGGGCTCTATTAATCTGAGTATCATGATCGAAGGTGATACCATTAACTGGACTAAATTGCAGGAAGTGGTTCACGATAGTGTGGAATTTCTCGATGATGTAATTGACCAATCAAAATTCCCCTTGCCCCAAATAGAAGCGATGGCACATGGAAACAGGAAAATAGGGCTTGGGATCATGGGTTGGTCAGATTGTTTATTCCAGCTTGGAATGCCCTATGCGAGTGAAGAAGCCATAGCTTTTGCCGCTGAAATTATGGAATTTATAGATTACGAAGCCAAATGCAAATCTATCCAATTAGCACAAGTTAAAGGTTCGTTTCCCAACTTTACAGGTAGTATCTACGAGACCGGAAAACTGATTCGTGAGAACGACAAATTTGATTGGGATCCGCTTATCAGAGATATTCAAACCAAAGGCATCCGCAATTCCACATTAACTACGATAGCTCCCACCGGCACTATCAGTATGATAGCAGATACGTCCAGTGGAATTGAACCACAATTCTCACTTGTGTATGTAAAGCATGTGATGGACGGTGAAAAGCTGTTATATGTAAACAAGTGGTTTGAAAAAGCCCTCAAAGAAAGAGGTCTCTATAGCCCCGGAATCTTAGAAGAAGTTGCAAAGCAGGGTTCTATTGCACATATGGAAGAAATACCCGATGATCTGAAAAAGGTGTTTCAGACCGCTCATGACATTATTCCTGAATGGCACATCCGAATGCAAGCAGCTTTTCAAAGGTATACTGACAATGCTGTTAGTAAAACAATCAATTTTTGTAAAGATGCCACTATCGATGATATCCAGATAGCTTATGAATTAGCTTATCAGCTTGGTTGCAAAGGTCTCACAGTGTACCGAGATGGTAGTCGCGAAAATCAAGTTCTCAACTCCGGCTCCCCCACTCCCCAAGAAAAAGAAACAAAAGTAGCTCCGCGGAATCGCCCTGAAATTACTCATGGTATCACTCAAAGGCTGGAAACAGGTTGCGGGCACATGTATGTCACCATAAATTCTGATGATCAGGGAGCTTGCGAAGTATTCGTGCAAATGGGAAAAGTTGGTGGATGCGCATCTGCGCAATTGGAAGCTATTGCTCGCTTGTCCTCGCTTGCATTGCGATCCAATATCAAAATTGATTCTATTATCAGACAGATCAAAGGGATTCGTTGTCAATCTCCGATGTGGCACAAAGGTAAGATGATTACCTCTTGTGCGGACGCTGTAGGACAGGCTTTGGATAGCTTTGTGAATTTTCAGGACAACAAGGACATGACTGCTTTAAAATTTTCTTTTGAGGAGACTAAAACAAGATCCCTCTTCACAGATAAAACAATTGCAGCTTTGTGTCCAGATTGTGGAACTACCATTGAGCACTTAGAAGGATGTCTGAAATGCCCCTCCTGCGGGTGGTCGAAGTGTTAGCAGATTGACAAAATAACACGATGTGTAAATTGGGAAATAATTTTCACCTTAGGAGATGAAATGCGATGTAAGCATTGTAACGCAAAACTGGCAGTACACGATTTATGGTGTGTGAACTGCGGAGTTCAAACAGAAGTGATCAAAAAAGACTTATCATCAATGAAAAGTTTACAGAAGACTTGGGATCGTTTCTCTGCAAAGAAAAGCGTGAATATCCCTGCTGCTGGAGCAAGCATTATTTTGGGTATATTGCCTACCGTTTTGCTAATCTGGCTGTTCAATGGTCTCTTGAACCAAGAAGCTGTTTCGGGATTTCAACTTGTTAAAAACCTGTTGATCCGAGCATTTGCATACAGTTTATTCATTCCATTCATCGCAATGGCTTTTAGTGGGATCAGGACTTCAAATCGATATTCGATTTCAATAAAGGAGTACTTTACCACATTCAGAAAGTACCCTCGATATTTTATGTTGGCGTTGATCTCGTCATTGACGTATGTACTGTTTTACATTATCTGTTTTGGTCTCCCAAATTTTGGTAGCGACCCCATACTCAGCTTGGTATGGATAGTGCTGCTAAACTATTGGGCAGCTATATTATTACCAGTGCCAATGATATGCGAGACCTTGAATGTTAACGCTTACAAGGCTATTGGTTTATCAATGAAACACTTACAAGATGTGCGCTGGAACATATACCTAATGGTACTTGTCTTGGGAGTCATCAATGTTATGGCTTTATTATTGTTCGTGTTTGGCTTGCTGGTTACAATACCACTTACATGGTTTGCGATCAGAGATTATACTTATACTCTGATCGACTATGAGTTATTGGAATACCAACGCTAAAGTACAAGGAATATCATGACACGTAAAGAAATATATTCACTCATCATCCTTATCTTGGTCATCAGTTACGGTATAGTAAGATATGTTACCAGAGAGTATACAGAAACAAAGTCACAGTATTTATTGGATACTATCGTTGAAATATCTGCTAGTTCGAAGGACAAAAACGTAGGCGAGCAAGTAGATGATGTCTTTGCATTTATCAAGCAAATGCAGCAGAAATTTGATGAATGGAATCCTGAGAGCTGGATTTCTTTGGTAAACAATTCCACAGAGACCTCATTCCCTATGGACAGTGATGCCTACGAAATGCTCATGATCGCAGATAGTCTCTATCGCTTTAGTGAAGGTGGATTTGATATCACGATCAAACCTGTTTTTGATCTGTGGAAATTTGACGCAGAGGATCCGGTTGTTCCTGATTCCAGTCTTATCAAAGCGGCTTTAGTCAATACAGGTTTTAGTAAGATTAAGTTTGATAAAGATCACATCTACAAACCTTTGGGAATGCAGATTACATTTGGTGCAATTGCCAAGGGTTACATCCTCGACAAGTCAAAAGAATACATGGTCTCCAAAGGTTTATCAAAGGGTTTTATCAACTGTAGAAGCAGTATGACTTTCTTTGGCTCTCAGATTCCCCAGATTGTGTACGTCCAACATCCCCGTAAATCCGATGATATTATCGCCTCATTCAAGCTGAAGGATTTGTCGGTTGGAACGTCCGGGGACTATCAACAATACTTTGAAG
>PHBQ01000004.1 GCA_002841975.1 Candidatus Cloacimonetes bacterium HGW-Cloacimonetes-1
GAATGGGCCATAACCATAATCAAAACAGACTGGTCCCATAATGTCTTCTACATAAGAGGGATAGATAAAGCCATCGCTGGTATTGGTGCCGTTTTTGGCTATACTATGGTCCCCTGCATCAAATACGGAAGCCATAAAACTATTGCCATAATCCCAGAAGCGGGAGCCCTTGGCAGTCAACAGGTTAATGACCTGAAAGTGGCGGATCAAGGATTGATCTACCAGTTTCTTAAACTGTGCTAAATCATTTATTATCAATTCTCTGCCTCGATCAAAAGACAATCCTGCCGGAGTGTATCCTCCGTCATAGACGGCATGGCAAGAAGTCTGATCCGAGATCAGTTCGGCTTTGATATTGTGAGTATCGACATATTCCAGTAAATCTACGATATTACCGTGATATGCGATTGAGAGCGGTTGTTTGGAAATGCGAAACTCCGCGACCCAAGCAAAGATTTCTGCCAAATCAGCGGATACCCGATTGACCCAGCCCTGAGAGTGCCTGGTCTCGATCCGGCTGTAGTCCACCTCGGCAATGATCCCGATTCCACCGGCAATTTCTACGGCTTTGGCTTGAGCACCGGACATTCCACCCAATCCGGATGAGATGTAAAGAACGCCTGCCAAATCTTCATGCTCCGGGATTCCCAAATATTTTCTGCCGGCACCCAGCAGCGTGATATAAGTGCCGTGGACTATGCCCTGAGGACCGATATACATCCATCCCCCGGCCGTCATTTGTCCGTAGTTTGCTACTCCGAGAGCAGTTAAACGTTTAAAATCTTCAGGGTTGTCCCACTTACCGATCACCAAACCATTGGTAGAAATCACTCTGGGTGCTTCCGGGCGGGAGGGAAACAGTCCCAAGGGATGTCCGGATGCCATGACCAAAGTCTGCTCCGCGGTCATATTCTCCAAATATTTCATGATCAATTGATACTGCATCCAGTTCTGGCATACTTGCCCAGTTTCACCATAAGTCACAAGTTCGTAAGGGTATAAGGCAATATCAAAGTCCAGGTTGTTATCGATCATCACCTGGATTCCACGAGCGGCAGTGATGCCTTTGTAATCTTCGATCGGCTTGCCAAAGATACGCCCCTGGGGACGATAGCGGTAGCCATAGATGCGGCCCATAGTCTTGAGTTCTTGCAAAAACTCCGGCGCAAGGGTGGAGTGCAACTCCGTAGGAATATAGCGTAGAGCATTCTTCAAAGCTGTGGCAATCTCGGCTGTAGTCAGGCTTAATCCCCGGTCTGGGGCGCGCCTGATACCCGGCTCAAACACCGGTACGGGAGGGAGGATATTGTCCAAAGTGATTGTCATAGCTCCATTGATTGTGGTCGTCATTTAAACCTCTTTCTTGTGTTTATTTATCATGATATTCAATATTGTTTTGTCGGCGTTTTGCATGCCGGTTCCCACCAGCTCAGCCAGATTGTCTATAGTTTCATCCACATCATCGGTCACGATTCCATCATTCCCGGAAACACAGAGATTTCCCAAGGCCAGGAGGGCAGATTGGACGGCGGCACTGGTATTGGTAGCCACTTTGAGTGAGCACCCTTCTTTGGCACCATCGCAAACCATTCCGGCAGTGTTACCGATCATGTTTTTGATAGCATATTCGATTTGGCGCAGGTCACCATCAAGGAGGTAAACAATCCCGCAAGCAGCACCCGCAGCAGCAGAAAGGCAGCCACAGAGACAGGAGAGGACGCCGATCTTGTTTTTGATATGCACAGAGACAAGATGTCCCAATGCTAAGGCTCGGAACAGCTTATCATCGTCACAATGTCTCTTTTCCGCGACGGCAATAATCGGCAAAGTGATCGAGAGACCTTGATTGCCGCTTCCAGAATTACTGATCACCGGTAGGCTGCATCCGCTCATTCTGGCATCGGTAGCAGCGGCAGTGAGAGCCATGGCGTAGTGATGAAGATCATCACCTAGGATTCCGCTCCGGATTTGCTCCATGATAGTCCTGCCAACAGCGATCCCGGAGGATTGCTCCAGTCCCAGTTCTGCAATCTTGCGATTGAGTTCATTACCAAGGTTGATGGTACTGAGTTCGGCAAAATCTACAGACTGGCAAAATGTGTAATAATCCCCAACTTTGAGATCTTTACAAGTGACCAGATCGGTATTTGTTTCGATATTCAAATCTTTGTGAAATAGCACTTTGCCATCTTGCTCCAAGTGCATTAACCAATTGTGCCGACGGTAAATAATAGCAGTGGATGATCCCGTAGGTGAGGATATGCAAGCTTCAATCCAGATTTTCTCCGTTGTATCCGCCAGCTTAATATCGACCTGCTTGAGCATTTGTTTAGCTTGTTCCAAGAGCTCTGGAGAAACATTGGAAAGGACTTCTAAACCCTTTTCCGGCAAAGCGATCAGAGACCCCAGCGCAGCCGCAATTCCCAGCCCGATCATACCGGTTCCGGGGATCCCGACTCCCATCCCATTTTTGAGGATATTGGGGCTCACTTTCACCGAGATACGATCGATCTCAGAGCTTCCCAGTGAAGCCGCATGAGCACAGGCCAAAGCTACTGCAGCAGGCTCTGTACAGCCCATAGCAGTATTCGTTTCTTGTTTTAACAAGCGTAAAATACGCAAATTCTTAGCGTGAGGTTCTACCATAAAATCATCCTTTATTTTACTAAATCTCAAGTATGGAAAATGTCAAGTAATTTCGCTGTTAATCCACGACAGTGTTTCACGTCTGATCGTAGTTTTTTATTCAGCCCATTCTCGAAATCACAATCGCCCCGGGAGCGCAAGGTCATTACTCGGTTGTTTCAATCCCGGGTGACTCCCTCGTGAACCCCTCGTGAAGCCCTTGTCGCCACGAGGGAATCGCAACAGAAGTGCGACGGTTTTATGTGACATCCTTACAGGTGGTAACGCTGGCGCAATGCTCCGAACCCATCGCTATTGGATTTCGCCCAACCGTGCTAACTTTGTCAACACTTCGAGCTCCGCAATTAGGATGAAAATGTCGAGCGCTGATGATGCCAATCGGCATCTTAAAAATATGGGTGGGAGGAGTCAGCGGACTTAATCTGGGGTTAAAATCATTAAAAAGCACAAATCCCTTGCGGAAATTGCAAAAAATAGAAAAAAAGAGTTGACTTGATTTGGGGCAAAAAAAAAGTAAGAAAACGGGATATTAAGTATGAAGAAATTGATAATCGCAATAGACGGACCTGCCTCTTCGGGGAAGAGCACCACAGCAAGACTGCTGGCACAAAAGTTAGGATATGCCTATCTGGATACCGGTGCCATGTATCGGGCTTGTGCCTTGTACTCCCTCCAAAAGTCGATTTCTATTACGGATATTCCCGCTGTCACGGATATGATGGCCTCTATCGAGATCAGTATTCGCAACGAGCAAGCCGGCAATCGGATATATTTGGAAAACGTCGATGTCACGGATGCAGTACGCGAAGAGCATATTTCCAAACTGGCATCCGACATCTCTGCCTTGGCCGTGGTACGTACCCAGATGGTGGACTTACAGCGCAAATTAGGCAATCAAGGCGCAGTGGTAATAGATGGCAGAGACATTGGAACAGTTGTGTTTCCGAATGCAGATTTTAAGTTTTTCATGGTTGCTGATGCTGAGGTGCGAGCCCAACGTCGGTGGACAGAATTACAATCCAAAGGCTTGAGTTCTATATTTGAAGAAGTTCTTTCCGAGCTTATAGAGCGTGATAAAAATGATTCGACTAGGGAGATTGCACCGCTGCGAGCAGCTGATGATGCTATCCCGATCGACACAACCAAATTGGATGTGGATGCGCAAGTAGATCTGCTCCTGAGTTACATCTTGCCCTCCGTGGAGGATATTTGATCATAAGATTGGCTCAGCATTCCGGATATTGTTTTGGCGTCAAACGTGCGATAGGCTTGGCCTTGGATGCGGCGCAAGATGGTAAAACAATTTATACGCTGGGGCCGATCATACACAATCCGCAAATTGTCAAAAGTTTAGAGTCCAAAGGCATTGTGGCAGTGGAAGACATCAGTGGCGTTAGAGATAGTGTGGTCGTAATTCGTTCTCATGGCATCACTCGGCAGGAGTTGGAAACACTCCAAAGCAATGGAAATACAATCATCGATGCCACGTGCCCCTATGTGAAGCGGACACATGAAATAGTTTCGAATTTGGTGGCGGAGTCTTATCCGATCATGATCTTGGGTGATGAACAGCATCCCGAAATCATCGCCATGCTCTCCTATGGGAATGACGACACAACGGTGGTGACTAAAGATCTGGAGATAGGGGAGAGACGGTGGCAAAAGCTGGGCTTGTTGTCACAGACTACTCAGAATGAGGAAAACCTCAAGCAGTTGGTGCAAAAATTGCTCACTAATACGAGTGAATTACGAGTTTTCAACACTATTTGTTGTGCCACCAACGAGCGGCAGGATGCTACCAAGGAACTGGCAAAGTGTAGCGATCTGATGATCGTGATAGGCGGTAAAAACAGTTCTAATACCAAGATGTTGGCAAAATTGTGTTCCTGTGTCACCACCTGTGTACATGTGGAAACCGCAGATGAGATCCATGAATATATGTTTTGCGGGAAGAGCAAAATAGGCTTGACAGCCGGTGCGAGTACACCGGATTACATGATAATATCAGTTTTTAATAAAATCAAAGAAATCTACGGGGAAATGTCCAGTGCAAGTAAGATGGAGGACATCCCTTTGTTTAAGGAGGAATCATGTTAAATCATGATCAAAACGAAATCAAAACCGGTTTGACAGAAGAAGAAAGCACTGTCAACGAGGAAACGACGTCAAAAGAAACAGTGGATTCGAATGTAGAAACTGTTGTGGAGGAAATCTCCGAAGTAACTGAAACCGAGCCAGAAACTGTGGAAGCAGTGATACCTGAAGAACCTATCGTTCCTGTAGTGGAGCCTGTGAAGGAGCCTGAAGCTCCGAAACCTGCACCGAAGCCACAGCCGATAATGACTCAGGAAGAGCAAAATCATTTTGATATGCTCAGTATGTACGAAGAATCTTTTTCCAATTTCAAGAAGCAACAAATTGTGGAAGGTTTAGTCGTAAATATCACAGATAAAGCAGTGTTGGTCGATATTGGCTTCAAATCTGAAGGTGAAATTCAGATCAGTGAATTTGCATATTGTGGAATTCCGGAACGCAACACCAAAATCAATGTCTTTATCAATGAGATTGAAAGCGGTGATGGCAAGCTGGTTCTTTCCAAAAAGAAAGCAGATTTCATCCTGAACATCGAAAAGATCAAAGAAGCAAATGAACTTGGAACCATTTTAAATGGCGTTATCCGCCGCAGAGTCAAAGGTGGAATGATCGTTGATGTAATGGGTATCGAAGCCTTCCTTCCCGGTTCACATATGTCGATCAAACCAATCCCCAATCTTGATCAATTCATCGGTAAAGAAATGAGTTTCAAGGTTGTAAGTATTGATGAAGAACACCGTAATATCATCCTTTCCCGCAAACTGGTGATGGAAGAAGAAGCCGCCGGTAAGAGAGAGGAACTTCTGGGCAAAATCCAGATTGATTCCGAGCTTGATGGAGAAGTCAAAAACATCACTCAATATGGTGCATTTATCGATTTGGGCGGCATCGACGGCCTGTTACATTTGACAGACATGTCCTGGGGCAAAGTAAATCATCCTTCCGAAATGCTCAATATTGGCGACAAAGTAAAAGTCAAAGTCATCAATTTTGATCCCGAGACAAACAAGATTTCACTTGGTCTGAAACAACTGGTCCCTCATCCGTGGGAAAACATCGAAATCAAATACCCCGAAGGCACTAGCATCAAGGGTAAAGTCGTGAGCGTCAAGTCTTTTGGTGCTTTCGTTGAAATCGAACCGGGTGTTGAAGGTCTGGTCCATATCTCTGAAATGTCTTGGACAAAGAAGATTGCCGATGCACGTAAAATCCTCAAAGTGGGCGATTATGTAAATGCAATCGTGCTCGAAATGGACAAAGAAAACAAACGCATCTCATTGGGAATGAAACAAATGGAGCCCAATCCATGGCTTACGATCGAAGATCGTTATCCTATGGGTACAGTTCTCACCAGAAAGGTGAAGAGCCTCACAGCTTTTGGCGCATTTGTGGAGATCGAAGAAGGTATCGATGGCTTGATTCACATATCAGACATCAGCTGGACCAAACGCATCTACCACCCCAGAGAAGTATATAAAAAGAACCAGGAAGTGGAAGCTATTGTCTTGTCGATCGACCGTGCCTTGCATCGGATCGCTCTCGGCGTCAAACAATTACATCCAGATCCATGGGAAAAACTGAATCAGTTCTTACCTGTCAATACCGAGATCAAAGGCAAAATCAGCAAGCTCATCCCCAAAGGTGTATTGGTTGATGTCGTGGTCGATGGTGACATCGTAGAAGGATTCATCCCTATTTCTCACCTGTGCTTACCTCGCTTGGAGCATTCTGAAGATGCTTTCCATGTCGGTGAAGAATTACCGCTCAAGGTCATCGAACTGGATATGGAAAACCGTCGCCTCATCCTCTCTGTCAAAGCCTTCTTCTTCTCACGTGAACCACGTTTACAAGAAGAATACATTGAGATTCATGAACAGTATATGCGTGAACGCTCGATGAGACAGCAGAAGAAAAAAGCTGATAAAGAAGCTCGCGAAAAATTGGCTGCTGAATCCGGTGAGACCCTGGAACACAGCGAAGACGTGCCGGTTGATCACGATGCAGAAGAGACTCTCGAGACTGAAGCTGTAGAACCTACAGAACCTACAGTAGCTGTAAGCGAAGACGTAGTAGAAACAGTTGAAGAAACCGTTGCTGAAGAAGCTGTGGTCGCAGAAACTGTGGAAGCAGTCGAAGAAACTCCTGTCGTTGAAGAAACGGTAATCGAAGAAGCTCCCGTAGTCGAAGAACCCATCGTTGAAGAAATTGTGGAAGAAGTAGTTGAGGAAGCTCCTGTGGTCGAAGAAATTATCGAATCACCGGAAGTTGTCAAAGCTCCGGAAACAACAGAAGATGAACCCAAAGCATAATAAACTCAATACAGATACAGATATGACGGCTTACCCAAGCCGTCATTTTCTTTTGACGTTTGATTTTTGGCTTCCGGTCTTGCTCATGATGGTTTCGTTCTATGCGTTTCGGAGTACAGATTGGGACATGAAGCTCCAAAGAGCACTATTTAACATCCATTCAGACTGGTCCTATGGAGATAAGGCATTACTGAAGTTTGTCTATCACTATGGCAATATTCCGTCAATCCTCATAGCTTTGTCCGGATTGGTGGTATTTGCGATCAGCTTCAGTAAGAAAAAAATCATGCCCTATCGCAAGATTGGTCTGTTTTTGCTATTATCCATGATCCTGGGTCCCGGTTTGATAGTGAACAGTGTCCTCAAAGACAATTGGGGACGTCCTCGTCCTCGTGAGATTGTCGAATTTGGTGGTAAATACCAATACGAACCACTCTTGGTGTACGACTCTGCAAGTACCGGTAAGTCCTTCCCTTGCGGTCATGCCACAGTGGGATTCTATCTATTTGTTCCGTGGTTCATTTTACGCAGGCGGAAGAGAATCCTGGCGATAGTCTCTCTGGTGGGAGGCATCGGATATGGTGGATTGATCGGCTTTGCCAGAATGGCTCAGGGCGGACATTTTGCGAGTGACGTGGTGTGGGCAGGGATCATAGTTTATCTATGTAGTTTTCTGATCTACAGAGCATTAGGTCTGCATCGGCAATTGTGGTACATCCCCAAACATGCTGAAGTGAAGAAACTGAAATTGCATCACAAATTGATGGCACTTGGACTGGCAATACTGCTGATAGGTGGAGTGCTGCTCGCTACTCCCTACAGCAAAAAACAGATAGTGCATCTAAACACTGTTGCGGATAGCATCACACTCAGTATGGAATTGATCACGGGTGATATCACAGTTCTGCCGGATTCGATCAATTGGATGGTGTCAAATAGCAATGGTTTTGGTTTCCCCGGAAGCAAGCTGAAACTGCGACTTCGGGATAATTTGGATAATCCGATGGTATATCAAACTCAAAAGGGCTATTTTAGTGAAATCAACAACAGCACGATCTTATATATATCATCCGGGAGAAGCAATATTCTGCGGTTAAAAACTGCAAAAGGGGATATCTCTGTAGATGTTTCACAACACCCGGAGCTGGATGGTTTGGAGTGTGAGACAGCGGAAGGAAATGTGATATTGAGCATGCCAAAGACGTCTCACAGTACTTTGTATGTAAATCCTTCGGCTAAAATAGATAAACAAAATGACAGTGTAGAAGTGGTGTTGGATGGTGCGCACGGCCAATCGGGCAGCGCATATAGTGCACATGCTAAACATGGCACGATTTTCATTAAGTAGAAATAACTTTACAATTACGAGCCTCACTGCTTTTTGGAATACTAATCTTAGATGGGAGTTTAACACTATGAAAAAAGGTTTAATAGCACTATTAGTCGTCGTTCTGATAGTCTTCGTCTCACTCGGTTGGGTGGTAGGCAGATATAATAAAATTCAGAAAGCCAGAGTGGGTGTTGAATCCGCTTGGGCTCAAGTAGAAAACGTTTATCAGACTCGATATGACCTGATTCCCAATCTGGTAAACACCGTTAAAGGTGCTGCCAATTTTGAGAAAGAGACATTTACTCAAGTCGCAGAAGCCAGAGCCAAGATGGGTGGTATGCTAAATCTTCCGCCTGAAGCATTGAACGATCCCCAGGCTTTTGCCAAGTTCCAAGCTGCTCAGCAGGGAATCGGTGCCGCTTTGCAAAGACTGATGGTGGTTGTCGAGAGATATCCTGAGCTGAAAGCAAACCAGAACTTTCTGCAGCTGCAAGATCAGTTGGAAGGCATAGAAAACCGGATCAGAACCGAACGTATGCGTTACAACGAATCTGCCAGGGACTTTAACCAATTGATCGTGGTATTCCCGAACAACATCTTTGCCGGGATGTTCAACGTCAAAGCCTTTGAGTTTTTCAAAGCAGCGGACGATGCTCAGACTGCCCCGACTGTCAACTTTGAATAAAAGACACTAACTGCAAAAAAAGAGGCTCCGTAAGGAGCCTCTTTTTTAATCTATTGTTGCATCAGTTTATGGCCAATCTCATGGGCTGCTGTCACTAGATCCACCGGCAACTCACAATCGTGGGCCATCATGTTTCCTGCAGCTAGCTTACCTACAACATCCAGTTTAAAGAATCCACTCAGATTGTTGCATACCTTTTCCTGTACATCCGTGTATGCTTCTACAGGAGCTCCTGAAGTTTGGATATAGACTACTTTTTTACCGGGGATGCGGTTGATAGTAAAATCCGGATTTACAAAGATGCAAAAGCGGTCCAGAAAAGTCTGGGCAGTACCGCAGACATAGTCCATATAGATGGGTGCAGACCACACAAAGACATCGCATTCAATCAGCTTTTTGAGGACGTCCACCAAGCCATCTTGCTTTGTACAAAAGCCGGGATCATGTTCTGATATCTGACAATTGCCGCAGCTCTTGAAATCGAGATCGTACAAGTATATGTATTCGACTTCGGCTCCATCACCCTTTGCTGTTTCGCATACTGTTTTGGTAAGTTCAGCACCTTTACCGTTGTGGTTGGCACTACTGATAATTCCGAGGATCTTCATATTGCTCTCCTTAAAAATCGTAAGTATTTTGGGTTTGGGGTGTTTTGGGGATCGCAAAATAGAAGGTCGACCCTTTACCTTCTTCACTTTCAGCCCATACTGCGCCATTGTGAAGCTTCATTACTTTTTTTACAATTGCCAGTCCAATGCCTGTCCCTTCAAATTCGGTGGCTTTATGCAGACGGTTGAATACTCCAAAAGCTCTTTCGGAATATTGAGAATCAAAACCTACACCGCTGTCACGGATAAAATACACCAGCTGTTCCTCTTCTTCATAGCAACCTATGTGGATCTGCTTTTCAGCTTGGGGCATGGTAAATTTGATAGCGTTTGACAAGAGATTGGTCCAGACATGATGTATTAAAGAGTTATCGGCAATGGCTTCACTCAGGTCATCTAATTGGATATCAAATAGATTTTGTGTCACTTCGTCTGCAAGTTCATTGATGCTATTCTGGACAATGAGGTTCATATCTATGCTTCTAAATGCCCCGATATTACGTTCCAGTTTTGCCAGCTCCAAGAGTGATCGGATCATTTCCTGCATCTGATTGGTGTTAGAAGAGATCTTGCTGAGTAGTCTCAAGCCCTCGGCATCCAGTTTATCTGCATAGTCTTCTACTATGATATTTGCAAAACCGCCAATAGCTCGCAAGGGTGCTCTGAGATCGTGCGCGATCAGATATGAATAGGCTTCGAGTTCTGTGTTTGCAGATTCTAACTGCATTGTGCGCTCTGCCACTCTTTGTTCCAATTGCTCTGCGTATTGATCACGTTCTTTTTGGGCTAGGAATCTATCGGTAACATTTAAAGACATACCTCCGATTAGCGGTTGTCCATCCGGAGTATCTATCACAAATTTGTATGTATCATGGTAGGCAGCGACTCCGCTTTCATTTAGGTATACGTCTGTCATTTGCTTGAACCGGAGCTGTTTTGCCAGTTGATCATCTTCCCAGTTTTTTTGAGCATCATCTGGGGGGAAAACCTCGAAGGGGGTTTTACCAACCCAGTCTGCAGTTCCGATTCGATCTTTAATAAACTTGTTTATAAACAAGTAAGTACTGTCGAAGTCCTTAATGTATGCCACGCCCGGTATGTGATCGAGGAATTGTTGAAAGCGAGACTGAGATTCGCGTAAGCGTTGTTCGCTTTCCCTAACATGGATTTCGGCCAGTTTGATCTGAGTAATATCTGTAGCATTAATCACTGCCATGAATGCCTTATTTTCGGCATCAAAGATGGGAACTATACCTGTATGATACCATCTTACCTCATCTTGGACAATTGATTCAGCTTCTGTTATAGTTGCTTCACCGGTGTCGATAACTTTACGAATAACATTTAACTGGTATTCAGCGATATGTGGTGGGAAGATATCGGACATCTTCATGCCTATGAAATCATCAACCTCAAAGCCAAATCTTGCAGCCGCATGTTTATTGGCAAATAACACTGTCCCTTCGTAATCGAACATCGAAATGACAGACATCGAGCTTTCTACGAGACTACGATACTTTTCTTCACTCTGACGGAGTGCAAGCTCCTTCATTTTGCGTTCGCTCATATCTCTCAGCACTGCCACAAACTCGAGATCTCCACTCGTATTGGGCAGCATGGATGTACTCACTTCAAAGGGTTTGGTTTGTTGTTGAGGGTCGATCAATTCGATTTGATAAATTCTGGAGCCTGTGAATCCGTTGCGACGTTGGGAAGTATGTTCTGTCATCAAGTCCAGGTAGTCCGGATGGACAGAGTGTAAAATGTTTACCCCGTGAATCATATCTTCAGTAATACCCAGGAAGTTTAGTGCTGCAGTATTAGCAAAAATGACGCTACCATCGAGGCGGTGTATAATGATCAAATCTTGCATGGTCTCCGCCAGGGATCTATATTTTTGTTCACTGGCTACCAAGGCTTGTTCTGCGCGTATCCTCTCTGTGATATCCTGGCACATGCCAATATATCCGATGAAGTTACCGTTATGATCATATCTGGGATTGGCAGCGTTTCGGAATGTACGGTATTCGCCCGCATGATCTAAAATGCGATTTGTCTCAATAAAGGTTTGGTGATTGCGAATTTGCAGCATGTTTCGCTCTTGCAAGGTAGCAAGATCATCCGGATGAAGTCCTTCTTTCCAGCCATGGCCCAGTTCCTGTTCTAAAGTCCTCCCTCGCAAATCCAGCCAGCTTTGGCTAAACCAAACAATCTCTCCTTCCAGGTCACTCATCCAGATCGGTGCAACGGATGCAGATAAAGAATTGAAAAGCAGCCTGGTTTCCTTCAGGTCACGTTTCTCGAGAGCCAATTTTATCCTGTATTTGATGGAGTTTCCCAAAATGACTGTAACTAAAGGGTAAATTATGATAACCGGGAAAAAGATAGTCTTTACCACTTGCAGAGCATTGTGTGGTATCAATAACATCAGCATGATCATTGCGGAACTGGTGATCAGTCCCAGTGTATAAAGCTCTGTGTTATTGTATGGTTTCTTCCAACGGTGATGCAGACGTTTCATGAGATAACCGCATAGTGCGGATGCGATCACGACGAGGCTACCGGCATACATTCCGTCCCCGCCCATGCTCAGCCGGTACACCACAGCGACAGTTACAGCCATTGCGGTCGGGATAACCCCAAAAAAGAAAGCGGTGACACTCAATATGATCGATCTGGTGTCAAACACTACTCCCTGATAGAGTACCCAAGGATAGAACATTACGGCAAGCGTAATCCCGCTCAAGTAAAAACCGGTCATGATCCTGGAAAACAAGTTCTCTTGTCGATCCGGACTTGCCACAGTATCGTAGATCATACCCAATGCTAACAGGAGGGCAGCGTTGTAAACAAAGCCCCTGAACATATTAATAATCATGCGTTTCCTTTGTATCCATGTCAATTATTCTTAGGCAATAGGGGGTGCCTCGTTGATCACTAACCAGTACAATCCTAATTGATTTACAGCTTCTGTAAACTGCGAAAAATCTACTGGTTTGCGAATATAGCTATTTGCTCCATTGTCATAGCAAGCAGCGACGTCAATATCCTCACGGGATGATGTGAGAACCACGACCGGGATTCTGGAGGTTTTGCTATTGGAGCGTATTTTTTTTAGGACTTCCAAACCATCGATGCGCGGTAAATGCAGATCTAATAGTATCAAAGTCGGCATTTCTTCACAGTTACGATTTGCATAGTTTCCTGTACAAAACAGATAGTCCAAGGCATCTACACCGTCTTCCACGACCGCAAGGTCATTACAAATTCTGCTCTTGCTCAGAGCTCTACGCGTCAGTTCAATGTCACTGGGGTTGTCTTCGATCAATAAGATAGTTTTGTTGTTCATTCATTTCCTCCCTAAGGCTAAAGTAAAATACTGTAAATTGATTTGGCTCGGAAGTGGCCCATATCGAGCCTCCATGCCGATTAATAATACGTTTTACGGTTGCAAGTCCGATACCTGTTCCCGGAAATTCGGATGATTTATGCAAGCGTTGGAATGTGCCAAATAGATTGGCGGAACAAGACATATCAAAACCAACACCGTTATCTTTGACATAGTAATATTGAATGCCATCGACGTTTGTTTTACCAAATTCAACCATCGCATTGTCCATAGGTCCTGTGAATTTAAATGCGTTTGATAGCAGATTGAAGATAGCGATGTCCATCATTTTGGGATCCACTCGCTCATAGATATCCTGCTCAATTTGCACATCAATTTTTCGATTTGGTTCAAAATTCATCAGTCTTTGCACAGCTGCTTCTGCGATAGCGCTCAAATTATGATTTTCAAACACCATATGCTTTCTCGTAATCCGGGAGAAATCCAATAGGGCATCGATCAATTCACTCATCCGGTGGGCTTCAGATCTGATCGTATTTAAGTATTTATTAGCGTTTTCATTCAATGATCCGGAATACTCATCCTTTAAAATCTGGCTCCATCCATCAATCCCCCTCAGTGGGGATCGGAGGTCGTGTGCTACGGAATGCGAAAATGCTTCTAACTCGTTATTGGCGGCAGTCAATTGTGCGGTTCGTTCCAGTACCCGATGTTCCAGTTCGGCATTGAGCTTGTTTATCTGTTCTTCTGCTTTTTTTCTATCAGTGATATCCATGAAAAATGCGGTGATTTGGAGAAATCCTGTCTGCATAGCTTTGACATCAAATACTCCAACTACAGCATCATCTTGATACGCGTAGTCAATTGCTTCATATAAGCCTCCATGCAGAGCTATATCGAGATACTTCTCCGGCACACCGGTTCCGATGTTGCCGGGAAAAGCCTCTTCTAAAGTCTTTCCCAAAAGTACACTATTATCAAAGGCCAAAATAGTGTTTGCTGATTTGCTATAGCTGACAAAGATAAGCTTGTTATCCTCATTCAGTTTAAATGTATGGGCACCATACGGAGCATTATCAATAATCATTTGGAGCCGTTCACGATTTTCCCGCAGCTCATTTTCTGTTTGCTTCCTAAGGGTAACGTCCTGGATCGCTCCCACGGCTTTGATAGGGTAACCTGCTTCATCATAAACCAAGATCGCTTTGGAAGTCACAATTTTTGGGGCAGAACCATCAGCAGGTTTGATTGCATATTCCAGATCATATGGTATATTGTTTTCTACCAAATCAATCATAGCCTGTTCCACTTGCAGAGGCTCCGGAATGCATGCCATGACTTTATCAATGGGAAGCTTGTGAGTCTCGGGGGGAAATCCATAGATGCGATATCCCTCTTTGGAACTCCAAATTTCATCCCGAATAATATCATATTCCCAGCTACCGATATGCCCAATTTCCTGAGACATTTCCAGTCGTTCCTGATTTGTGATAAGGCTGTTTTCCGCTGTGCACCGATCTGTAACGTCGTTGTAGATTGCAACAATTTCACCAGTTGGCAGTTTGAAGATGCTGTTTTCATACCAGTTACAGAAGTCATCGTCCACATATTGCTTTGCTGGGAAAAACAATGGCTCACCGGTGTCGTACACTTTCCTGAAGGCATCTATCAAGCCATAGGCTTCAATATTGGGCCGCATTTCTGCCAGTGAGATACCGACTATTTCTTCCAGGGTACGGTTTTCTATCCTTAGGCTTTCACGATTGAAATACTTGATGACATAGTCTGTGGCATGGGAACCATCGTTCAACACATCATAAATAGCCGCACCACTGGACATATGATCAAATAGTCCACGCATAATGGCTTCACTATTTGCCAGTTTTTCTTCTGCCAGTTTGGCTTCTGTAATATCCAGTACGGAGGCGATGTGCCGATTTGCAGGCTCACCCCGTTGCCACAACGGTGAAACAGTAAGATTGACCCACACGATACTTTTATCCTTCCGAATGTATCTTTTATCGAGGGTAAAACTGCTGATGCGGCCTTCTTTCAACATCTGCATATTGTCGTTATCCCTGGCAAGATCATCGGGATGCGTCACTGTATGAAAGTCTGTTTTTTCTGCCTCTTCTTTACTCAAGCCCAGAATCTCACAATAGGCGGAATTGATTTGGATGAATCTGCCTGTTTTAGTGTCAATCTCGGCAATACCGATTGCCGATAATTCAAAGATTGCTCTGAATCTGGCTTCACTCTCCCGAATGTTCTGTTCATACTGCTTTCGATCTGTGATATCCTGACCTTGGGCAATGGTGGCGATGATATGTGTGCCGCTCTTGTCAAAGATATTGGCAGAGTTCCAGAGCGCAGTACGGATAGATCCATCTTTACGTAAAATCGGGATTTCTACGCTATCCCATTGCTGACCCCGGAGTGTACTTTCGATCTTTGCCATGGATGTAGTTCTGCTGTTAAGGGGGAACAATGTAGTCAGTTTGTTGCCGATTATCTCCTCGTCGGAGTACCCTGAGAGTCTTTCAAAGGCAGCGTTGAATCTGGTGATGTTGTAAGTGGGATCCCATACCAAAATTGGAGCATTGGCATATTCTATGAGATTTTCCAGATATTCATGCGTCAAGCGCAGCTCTTCTATATCACGCTTCCTGTCTGTAATGTCCCGAATAATGGCTTGCTGGTAATATACATTGTCCACTTGGATCGAGTGAATACTGCTATCTACGGATATTTCAGTGCCATCCTTGCGAAGATGAGTTGTTTCCACCCGAAGTCCGGCCCTCTGCAGTTCGTCCCAGTCCAAAAGGCTCAATTGCTCTCTCTCTTGTTCGGTACGTAAATCTCTCAAGTTCAGTTTCAGCAGTTCTTGTTCACTATACCCATAAGTGGATATGGCTGTCTGATTTGCCTCTATGATATTCCAATCTGCATCCATCATCAATACCACATCATTGGCATATTGGATCAATGCGGCTGTTCTTTCAGCAGCTCTTTTGCTCTCATGCTCTATAGATAACTGCCGGATATACCATTGTTTTTCACGATAATGCTCTATATAGCCCATCCCCAAAGCTATCAAAGCTAATAGAATAACCACAAAAGTAAGAGTCATCCAGATGCGAATACGGAGTGCCTGGAATACTTCCCGTAGATCGACTTCAACTATTGTGTACCAAGGAGTACCACGAATTGGTTGCAAGGATGCCATCACCGCTTCACCCCTGTGATTGATCCCCTCCACTATTCCAATATAGCCTTTTACCGCCATTACTCCCAAGGCGTGAGGGCTATCATGGATATCCTGTTTGTAACTAAGGGGGAGTGTGTCACCACGTCTTAATCGATTGAGAAATAGGACGTCGTTTCCATCGCGACGGATGATAATGGTCTCTCCCGTCTGACTATCCGAAGGCCATTGCCGGAGGCTGGGTATCAGATAGTGATACGGATCCATCTGGACCAACCATACACCACGGACAATATCGGTGCCCGAGTTTGAGTTCTCGAGTAGGGGGATCCAAACGTTTAAATGTAGTTTACCTGTAGCATCGTCCGGGTTTCCTACATTCATATGAATGTCAGACACAACGATCTTTCGGGAGCGGATCGCGACACTAAACAGAGAGTCTAATATCGACTCACTATTAAACTGTCCTTTGGACACACTGAGGATAGTAGTTCCTTTGGGGTTGAACAGACACATTTCAGAATATTCAAAGTTGCTCATCCTGCTCTTCATAGTATTGAGTAGTAAGTTCTTTTGGACTACGTTCGCCGGATTTGACAAGAAATCTAATGCAACATCCTTTAGGATAGGGTTCTCGTAGATTTGATTTGCATCGGTCAGCAGGTTTTGATACCATCTTCGGATTTCTTCGGTTTTCAGTTCCGCTATGATCCTGAGATTTGCAGCCGCATTATCACGGAAGTTCTGATATGAATTCTTGAGTAATACAACGGTACCCCAGGAAACAATGATAAATATCACGATAAACGAATAGATCGTGCGTGACTGAATGGTATTTTCTTTCAAGGGGTGATTGCCTTGGAGGGGGAGAGCGTTTGCCGCTTTGTCATTTGCATATTTCCACAGAACTGCCAAATTGAGCAAAGTAAAAGCTACTGTTGAACTGAGGGCAATATGAGCGAATGATCCCAGTACTGCTATATCTTTTTGCGTGATATTGGTAATTCCCAACACAAAGCAAACCAGGATACTGATGGTCCCTGATAGTATTCCCAAGAAGCGGATAGATTTCTTGGTCGAATTTACAATTTGCATTGTGAATAACGAAATGAGCGTCAAGATGGTCATTATAGCCGACGGCAGAGACATTACACCGAACAATCTTCCCAAGAATCTGCTTTCTCCGGTAAACAAACTGTCTATGAACGGAATGCCCAGATTATTGTATTGCATGAATACTACGTAGAGGGCATTGGTAAAGACAATTCCAATGATGGAGTATTGTATCCATTTCACAACATCGGTTTTAGATTTATTGACTGAGAGGATGAAAAGAACGCTCAACAGGATGATCGTAATAGAGGTAGTGGGTGCCATCGGCAAGGTATCTCTCCATAGCTGGAACACTTGCCAAGTATTACTGAACCACAATAACAAGGAGTACATAGCCAGACAAGCTACGCCTATCAATAAGAATTTTAAGGTCTTATTCATGCTGCGTAACATACTCTTCATCTGTAACTCCCATCAGAGGTTAACACCATCTGGCAATCCCATTGCATGCATTACAAGGGTAGATACTACATCGATAATACAATATAAGCAACCATGCCATATCAGCAAATATATTTAGGTATCAACACCGTGAACGTAGATGAATGAGTTTACGATGTATGTCAAGCTAAAAATCTCTCTTTTTCTTTGATCTGCAAAAATTATTCCCGGAAGAGGCATTCCAATCTTCTGCATTCGTCGGCTGTATTTTTGTAAAGGTATTAAGGAGTTCCCCAAAAGTATGCCTCAGAAGTGCCACCTGCATGATCCGCAGATCCCAACATGGTGCTTGCCAGGCGATTCCCGGTCGCGACAAGGGCTTCACGAGGGAATCACGAGGGAATCACCTCAGATTGGAGTAAGGGGCATTGGAGTTCAAAGCACTGAAACAGATTGCACAAGACAACCAAGCTCAGCAGTGTTTTGGACTTCATGTCTGCCTACATAAGCAACTGCAGGTCTGGTTTTTGCTTATCGACACACAAAGGTATCGAATCCGGCTGCCGCTGGATTGCAGATCTTCATAGCAGCGACAGCGTGTGGCATCCTCGAACTACTATTGAAAGGGACACACTGTAAAATTAGTGCTTGCTAATCTCTTCAATCCGATTATTATTGACGTTTAGGTCATGGTATGGAATGAATTAGTATAAACTAGATAGCATTATGTGGTCTGGTGTTTTAGATTTGAACTGAGATGAGAGCTGTATGTACAAGGTATTGATTGTTTAGATTTAGGAGTTGAGAGGTTATTGATGGACCAAGGTATTTTTGTCGGATTGATTTATAATGCCGCATTACTGCTAATGATGGGTATTATCTTCGATTCCATCGCGTTAACAACAGTGAGGTACAAGTATCTCGCAAAACTGTTGTCCGGGATTAGTTTGGGGCTGGTAGCAATAGCAATCATGTCCAAGCCCTGGGTTACTAGCCCGGGAGTGGTGTTTGATACCCGCTCAATCTTACTAAGCTTGGTTGCATTATTTTTCAGTTTCACTCCTACAGCTATTGTGTCCCTCATAGCAATCATCTACAGGATTTGGCAGGGTGGTGCCGGAGCGTTAATGGGGATATCTGTTATTATCTCATCAGTAGTATGGGGTATGGTCTGGAAAAAGTATCAATCCCGCTGGAAAAACCCCTATGGCTTTCGGGAACTTTATACACTGGGAATTTTAACTCACATCTCAATGCTGGCTATGACCTTGTTTTTACCAGCAGAAATGAGAGGTAATGTGTTCAAGTCTATTGCATTGCCGGTGATTATCATCTATCCAATCGTGACAGTATTCCTGGGTCAGATCATGGCACGCAGAGTACTGAGAGGGCAGGAAGCACATGCCCTGGAAGCTAGTGAGCAGAACTATCGCGGTTTGTACGACAAGGCTCCAATTGCATACCAATCGCTTGATAATGCAGGGAATTACTTAGCCGTAAATCAAGTATGGCTGGATTCCATGGGATATACAAAAGACGAAGTCATTGGACACAATTTTGCGGAGTTTTTACGTCCTGATTTCAGATCTCATTTTGCGCAGAAT
Organism: Candidatus Cloacimonetes bacterium HGW-Cloacimonetes-1; assembly: GCA_002841975.1. Taxonomy (GTDB): domain Bacteria; phylum Cloacimonadota; class Cloacimonadia; order Cloacimonadales; family Cloacimonadaceae; genus PHBQ01. Next base: position 19,325 of record PHBQ01000004.1, read on the forward strand.
TTTCCCAATTTCAAAGCCAGAGGTTCTATCGATGGGGTAGAGTTTACCATGCTGACAAAGGCTGGGGCTGAAATCCTGGTTAGCTATAACGGAGTCATTATATATAACGATGATGGCAGTTTCAAACAAACGCAGTGTATTTTTAAAGATATCACCTTAGTTCGCAAGCACGAGGCGGCATTGCGTAGCATTGAGTGGATGCTGACCAAAAAAGAGGTGGATAAAGAAAAATACGCAACCTATGAAGATCTCACAAAACTCAATACCAATAGACTGATCATGGACTCGGTCGGCAAGGAAGTATTGGAGGAAATAGTACGGGACTATCTGCTGTTAATGGATACTTCGGCGGCAATCTACGAAAAAAACGGAGACTATGCGCTGGGATTATTCTCCTCGTCATGGTGCAGTTTCCTGGATGCTAAGTCCAGAGCTTTGTGCGATACTGATGACAACCGAATTGCATTGGATTCCGGAAAATGGCTGTGTCATGAATCTTGCTGGTCGGATGTATCAAAGGTGGCGATTGAAACCGGTGAAATTACAGACCACAAGTGTCATGGGGGGCTGCGGATTTGCGCTATTCCAATAGTTTCTTCCGATGGCGTGATTGGAGCTATAAACATGGGATATGGCACACCTCCGGAGGATGAAGATACTTTGCAGGAAATTGCAAAGATATACCACGTGGAGATAGATGAGCTGAAAACTCAGGCAGCTAACTATCTATCCCGCCCAACCTTTGTGATCGAACAAGCCAAGCGGAAATTGAAAACATCTGCCAAGCTGATCGGGGAGATCGTCGAGCGGAAAAAGATTGAGCAAGAATTAGAGTTCAGAGTTGCAGAGAGGACTTCAGAATTGCAGATCATGAACAGTGAACTGGAAGCATTTTCTTATTCGGTGGCTCACGACCTGCGTTCACCTCTGAGATCGATCGCCGGTTTTTCAGCGATTCTGGCAGAGGAGTATTCTCCACACTTAGATACGAATGGCTTGAAGCTTTTGAGTACTATTCGAGCCAATGTCGATAGAATGGATGTTTTGATTACCGGTCTCCTGGACTTGGCAAAGCTCAGCAGAAACTCGACAAAGCGGACTTGGATAGACATGCAGGAACTGGTGAAGAGCGTGTATCAAAACACCCAAGATAAAGAAACTCAATCTATGTTTGATGTACAGATCGGAGAGCTTCAGGATGCTTATGCGGATAGAACTCTGTTCAGTTTGGTATGGCAGAATTTAATCGGCAATGCTATCAAGTTCAGTATTCCCGGCCCTTCTCACAAGATCGTGATTGAGAGTAAGCTCGAGAGTGATGAAGTGATTTATAGTATTCAAGACTTTGGGGTGGGTTTTGATATGAAGTATAGTGACAAAGTTTTTGGTGCATTTGAGAGGCTACATAAAGAGAGTGAATTCAAAGGTACCGGGATCGGACTGGCTATCGTTCATAGGATCATCAGCCGGCACAATGGCAGGATTTGGGTGGAAAGTGAAATCGGAGTCGGAACCACATTCTATTTTGCTATACCGATATATTCAGCTTAGATATTACAGGACCGGCTTCTTAACGAAGTCGGCATTCCAGTGCTTTGGCTGTGCAAGGATAACATTAGCATTGACAAGAATGCAAGTTTTAGAAAAGTGATACGTATCGCAAAATACAAAAATAGGAGTTATGAATGCAGACATTTGGCTTTTCCCGCATCCACAGTGTGAAAGAAGCACTGTATAGCATCTTGTTGCAACGTAATCCTATTATCCGTGACGATGAGGAGGTATTGGTCCAGCTTTCAGCATATGCCGCAACATTGACACCTCGGACAACTGCATAACTCTCAATTTTACTCTGCCTCAATCATCTGATACCCATGGCAATAAATTCCGGTATCTGATGCTATTTTACGATAATGAAATCAACCCAATAATCGATTTAACCATATTTATGCACGAGGTAATTATGCAAGCTCTTGGAATCCAAATTCTCGTAGAATTCTACGATTGCGATAAAGACATTTTAACCGACGAAAAGTTCATCGCCAAATCTATGGTCGATGCCTGTATTGCCGCCAAGGCAACGGTTGTCACTCATACTTTTCACTCTTTTAGCCCCTATGGGGTCAGTGGCGTGGTCGTCATTGCCGAATCTCATGTTGCCATCCATACTTGGCCGGAATATGGCTATGCAGCAGTGGATATCTTTACTTGCGGGGAGACCATTGAACCATGGAAATTGTTCAACTTTCTGCAGGATGCCTTGAAAAGCAAACACAGCAGCAAGATGGAAATGAAGCGCGGTCTCTTTGAAACAGGTGGCCAAAAACTTTTACACAAGCCGGAAGGATATTAAACATGAAGCGTTGGATCATGGATAAACATACTCCTACTCGCGGACTCAGCTTTGAAGCAAGCGAATCATTATATACCGAGAGTAGCCAATATCAGACGATAGAGATCGTAAAAACCGCAGATTTTGGAACCGTGATGCTCCTGGACGGAGTGTTGATGGTGACCCAGAGAGACGAATTTGTTTACCATGAAATGCTCAGCCATCCTACTCTTTTCACGCATCCCAATCCCCAAAATGTTTTGATCATTGGGGGAGGAGACTGCGGAACTTTGACTCAGGTCTTGCGCCATCCATCTGTCCAAAAAGTAATTCAGGTAGAGATAGATGAAATGGTGACGCGTGTGTCCCGGCAGTACTTTCCACAATTGACAGAATGTATATCCGATCCCAGGGCAGAACTGATCTTTGCGGATGGGATCCGTTATCTGCAGGAAAATCAAGATAGCTTTGATGTGATCTTGGTGGATTCTACCGATCCGGTAGGCCCCGCAGAAGGTCTGTTTCGCAAGGAATTCTTTGCCGATTGTCATCGTGCTTTGAAGGCGGATGGAATCCTAACTATTCAGTCCGAAAGCCCTTGGATAGATGATTTACAAGTCGTAATCAGTCAAGTAAACAAAGATTTAAAAGAATTGTTTACATATGTTAATCCCTATCTTGCCTCAATCCAAACTTATCAGGCAGGGCTCTGGATGTTTCAGATGGCTTCCAAGAAGTATCAGCCGTGTCTGGAGGATCAAACAAATGCTATCAAAGAATCCGGCATGCAATTTTCTTACTTTAACCGTGACGTGTTCAGCGGATGTTTTATCCTGCCTGAATTTGTCCGGAAGCTGATTCAGTAGCTCCATCCCAGCAATATTCAGAATGGGATTATACCCACCGGATAACGCATTATGTGATTGTCTTACATTTTGCGGGTATTAGCCTGCCAGCGCTCCTTGAAATCAAAGTACTTCAAGCGTGTTCCCGTATAGGGTAGCACATTCCTTTTTACCGCAGTCAAACGATCCCGAATACTCTCCGGACGGTAGTGCTGATTGTTTGATTTGGGGCTTTGCTGATAAAGGCGTTGCAACAATTCGGCAGCAGCTTGGGGGTTGTAACCGGATCGGGCAATATAGAGAATCCCATTTCTATCGGCTTCTTGTTCATATTGGTCCAGGCGACCCTCGATTAGAGTCTCGAACATGGAGAATATTTCCGCTTCCAGTTCAGCTTCCGTCTCTTTGCCGGATTCACTAAACGCATCCGGAGTTTCATCATCCAGCATATCAAAGGCATCTTCAGCGGCTATCTGATTTTCGCGTTTCTTTGCTTCAATAATCCCATGGAATCCGGAGATATGGGCTATTTCATGAGCCAATACAAATGCCAGTTCCGCTTCATTTTGGATCACTCGCAGCATTCCTTTTGTGATGAAGATATATCCCCCGGGGCAGGCATAGGCATTGGCGGCAGGGATATCAAGCACGTAAAATTTGAAACTGATATCCGCTATATCACTGGCATCGACAACGAGGTTTCCCACATAGTTCACATATTTATGGGCTTCGGTGTTGCGATAGATGCCTTGAGCCGCAATTACACTGGCTATACCCAAGCCAAATCCCTCTTGGGCTTCTGTATAGTAATCCGGTTCGCTCCGTTTTGGCAAAGGGAACGTTTTGCGAAAGGTCTTGGGGTTTGTTTCCGCATAAGTAGATTGGTAAAATTTCATATACATATCTTGATCAATTTGATCGTTGAGGGCTATCGCAATAAATTCGGAGTCACCTTTGAAATCAGAACTGAACTTTTCACCAAAACCTTTCACACCCGCAGAGATACTGTGTCTGGAGACGGTGGAACCTGTGGTTTTGCTCATCTTTGCAAAGGCGTCGTTTCTTTGCTTTTGCTCTTGCGTAGAAGTTTCAGAGATATAGCCGGTTTGAGCATTGTAGGAGACGTTGAGCCAAGAATCCTCCTGGGCTAAGACACGAAGTTTAGTATTTATAGGAATCTGGGTCAATACGGTGCAATAGGAACCTTTCCCGGATCGAAGATAGGTCCTGTCTCTTTTGATAATTACATCTGTCGCGAATATAATAGCTATGCTCGTTAACAGGAATACAGTGAGCAAATATTTGGTGGGCATTATTCCTCCTCGGGATTTAGGATTTGTAGGGAACGTTCCAGGTGATCGTCAATTCTGTTCCACCCGTTTCACGGTTTTTGATAGTTACCTTGCCATCACTATGTTCCATGATACGGCTCAAGATGGCCAATCCCAGCCCCAGTCCTCCATGGACACGAGTATAGGAGGCATCTACCTGGGTAAATGGTTTAAATATGTATTCTAAGCGATCGGGAGGTATTCCTTCACCTTCATCACAAATATTGATGGTGAGGATGCCATCGATTGCGGAGACTTTCTCAAAAAGGATATGCAGGTCTATCGCTCCCGCAGAAGTAAATTTGAGCGCATTGTCGAAGATGATGTTTATGGCATCGTCAAAATACTGATGGTTCATAAACAGTTTGATACTATCCCGTGGATAGCTGCAATCAAACGTTATGTTTTGGGCAGCGGACCGGATTTGCATATCCGTCAATATCGACTCTATAGCATACTGAAGGTTGATCCATACATTTGCTGGGACATAATCATTTTTGGAATAGCGAATATACTTGTGGATTTGCGTGATGATGTTGTCCAGGCGATAAGAGGATGAATATATCTTGATTAATGCATCATTCTGTTCATCGGAGGGCTGGGTTCTGGACAGCTTGACTATCGATTCATTCAATAGTTTGATGGGTTTTTTTACCTCATCGGTAATGCTGGCCAAAAAGATGTCTTTTGATTGGTCTGCACTTTCCGCAATCAAGCGATTGGTTTGCAGTTCGGTATTGTGATTATGCTGGTCAGTGATATCAAAGATATAGCCTTGGAACGTACAGGGTTCTGTGTCGGTAGCCGGGATGATCACGGTATGATCTTTAACCCAACGAATTGTAATCGACTGTGCTTTTTCCAATACCGGATTTTGGAGCTTCAGCATGTGGTATGCTGGGCTGTCGGATGAGCTAATGAGTTCGGAGGGGCACAGGATTCTATATTCTTGCTGATATGATAAGTCTTTGTTATTGATGTGAACTTGCCTATCGGCCAGAATCTTAATAATGTCTTCGGGGTGAATGATGTCTCGATAGTGAATCGTCCCGTTTATAAAATCCTCGGCAAGGTAACCCAAGGTGCTGATGTTTTGGGATACAAATTTGAACATTTCCTTGTCCATATCGTGCCATTTCATGAATATAACTGGTCCGTCGATATATAAACTGTGGACAATGCCGAGTTCTCGGTTGACTTCTTCTTTTTCCCGGATTTGTTCTTGGATGTATTCCGTTTGTTTTGCTAAGAACTTGCGATAAAATATCAGGAAGAATCCTATGATTAAGGCAAATGCGATGACAACAGATAAAAACAACAACAAACTTGTGCGACTCAGGATTCTTCTATTGGGTAAGTTGTAATCAGAAACAAACCACTTCTTTCTTAATTCGCCTAAAGTTCCGTCGTCCTCCATCTGTTCCAAAGCTAGATTTACAGTATAGATCAAGTAACTCTTTTCTCGATTTGTAGACATACAATAGGGGTAGGCAAAATCTAAAGCGGATGTGCTAATGAGGTTGTTTAATCGTTTTACTTTGATGTAGTTGGTACCCAATATTTTGGGCATTATAGAGACGTCGCCTTGCCCCCTGGAGAGCATGCTGAGAACTTGCGAATAATCATCTACAAACGTTTTATTGGCCATGATTTGTTTGGTAGATATGATTTCTTGGCTGATGTCGTCGGTCTCGATTAAAAGCTCTTTACCATTCAAGTCCGACCATTCACGAATTTCGGCACTTCCTTTTCGCTGAAACACAGAGTAATGTACATAGGTATGGGGATTTGAAAAAACATGATGTTCAGTTCGTTGCTCTGTCTGAATATACCCGGTCAATAAATCAATCTTTCCGTCATCGAAGTCTTTGGTGATCGTGCTCCATTTGTCGACACGATACTCCACGATCCATCCGGAACGTTTTGCTACTTGTGCAATCAGGTCTGCTTCAAATCCGGTGGGGTTTCCGTTGGCATCTAAAAAAGCATATGGGGCATAGGAACGATCCATTCCTACGATAACGGTCTGCTTTGCTTCCAGGACACCGCAAATCATCAAGCTGATGGAGCATACTAAAAAGAGTTGGATAACTACATATTTCATCTGTTATCAATTACCGTTTGTAAAATATCGTGTAGAGCTTTGATATCGACAGGCTTAGATATGTATTCGTCCATTCCTGCATCCATAAAACGTTCCCTGTCACCCACCATAGCAGCTGCTGTAAATGCAAAAATGGGTGTGTGTCCTACTATCTCCTTTTCCAAAGATCGGATCATCCGAGTGGCAGTAATTCCATCCATGATAGGCATTTGAACATCCATGAGAATACAGTCATACTTGTTGTTTTTATATGCTTCGACTGCTTCCAAACCATTATTTGCAATGCTCACTTTATGATTCCAGCGTTCCAATTGTTTTCTGGTGACAAGTTGATTGATCATCTCATCCTCTACCAATAAAATGTTTAACGACGGTGAGACGGCTTCTTTCGCTGTGTCGACCGCTGCAGGATTTGCATCAATATCCATGACTGGAGCTACTTTTTTGAATGGAATAATAAAAAAGAAACTGCTACCCTTTCCTGGATCGCTTTCTACCCAGATAAACCCACTCATTAGCTCCACCAATCGTTTTACAATAGTGAGGCCAAAACCGCTACCCTCCAGTTTTGGGGATTTGGAAGAATCTGACAATGCAAACTGATCGAATATATCCTGCTGTTTGTCGGTATCGATTCCTCCTCCGGTATCAGAGACACAGAATATTATGCGTATTTCTCGTTCATTCTGAGTATACAAGTCTGCAGTGAGTTCGATCCAACCATCCTTAGTGTATTTCAGTGCACTTTGGATGAGATTAATAAATATCTGACGCAAGCGTAGCATGTCCCCTTGAAGGATAGCTGGCAAGTTCTCGTTGACTTTAAATCGTAAGTCTATGGGGAGTGTAACTTGGTTAGTTACAAAGCTGCGGATCACTTCGTTTATTACGTGCTTAAGGTCGAAACCGCCTGTTGATAGCTCCATGTCTCCGGATTCAATCTTGGAAAAATCCAGGATATCGTTAACTGAGGTTGTGAGCATTTTCACCGAACTAAACAACTTATCAACTAAGTTGTTTTGGATTTGAGTCGTTTCTGTTTGATTTAGTACATTGATGAATCCCACAATGCCGTTTAAGGGTGTACGGATTTCATGGCTCATATTTGCTAAAAAGTGACCCTTCGCGACATTGGCCGATTCGGCGTCTTCCTTTGCTACTGTCAGTTCTGCCTCTTGGTTTTTCTGATCAGTGATATCGATCAGATAGCCGTAAATATAGTTATCTTCATCTTCGTTCAGAGTGATCAAAGAATAGTCATTAACCCATCTTAGGGATTGATCTGCTGCAATGACCCGATATTGCTGGGTGTCTATCACCTCATTCCGATCCAGAGTTTGTTTCAGATGCTGCATGACTGCGGGTAGATCTGCGGGGAAAATGATGCTTGTGATTGGCTCGGGGCTAAAGATCAGGTCCTTTGCACGATAACCGAACTGGTCGATGTTCTCTGAGACATAGAGCAACTTCATAGTATCCAGAGCTAACTTAAATACTATTACAGGTCCACTCACGAAAATCTGATACTCGTTGTTCAGTCTATACTCTATCTTCAAACGCTCATTTAATTCCCGGCTCAAGTCCAGGGTCTGTGCTTTGATTTTGCGTCGGATGAACCAGATCCACAACAGTGATGAAACGATAAAAAGAACGACCGGCAAGAGGATCATATAGAGTTTTTTTAGGGTCCTTCTCCGTGCTTGTTTTTGGGGAGAATACTCACCAAACCACTTCTCTTGCAAATCGCGGAGTGTGCCGTTATGGCTCAGAATACTCAGTCCCGTATTGATAACGTTGATAATTTCCTGATCCTTGGATGTATAGCAGTAATCTTTGCGTTGAATAGCTGTTGGGAGTACATTCAGATTAGTCAGATTGAGCTTGTCCACATTGTACATACCGCTCATATAGTTGACAATGGTGGCATCGAATTTTCCGGAATTTAGCAGTTGCAAAGCATCAACCTGGGAGGGGACGTCGATTTTGAGACCGCTGAAATTGAATTCCTGAAGCAGTTCTTGGGATACATCTCCCTGTTGAAGTACCAATTGAGATGTCTTCAGATCTTCCAAACGTTTGATATATGATCCTTTGCGGACAAAAACAGCTCTCCAAGTAGATGTGTGGGGAGTAGAGAATATGTATTTGGCAGATCGCTCCTGAGTGAAGGCCATGCCTTCTACCAGATCTATCTCATCACTGTCCAGCCACTGGGTTACACGTGACCATTTACCCAAGCGAAAGCGAACATCAAATCCCATTTCCTTTGCGATCAGTTTGGTGAGTTCTACGCAGTATCCGGATGGGTTCTGGTTCTCATCGAGGAACTCGTATGGGGGATAATTGTAATCACCACCTACAGTGATCACACGTTTCTGATAAGGAGTTTCAACTGCCCAGGACACAACTGCAGCACATACAAACAATGCAATCAGTAGCCGTTTTAGCACAAATAAAACTCCTTGTTGTTTTTCAAATATTCTTCCATTTGAAACTTTCGTTCCAAGCCACGAGCGTTCATGTAACGAACCTTGCCCAGGATCGGCCGTTCTTGCCAGGCTCGATCGTGCTTGCCAAAACACCATGCAACACCTGCATAGGCATTTGCATCACGTCCATCAAGCTCATATTTATTGTTCAAGTACAGCATAGTATAGTAAGCTTCTTCCGGGTTATCCGACCATTCTATGATCTTTTTACCCCAATACATACGCATATAATTATGCATTTTACCATGTTCAAGCATTTCTGCTTGAGCTCTATTCCAGTAAATATCATGAGTATTGCCTTGTTCCAAGTTGTCAAGACAATAATGATATTTTCGACGATCAAATATGTGAGTAGCCAAGCTCTGTCTAGCCCATAGGGGAACGGATAAGTAGCTGTCATAATCAGGATTGTAGTGGCAAAAATTAAAGCTAAGTTCTCTGCGGATAATGAGTTCCTCCAGGAAATCAGCGATATTACGATCCATCCCTGCCAGGTTTTTTCGGGATTGGATCAGCAGGGGTAAATATTGCCAAGAACAGTTCCAAGCACTGCAGATTCCTTCAATAGTTTGATGGGGTGAGATCTGTCCAAAATGGAGGTATGGACTCAGGTTGCTTTGAATGCCTTTACCCGGATCAGAACGCTCTGCAGAGTAGTCTTGAAGAGAGTTTAGGATGAAGTGATTTAGCCTTGTCAACGCTTCAGTGTAGCCACCGGCAAAACTGTTTACGCAAGATACACTCGTATCATGATTAATGGTGTCCACAATGCATTGCCACAGATGCCCCAAACTGATGGGATCAGCATTGGTCGCCAGTGTATATGACGTGGACACGGTACTTTTCATGTCCTGCCAATCAATTGCTTGGTGGATTGTAGCAAGGGCAAAATTGTGTTCAAAATCCAAGATATGGTTACAGATTTTCCTACGAAGAGTAGCAGCGGAGTATTCCTCTTTCCCGGATGCGATCTCGACCGGAACCACAGCTTCAGTCTCGATAACATTCAAGTCCAGGTTTGCTTTATGGAGGTTGGCTGCCACTTGATTGCGTATCTCTCCTTGCCAGCGCAGATATCCCAGATCCGTGAATACAGAAACTGCGTTCATACAAACCTTGGGGATGAGCTCAGCAGGATCTCCCTGCATGACCAGCATACCAATTCCCCACTTCCGGAGTTCATTCATGGTCTCAACCACTCCCTCTGCCATAAAGCGGAAATGTCTTTGATTAGCCTCCGGGATATTTGGCATCACTACAAAAGCCACTAACAAGGGTAGTTTGAGTGCATTTGCTTCATTCATCGCCGTCTGCAGGGCAAGATTGTAGTGCACACGTTGAGCTTGCTGCATCCAATACAACACGTATTTATTCTGCCGGTGCATTTCGTGAGCAAGTGCAGATCTCAATTTTGAATTCATGAATCCTCCATGGGGTTTTCAATATGTACCCAACATCTCTCATACTGAGATATGGCTATGATATGGCTATGCCTCCCGATGATTCATAGGGCGGCATAGCCACATCATTGCCACAACTAAGTAAGAAACAAGCAAGGCATATTCTTGAATCATCATCCACAAGACATATTGAGATCAGTCAAGTAAAATAGATCGTTGTCTGTTAACAAAGATTGATAGTAGATGTGGCATAGTCTGCACTTTTGAATATTTTGTATAATAGGATGGCATATGAATTGACAGTAAATGGATATTTCCGGAAGAGTTATCTAGTGGAATATTCAGTCAGGGGAGAGGACTCTCGCTTTAATAATGAATCCGTTCCAATTTTGTGCCTCAGAATTGTTAGATAGTATTTGGGAAAAAACAGATGATTTATTGCAAATCGGCTTTGAATTTGCATATATAATAGTAGTATACGAGACATATAAATAGTAAGAATATGAAAATAAAGGAGATAGCATGAAAAAACAAGTGTTATTTGTAGTGCTTCTTACCCTTGTCAGTCTTATGATGGCAAGCGTGGGAAACATCAAGCTTCAAAACAGCCCGACCGGAGTGACTTTGCTCCGCAGCTCAGATCAAGGCATAGCTGTGAAATACAGTATTGATGCCCTTGACTACAAGGATGTAAATACTTCTAAAGGCGTTTTTACAGACGTCTATGTGAAAGACTATACCACCACAAACATCACCGGAGAGCCCAAGCTTCCACTGATGAGACAGATTATTCAAGTTCCTCTGGGAGCATCAGTCATCAGCCATGTAATGAGTTCTGATGTCATGACTGTCGACCTGAAAGCAAACGGTATAAACTATCCTGTCTTACCGCGTCAGGAATCTGTATCCAAAAGTGAAGATCCCTCCAAATTGCCATTTGTGATCAAGCAAGACTTTTACAATGGTAAAAGCTGGACAGATTACCCGATCGTCAAAGTCGAAGAGCTTGGTATGATGCGTGGCGTTAGATTGGTAGCAATCGATTTTATGCCCGTCAAATACAATGCGGATTTAGGTCAAATGGAAGTCATCAAAAATGCTGAAATCCAGTTCGATTTTGTTGGTAGCGATTTAGCTGCCACCCAAGAGCTGCTGGCAAAGACATACTCACCGGCTTTTGAGATGATATATGCCAAGACAGTTTTGAACTACAACCCATCACGTGTTACATTGAACCGCTATCCTTTGGGCTATGTGATCGTCACTCCCCAGAGCTTTGTTTCGACCTTACAACCTTTTATCGATTGGAAGAGACGCGAAGGCTTTAATGTGACAGTGGCCACCACAGAAACCATCGGCACCTCCACAACTGCGATCAAGAATTATCTGCAGGGCTTGTGGAATGCTGCTACGACCGAAAATCCTGCCCCCAGTTATTTACTGATTGTCGGTGACACACCGCAGGTTCCAGCTTTTACGGGAGCTACAGACAGCGGGCACGTCACAGACCTGAATTATGTACGTTTACAGGGAACAGATTATGTCCCGGAAATGTACTACGGTCGTTTTTCTGCCACAAACGTTAGTGAATTACAGCCCCAGATCGACAAATCTATGATGCACGAACAGTACACAATGCCCAGTGATGCTTATTTAGCTGATGTCGTCATGATCGCCGGTGTGGACTCCAACTTTGGTCCTACCCATGCCAATGGACAGATCAATTATGGTGTTAACAACTATTTCAACGCCTCCAATGGCATTACATCATATACCTACATGTATCCTGCATCCGGTTCATCAGATGCAGCAATCGTAAGCCGAGTCAGCCAGGGTGTGGGTTATGTCAATTACACCGCACATGGAAATGAAACAAGCTGGGCAGATCCTACTTTCACCATTTCCAACATCAACAGTTTGCAAAATGCCAATGAATATCCTGTCGTAGTAGGTAACTGCTGCTTGACCAATCATTTTGATACCGGGCTTTGCTTTGGTGAAGCATGGTTACGTGCTGCAAACAAAGGAGCCGTGCTCTATATCGGTGGTACCAATAGCTCTTATTGGGACGAAGACTATTATTGGGGCGTAGGGTACAAACCACCCGTGGTAGCTTCAGGTTCACCTTTTGTGCCAAACCGCGTCGGTGTATATGATGCGATCTTCCACAATCACAACGAAGCATTTGCTGATTGGGCAGGTACAGCCGGATCCATGATCTTCATGGGTAACTTAGCCGTCACAGCGTCCAATAGCTCCAGAATCAATTACTATTGGGAAATTTACTCTATCATGGGGGATCCATCTTTGATCCCTTATGTAGGTATCCCTGCGCAGTTAACTACAAATTATCCTGAAACTATATTTCTGGGTGTTAGCAGCATAGAACTGACAACAGATCCTTATACTTTGGTGGCTGTATCATCTAACAACGTCTTACATGGCGTTGGTGTCGCAGATGCCGGAGGACAATTGGTCCTGAATTTCACACCTTTTGAAAACCCGGGTGCAGCCCAATTGGTGATGACTCGTTCAAACCGTCGTCCTATGATAGTAAATCTTCCAATACTTCCAAACGTCGGTCCATACGTGACAGCTACTACTGTAGTAGTAAACGATGGTAACAATGGAACTGCCGAAGCCGGTGAAACCATTGGTTTGGATGTTAGTTTTAATAATGTTGGTGTACAAGATGCAACAAATTTGACAGCAACAATTTCCACTGATAGCCCTTATATGGTATTTACCCAATCTACTGCCAGCATCAATGTCGTGGCATCAAACCAGACTGTGACTGTATCAAATGCGTTTACAGCAAATGTATCTGCCATGATACCGGATCAGACTGTTGTTCCAATCACGATCACAATCGTTGATGGAAACAATTCTTGGGTATCCAATCGTTCAATCACTGTTAACGCTGCAGATGTTTCATTTGCCAATATCAGCTTTGCCGATGGCAATGGTAACGGTTATTTTGAAGCTGGCGAAACTGTGAATATCACAGTAAACCTCACCAATACCGGGCACATGGATGCCGCAAGCGGTACGATGATGATCGTATCCAACAATTCTGCAGCAATCTTGAGCCAGGGAACATTCACGCTTCCTTCAATAAACATGAACGGATCAGTTCCCGTCACATTCTCGGTGGATTTGGGAAACACACTTACCAATGGTACCGTGGTTGTCTTAGGTGTGGCAGTGGATGCCGGATCACAGATGGTAAACAACACGATTCTCCTTCCTATCGGAGTGATCTCCGAAGGGTTTGAGTCCAATAACTTCACCACCTTCCCTTGGCAAAATACCAGTTCCTTACCTTGGACATTGGTAACCGGAACAGACAATTATCATAGTGGTGCTTATGGTGCAAAAACCGGAACGATCACTCATAATGGTTCGACTAGCCTTCAAGTTACCATGAATATTGGTGCCGATGGGGACATCTCGTTCTGGCGTCGTGTATCTTCTGAAGTCAATTACGACTTCTTGAAGTTCTATATTGATGGTGTAGAAAAGGCAAGCTGGTCTGGTACTCAAGCATGGACCCAATTCAGCTATCCTGTTACTGTGGGACAACGCACATTTAAGTGGACATATAGTAAAGACGGATCACTATCCTCCGGTTCAGACGCTGCTTGGATAGACGACATCGTATTCCCGATGACTGGTGTCGGTACTGCCGCTATGTTCTATACTCCCAATGAAACTATCAACATCACAAATGCACATGTCAACACTACTGTTAGCGCAGATTTGATTATCCGTAATCTGGGTAACACCAATCTGACAGGTATGATCAACTTGCCTGCAGGCTTCACCCTGAGTTATGGCAGCGAACAGCTTCCTCAAACTTACAACTATCAAGTTCCTGCAAACGAAACAAAGGTATTTAGTGTTTCCTATGCAATAGGCTCAGAACAAATCAATATCACCGATGTCATTTCAATTACTTCAAACGATGCAAATACACCGGTATACGTAGTGACAATAACTGTCTCGACAAGTACAGCGAATGATGATGGTTTGACTCCTGTTATCACAGCGTTGAATGGAAACTATCCAAATCCTTTCAATCCTGAAACTGCAATTCGCTTCGCAGTTAAAGACAGCGGTCCGGTACGCCTCAGCGTATTCAATATCAAAGGACAGTTGGTCAAAACTCTTGTGAACAATAGCATGAGTGCAGGTAACCACAGTGTGGTATGGAATGGTAAAGACAATAGCGGTGCCAGCGTAAGCAGCGGCGTTTACCTTTATCGTATGGAAGCCAAGGGCTTCACACAAACCCGTAAAATGATGTTAATGAAATAACCCATAAACAGTTGTTGAGTCCGGGAGCAGAATCCTGCTCCCGGGTTCATTCAATTGTAAGATTCCCTTTATTCATAGCTATCGTTGAGGTTGATGTGAGTAAAGAGAATTTTATAATAGACAACAGAAACAACGTGGAGGAACAATGAAACGCTTGTTTATAGTACTCGGCCTTATGCTGATAGTGATATCGGCTTTAACGGCGGAACAGTTTACTGTGAGCCCCAATCAAAATGATGTACGTTTGATCTCATCAAACCCCAGTCATTCAGTTATGGAACTTACCTTGGGTCATTTCAACCGTGAGGCGGTAACGATTGATGGCAATACATGGTATAACCTCAATCTCAAAAAAGAAGGTGTCATATTGGAAGCAGGATTACCACAGCTTCCGATCCTCAGTCGCAGTGTGATCATTCCGGATATGGCGCACATGGATATGAACGTATTAAATAGTGAATACGTAGATATCACAATGCCCATCGCCCCATCCAAAGGGAATCTGACCCGTGATATCGATCCTGCTACGATCCCCTACTCTTTTGGATCATTCTATAATTCAAATTTGAGCTATCCTGAACAGATAGCTGTCAATACAGAACCTTTCGTAATCCGTGATTATCGCGGCATGACGGTTCGTTTCCAACCATTTGTATACTTCCCGGCTACTCAGACTTTACGAGTTTACACTAGGATCAGAGTAGAGCTTTCTGCCAATGGGACAGACCTCACAAATGCGTTGACAACTCCCAAGTCTTCTTATAGCTCCGAGTTTGCCAGTATTTATAATGGCTTGTTTCTCAATTTTGCAGACGCAAAGTATCCAAACATGCAAGAAAATGGCAGAATGCTCGTTATTACACACAGTATGTTTGCCAATGCCATCCTCCCCTGGGTGGAATGGAAACGTCAAAAAGGCATGCAAGTCGATGTTGTGGATGTTGCTACGATAGGTACTTCTTCCACTCAGATCAAGACCTATATTGCCAACGAATACAACTTGAATAATGGCTTGATGTATGTACAATTGGTGGGAGACGCTCCTCAGATTGCGACATTATCTTCCGGTGGCGGTGGGGCGGATCCCTCTTACACATTGATAGTCGGTAACGACAATTATCCGGAAATCTATATTGGCAGATTCTCTGCAACGACAGTTGCCGAACTCCAAACTCAGCTTGATAGATCGATCTATTACGAGCGTGACATGCAGGCTGGAAACCCTTGGATCCAAAAAGCCACAGGAATAGCTTCCAATGAAGGTGGCGGTTCTCAGGGTGATCTGGGTGAATCTGACCAAGCGCATCATGAGTTGATCCGCGCAGACCTTTTAAACTATGGTTACACTACTGTCGACCAGTTTTATCAAGCTACCGGAGCTTCTATTGCACAGGTAAACACCAGTATCAATGCAGGCAGAGGTTATGTAAATTATACTGGTCACGGTTCCGATACTGCATGGAGCACCACCGGTTTTAGCAATACTAATGCAAATGCTCTGGTGAATGACAACAAATTGCCATTCATCGTCTCTGTTGCTTGTGTAAATGGTAACTTTGTTTCTATGACCTGCTTTGCAGAAGCCTGGATGCGTTCCGTAAATGAAGCCACAGGTGCACCTGCCGGCTCTATCGTATTTTGGGGATCTTCGATCAACCAGTCGTGGAATCCTCCCATGCGTGCTCAGGATGAAGTGAAAGATCTCCTGATCGCTGAACAAAAACAGACAATAGGTGGGCTCTTTACCAACGGTGCTTCCAAGATGATCGAGACTTATTCCACTGATGGTGCCAACATGCACAAAACGTGGATAATCTTTGGAGACGTTTCATTGGTAGTACGCACCAAAGACCCGGTTGCTCTAACCACAAATTATAATCCAGTTATGTTCTTAGGAACATCAACCCTGCAAGTGAATACAGATCCGGGTGCTGTGGTGGCACTCACTGCCAATAGTACTTTGATTGGCAGAGCTGTTGCAAATGCATCAGGTCTTGCATCCGTGAATATTACCAATCCTCCCGATCAACCGATGGATATTACTATTACAATCACCGGTTTTAATAAAGTTACTCATGTTGGAACGATTCAGGTCTTGCCCAGCAACGGCCCATACGTGGTCGTGAACAGCATGACGATAGCTGATGGCAATGATAATTCTCCGTCTACCGGAGAACTGTTAAACCTCAGTTTTAACCTGAATAACGTCGGGTCTTTCAATGCAGAGAATGTGAATATTCTGGTAACATCTACAGACCAATATCTCACAATCAATATGGACAGTATTCCTGTCGGAAACATCAATGCCAATGGCACATTGGATATCAGTACTGGCATTGAAGCACTTGTATCTGCCTCTGTTCCGGATCAACACGTATCTGAAATAGCTATTACGATCACAGCTGATGGTAACAACGTATGGAGTTACAACAATTCTATCACCATTAATGCTCCCAGCTTTGCCTGGGGACAGATGGAGGTGACGGAAGTGAGTGGCAATGGCAACAATAGAATAGATGCAGGCGAAACTGTAGTAATAGCTATTCCTCTTACAAATAATGGCCACGCTGCCGCATCCGATGTGATTGGCACTGTGCTAATCAATGGCGTGCAACACATCATAGACCCTGTTGCTACTACCTTCCCTTCTTTACCTGCCAATGAGACAATGAGCTTTATGTTTAATGTAACCTTTAGCTCCCAGATTCCGGTGGGAACACCTGTATCCATCATGGTGATGCTTGCCAGTGGACAGTATTCATCGATTAATACATACAATACCATCGTCGGCTTAGTTGCTGAAGATTTTGAATCCGGTTCTTTCTTGAGCTACCCTTGGACTTTCTCCGGAAACAGCTGGACGATCGATACCACTTATCCATATGCCGGATTGCGTAGTGCCAAAAGCGCTACAATCAGCCATAGCCAAACCACTTCAATGTCTGTGGTAATGGCTGTACCTGCTGTGGGCAATATCACTTTCTGGAAAAAGGTTTCTTCGGAAAGCTCTTACGATTATCTGAAATTCTACATCAATAACAGCCTGCAAGGTCAATGGGCCGGCACTGTTGCCTGGAGCCAGGAATCATTCTTTGTTGCTCCCGGAAATAATACTTTCAGATGGGAATACTCCAAGGATAGCGGTGTTTCCAGTGGATCTGATTGTGCATGGATAGACGATATAATCTTCCCCGCAGTTGGTGGTACTACCGGAGCTCCGGCTATTACCATTGCTACCACTGCTCTGAACTTTGGGGCAGTTTTAGTGGGCACTACCAACACAATGCCTTTGGAAATTGCAAATACTGGAAATGCAGTACTCATTGGTACTATTCAAGTAGCAGCACCATATTATATCATTTCCGAGAATTCTGATCCAGTGACGGTGATGAACTATGTGGTGAACCCCAATAGTAACCTTGAGATTGCTATTGGCTTTATCCCTGATGCACCAGGCATATTTAATGCTGAGATGATTGTCACCAGCGATGATGTGAATAATGCGGCGATTACAATCCCGCTCACCGGAACCGCATCAGGATCGGCAAACAACGATCAGATCACTCCGATAGTTACTGCTCTCAAAGGCAACTATCCCAATCCCTTCAATCCTACTACTACGATTAGTTATAGTGTAAAAACATCGGGTCCTGTTCAACTGGAGATATACAACATTCTTGGCCAAAAGGTCACGACTCTGGTAAACGACAATATTCCTGCAGGGAATCACTCGGTTACTTGGAACGGAACAGATGGTAACAATCGAATTGTTGCCAGCGGAATCTATTTCTACCGAATGAAAGCCGGGAAGTATACCAGTACCAAGAAAATGATCATGATGAAATAACAGAAACTCATAATAATACGAAAAGCCCGAATCTGATTCGGGCTTTTTTTTACATATACACTTGCAGTACTGTATTTTCAATTGACACTCCATAGCCTATCGTAAAAAGAGATATCATGAAATTGAATAGAATTTATTACTTGTTGTTAGGTATAGTGCTTATCGCTATGGTGCAGAATGTGAGTGCAAAATCCGCAGCACCGCTTGCTATGGCAAGACCGGATACGCTAACTATTCACCATATGACTCTGGTTGATGATTGGAAATGGTTGCAAGATAGGAATGATCCCGGACTGCGCAAAGTACTTAAACGCGAAGCAGCATATGCAAAGCAAACTCTGAAACCTTCCGGTAAAATGGCAAATAAGCTGTATCAGGAATATCTATCTACCATTAGTGAATCCGAAAGCTCCTATCCACGCAAGGATCATGGGTACTTCTACAATTCACGTACGGAAAAGGGCAAAGCCTATGCTATCCACTTTCGCAAGAAAGACGAGGCAAACGCCAAAGAAGAAATCGTGATGGATGAAAACCTGCTCGCCAAAGGGAAGCCTTTCTTTGCTATCGGTTGCTATGTGATAAGTCCGGATCAAAAGCTCCTTGCTTACTCTGTGGACTATAGCGGCGATGAAGTTTATACTCTCTTCATCAAAAACATCGCAACGGGCAAGACCAAAGGCAGCGGTATCACAAATGTCACAGATCTAGTGTGGCAAAGCGATAATCTTCATGCCATCATCACTACCGAAAATGACCGGATGCAGACGGATAAATGCTATCGTCTCAATACTGTGACCAATAAGAAGACAGAGCTTTTTACAGAAATTGACCCCGGCTATGATGTATCGGTGTACACCAGTACGGACGATTCCTGTATCTTTGCGGTTAGTTCCAGTAAAGATGCCTCGGAAGCGCAGTATATAGCTGCTGACGACGTAAAT
This sequence comes from Candidatus Cloacimonetes bacterium HGW-Cloacimonetes-1, assembly GCA_002841975.1. Taxonomy (GTDB): domain Bacteria; phylum Cloacimonadota; class Cloacimonadia; order Cloacimonadales; family Cloacimonadaceae; genus PHBQ01. Next base: position 38,934 of record PHBQ01000004.1, read on the forward strand.
GGTGCCTTCAAAATGATATTACCCAGGAGAGTAGGTCATACCTACTACCCGGACTTTATCCATGATAAGCTCTATATTCAAACCAATATATGGAACCCGGATTATTCCGTGGCAGATTGTGCTATCACAGATACCAATATAGATCAGTGGCGGGAAATCTTTCCGGCCAGAAGTGGCAGCCCAATTGTGACATACCTGGTATGTGATGATTATATTGTGCTCCAAAGGCGAGAACAGGGTGTCCACCAGTTTGAGATATACGACCGCACGACTGCGGAATTGCTCCATACCATCCAGCCCGAAAGCATGACGACTTTGTCTTTCTGGTTCAATCCCGATCCCACCGCCACAGGCTTTACATATACCCTGGAAAACGACCTGGAGCCATATTCCATCTACTACTGGGATTTTGCCAGGGGTGAATCTACATTGCTCTATCGCGACCCTACCGCTGCTCAGCTTGATCTGGAGAAATACAAATCCAGCATCATCTATGTAAAGATTGCTGATGATGTATCAATCCCGGTCCAAATGGTCTATAGGGCAGATCTGGATTTTGCTAAAGTCAATCCGTTGTGGTTGAGTGCTTATGGGGCCTATGGAGACTGCAACGATTCATATTTCTCCTCCTTAAGGTTTTCGATGTTGGATCGGGGTGTTATCTATGCCGTGGCTCACATTCGCGGAGGTGGGGAATATGGCCAAACCTGGCACGAGATGGGGCGTAAACAAAACAAAAAGAACAGCTTTACCGACTTCGTAGCCTGCATGGACTACATGCTGGAATCCGGTATTACGGACAGAGATCATTTGATCATCGAGGGTGGCAGTGCCGGTGGGCTGCTGATGGGCGCAGTGACCAATCTTGCCAAAGCCAAATGTCGCCTGGTAATAGCGGATGTTCCATTTGTCGATATAGCCAATACTATGCTTGATGAATCTTTACCGCTCACAATCCAGGAATATGAAGAGTGGGGAGACCCCCGCAATCCGGAAGTATTCCGTTACATCCTGTCCTATAGTCCCTATAATAACGTGACTCGGGGTGAATATCCGGAAATGCTGATCACAACTGCATGGAAAGATACACGCGTCGGGTACTGGGAAGCTCTGAAGTGGGCTCAGATGCTACGTAGCAACAACCAGGGCAAATCCCAAATTGTCCTGCGGATGCTGTGGAACGAAGGGCATACCGGCTCTACAGACCGCTACCAAAGTATCCGTACCTATGCGCAAACCGTTGCGTATGCACTGTATTGCGTAGGTATCACGGAGTAGGGAAGAGACAGCAACCGTAGCCGGAGGATGCTTCGTAGCCGGAGGATGCCGATCCTCCGCAAAAGAGTCGGAGCTTCAGCAAGCTCCGGTACGAAAAGCCCGGAACGACAGTAGCCGGAGCATGCCGGTCCTCCGCTGAAAAGTTAGCCCGGTAGGGCGACATCCGATAGCGACGGGTTCGGAGTGCCGCAGGCACGAAGACCCTCGTTATGTTTCTACTCCCCGGCAGAGCCCTTTACGGGCGACACACCTTTGCATAACCCAATCTTTGTCTTACCCCGGATCTTGCAGAGGTACTTCCCTCGTGATTCCCTCGTCCGACCCGGGAATCACGAGGGGGTCACGAGGGAAGCACCAGAGATTTGAAAAACAGCCGGATACCACATTTGATGCTATATCCCCAGCGAAACCCATTGGTTATAATTGAATCTTCACGAATAAAGTGATTGACATATATTCATACTAATGATCATCATGGCACAAGTATAAATTGGGAAAGAAAGTACATTCTGATTTAAGCTTCACTACTCACGATGAGTAAACGATTTTCTGAAAAATGGACTTACCTATTAATAGATTTCATGAGTTGTTGTACAAAACAAACGGTATTTGTTTCTAATTATCAGATCAATACCACCCTGTACAAGAAGTATCTATAAATCACAATGCGTTTTAAAGGAGTGAACAGTGAGTAAAAGTACAAACAGAATTCGTGTAGTCTCAGATGCAGACCCAGCCGAGGTTGAAGGGATAGTAATGGATTTTATCAATGAGAATCCGGATAATCCAGGTAATCAAAACATTCAATTCAATTTGTTGAACACTGTTGAAAAATTACTGAGTTCAGTAGCAAATCTTCTTGTTCTTGCTATGGTACTTCTTCATTTATCTGATATTGTGTTCGTGGGTCTTATCGTTCTTTTTCAGACAATAAGTATCATTTGTAGTCAACGAAAACCACATTACGATACAGTGATTCCGAGGATTATATTCTTTGCAACCACCATTGTATTACTTGCGGGGATGCCAATTGCGTTAACCTACCTACTCGCTTTACCCATTTACAAAAATGGTATTATATCGCTATCTGGATTGATAGCAATATCTCTAATGATTTTTGCTATAGTTAAGTCGTGGGGGGCATATGGCTTGAAAGCGCTATTGCATCAGTTTCATTTTATCCTTATTTTTACTCTGGTGATAGTCCTTCCCTATATCCAAGTTACTCAAGAAGGCAAATATGGTATACTGGCAGCCGCCGGGCTGTCTTTCTTTATCAGAGATTTCATAATTGGAAGGCTAAAGTAAGCAAGATAGAGTTCACTTCCTATATACACATAGCCAAGAGATCATTGGTTGCTGAAGGTCTATTGGCACAAATATCTTGACAATATGGTGAATGACAATATTATTATTACCAGTTCAGTATAAGGAGATGACAATGAAGAAGTATGCTTTATTAGTCTTGATATTGTTACCGCTAATACTCTTTGCTCAGACGGCTATTGAAGAGTCCGGAGACGCAGAGGGAACCAGTTATGGAATAGGGGGAATGGTAGGTTCTGTAACCATTGGAGACAACACCTATTCACAGATTCGCCTCATGCCCGAAATAGTGATATGGAAATTTGGTTTTGGTCTGGATATAGACTTGCTGATCGATAGTGAAGGCAAGGTTCGTAAAGAAGATTGGGACGAAGCCCGCGACATTATAAATAAAATCTATTACATTCGCTTTGCACAAAGGCGTGATCCTTTTTACTTCAAGGTTGGCAGTATCCCGGATTATACTCTGGGTCATGGCTTGATTTTTGATGGATATTCCAATATGCTCCGCTATCCGGAGTTTCGCAATATCGGCGGGTATGTGGGTGTGAACACTCCCTATGCCGGTCTTGGCTTTGAAGCTTTTACTCACAATGTGGAAAAGAACGAAATACTGGCAGGAAGAGTACATGCCAAGCCATTATCGCTGCTAAGCATTCCCTTCTTTGAAAAGTTGATCGTGGGTGTAAACGTAGGTGTCGATCGCAATCAATTTGGCAAATACGAGGACAAAGACGGAGATGATATCCCTGATGTCTATGATGCCTTTGTCGATAACGCCGCGTCTTGGCTCGATACAGATGGAGACGGTGTTGCCGACGATATAGATATCGATATTGATGGCGATAATGCACTGGATGATCCTACTGTCAACCCATTTGTCGAAGTTCAGTATCCCGGAATTGGGAATGCAGGTTTGACTCTTGACACTGATATTGTTCCGGATTTGGCTGTGCCTTTGGGTAGCGATCGGGAGATTTATATTTACAGTGCGGATTACGAGCTGCCTTTGATCGAATCCCGAGTGTTTTCGCTGTCTCACTATGCCGAATATGCAATGATCAGGAACTATGGCAGTGGTTTTATATTCCCGGGGTTTGGAGCAAAGTTGTTTATCTTTGATGCAAATCTGGAATTCCGCAGCTTTGGTGACGAGTTCCTACCCGGATATTTTGACAAACTCTATGATGAACAAAGATCCAATGTCCTCTATACCGATATCAATGGTCAACAAGTATATTCACTGATAGCCAAAGAGGAAATCCTCAGTAGCGTCAAAGCATCAATGGGTTGGTATGGCAGCGTAAAGGCTAATATTGCCAATATGATATTCCTCAAGATTGCCTATCAGGATATGTATGGGGAAGACGTCGTAACAGGTAAATCGATTTGGGGCACATTGGGCGTAGATCCCAAGATTATCCCCAATCTCAAGGAAGCTTCGGTGTCTTACTCTCAAACCAATGTCGAGTATATTGCCTTGAATAAATTGCGTAGTCCTTCTGCTGAAGTAAGCGGAAGAATGGCTTACGGCCTTTCAAGTAATACGTTCCTGGTGGGAAAATACACAGAACGTTATATTGATCTGGATGCCAATGGCAAGATCCAGGGAACTGACGAAACTGTGAAGAGCATGACCTTTGGTGTAGAATTTAAATTCTAATAATACGTACAAATAGCATAAAAAAAACCGGAGCTGAATAGCTCCGGTTTTCTGTATGTATAAATGTTGTAAATTAAGGGAAGATCATAGCGATTTCGTGGGCTGCATGATCCCTAGAATCCGAGGCATGGACAGCGTTTTCCGTGATACCCTCGGCAAAGAGATCGCGGATGGTTCCCGGCTTTCTGTTTTGGGGATCTACACTACCAATCAAGCTCCGGAGTGCCAGAATGGCATCTTCCTTTTCCAATAGCAGTGCGACGATATCTCCGGATATGGTAAATCTGATGAGATTATCCCAAAAGCTTTTACCCAAATGTTCCTGATAAAATTCGGCAGCACTTTCTGGTGTAAAACGGAAATACTTCATGTCTCGAATAGTAAAACCGTTAGCCTCGATAATGCTGATAATGTGGCCAATGTGTTTGTTCTTTGTGGCATTGGGCTTGATCAGGAGCAAAGTAGTTTCTGTCATTTTGCCTGGTAGATAGTTTCTATGAAATCCAAGGCAGCGACTTTTATCGAGATATCCCGGTTGAGGACATTACTCATCTTGATTTTGTGACGCAGTACATCCGTCCATACTTCATATATCTCATTCGACTTGAAATCAACAGAAGTATACTGCTTTAACATTGCAGGGTAAAACTCATCACGGTCAGAATCGACGCGAGCGATTACTAATTTTTGGCTATCGGATAATACATCATAGTCTTTGTAGCGAACATCTACGACGGCATATCCAAGCTTCAGCAAATTTTCAAAGTTGATTTGAAGGTCTTCCGGGTTCATAATCTTTATCTCCATTTATGTTTATTCTCGACAAAATCATCGGCATTCCATATATTGTACCCAAGATCATTAATGAAAGCTATCAGTCAAGAAGAATATATGAAAACTTGCTGTACAATATGTTGTTTATTATTTGCGGTGTTTTTGGCAGCGCAACCCATTGACATGAGTGTCCCCGCAGACAGCCTTGATAAGATCCTGAAAGAAAACCTGAAAAGGTATCATCAGTATCAGCCTGCGCCACTCTACGAATTTGAAGTAGCGATACCAGGGTATATGCTGTGGGGAACCGGATATCAATCCGGATACCTGGACTATCAGTATTGGACAGATTACGAGATGTATCAAGTCGGTCGAGAATGGTATGACACGTACTATCGAAAAGACATATTAATCTGGAGTTATCGGCAATCTGTGTTTGTGTCGGTCAATCTGAAAGATATGCAAAACAGTCAGGGCTTATTACGGTTCAGAATACCCTTACCCAATTTTTCCGGAATGTCACAGCGGAGAAGAGAAAAAATAGTGTATGATCGAGAGGAATTCCAATGGCATTATTTAAACTAAATAGCGAGTACAGCCCCAGTGGAGATCAGCCGGAAGCCATTGATGAACTGGTGCGTGGCATCAATTCCGGAAAACAGCAACAAGTGTTATTGGGAGTGACCGGTAGCGGTAAGACATTCACTATCGCAAATGTGATTCAGAGAGTCGAAAGACCGGTGTTGGTGCTATCTCACAACAAAACCTTGGCAGCCCAGCTCTATGGCGAGCTTAAGCAATTGTTTCCGGATAATGCGGTAGAGTATTTTATCAGCTACTACGATTACTATCAGCCGGAAGCTTACATCCCCGGTAAAGATATATATATCGAAAAAGATTCAGATATCAACGAGCAAATAGAAAAGCTACGGCTACGTGCCACGATGTCCTTGATGGAACGTCGTGACGTTATCATCGTTGCCAGCGTCTCCTGCATCTATGGGCTGGGAGTTCCGGAAGAGTATCGGGAAGCCTTGATCCGTGTGAAAGTGGGGGATACCATGGATCGCGATGAGCTGATAGAGAGATTGGTCAACGCTCACTACAGCAGAAACGATATAGCATTTGAACGTGGAGCATTTCGAGTCAGAGGCGATATCGTAGATATTTATCCTGCATATTTGGAGCATTGTTTACGCGTGGAATTCTTTGGTGATGAAATCGTGAATCTGGAAAAGCTGCATCCTATCTCATATCAAACCTTGGAAGTGGTTACGGAATATCCGATTTATCCGGCGATCCACTTCATTATGTCCGAAGATAAACTGCGAGGAGCGCTACATTCCATCGAATCCGAGATGAACGACCGGGTAAAGTACTATCTGGACAATCAACGCTATGTAGAGGCAGATCGCCTCAAGCAACGAACGATGTTTGATCTGGAAATGCTGCGTGAACTGGGATTTTGCTCTGGTATCGAAAACTATAGCCGGCACTTGACAGGTGCCAATATTGGCGATCCACCCAGCTGTCTATTGGACTATTTCCCCGAAGATTTTCTCTTTGTGATCGACGAATCCCACGTCAGTATCCCTCAAGTGCATGGTATGTATGGGGGAGACTATACCCGCAAGAAAAACCTGATAGAATACGGTTTCAGGTTACCATCAGCATTTGACAATCGTCCTTTGCGCTTTGAAGAATTTGAAAAGTACTTGCGCAATGTGATATTCGTTTCGGCGACTCCTGCAAATTATGAACTGGAGCTCACCAAGGGTGAGATCGTGGAGCAGGTGATTCGTCCCACGGGATTGGTCGATCCCGAGATTGAGATCAAGCCGATCAAGCATCAGGTGGATGATCTCATCGCCCAGATTTCGGAACGTACCGCCAAAGGGCATAAAGCCTTGGTGATGACATTGACCAAAAAGATGTCTGAGGACTTGACTACATACCTGATCAATGCCGGTATCCGGGCCAAGTACTTGCACAGTGGAATAGATTCCATCGAACGTGCCAAGATCATCCGCGGTTTGCGTTTGGGAGAGTTTGATGTGATCGTGGGTGTGAATCTCCTGCGTGAAGGTTTGGATCTCCCGGAAGTGTCTTTGGTTGCGATTTTGGATGCCGATAAAACAGGTTTCCTGCGTTCTGCCAGATCATTGATCCAGATCTCGGGACGTGCAGCCCGTAATGTTGAGGGTAAGGTAGTGTTTTATGCCGATGTGATCACCGATGCCATCCGTTATACCATTTCTGAAACAGACCGTAGACGCAAGAAACAGCTGGAATATAATGCTGTGAATGGTATAACTCCCCAAACGATTATGAAGACCATCGAGCAGATCATGCAATCGACAGCAGTGGCAGAAGGCTATGGTACCATGGATAAAACTATAGTAAAAGATAGCAAGCCGAGTAAGCAGGATTTTATGGAATATCTGGAGATCGACAGCAAAGAGAAAGTGCTGGAATTGCTCCGTAAAGAGATGCGAAGAGCTGCCACCAAATTGGATTTTGAAAGAGCAGCCGAATTGCGGGATCGGATTCTGGAGCTTGAGTCCATATAACAAGTAATGAATCAGCCTGATAAGTGGTTGTTGGGCACATATATTGCATAGCGAACTACGGAATCTACCGAATGGAGGTAGTATGAAGAAATGGTTGTATTCGATCAACGGAATCGTGCATGAGCCGGTTTCAGAAGCCAAGATTACCGATATGATCCTACAGGGTATATTGGACACGGACTCCTCGTTGCAGGATCCTGAAAGCCAGCAGTGGATTCACATCCGGGACATCAGCTCGATCATGAACTCTGTCCACAAACCAGCGCTAAATCTCAAATTCCACGAGCCCAGTATGGAGCAAATGTTGGAAGGCGATGCAGGTCTGCCGGTATTCTATCACGTCTCCATACCCGTATTTATGATATTGATGATTGCCAGCTTTGGTGTATATAGCATCTACTGGTTTTATGCCAATTGGCAGTACATATTTTATTCAGACAAGTCGAAGCGCGGAAAAGCCGGTAATAGATCTGCCCTCAACTATCTATTTATAGGCTCTCTCCTGCACAAAATCCGCAATGATAAAATGATGATGGCAGAGCCGCAGGGCAAGTTTGATCCAGGTGCTATCTCATTCAAAATCTACGTCTTGATTTTAATCTCATTTTTCCCGCCCTTTATCAACTTACCTGTGGGTTGGGGGATTCTGAAAATGGTCTTTGCCTTGATGCTGGGAGCCGGCTTTGCATATATCTTGTTACCGGTTCAGCGCAAAATAAATATCGTTAATGAGAAGCTGGGCAGATCATACTCTTCCCTCAGATTGTTGTTTTTCCTGGTCGTGGCATATACTTTAGTGATTTGGTTTCGGATGATCTCGGCATTATAGTCAAAGCTACCTAAAAAGACCGAATTCGGAACTCTCCGCTATCTGACAGCCTTGATGCGTGCAAATTCGATTGACATTTTTAGCATATATTTTAGGATAGCAAAAAAACTGTGTTTGATGTAAAAATAATAGATTACAAAGGAGCTCAAATGCCTTATATTCCTACTACTGAAGCTCAAAGGCGCGAGATGCTAACCGCCATCGGAGTACAGAATTTTGACGAATTGATCAAAGCTATTCCGGAGAAACTTCGCTTGCAGGGTCGACTCCATGTTTCAGAAGCTCTTTCTGAGCTGGAAATTACGCGCTCTATAGTGGAAAAGACTTGCCACAACATGTGCGCCCAGACTGCCAACTCCTTCTTAGGTGCAGGCTTGTATGATCACTTTATCCCCGCCGCTGTCGATACCATCGTATCCAGACCGGAGTTTTTCACGGCTTATACTCCCTATCAAGCGGAAGTAAGCCAGGGTACGTTGCAATTCATATACGAATTTCAGACCATGATTTGCGAGCTGACCGGGATGGAAGTAGCAAATGCCTCCATGTATGACGGAGCCTCCGCAATCGCTGAAGCAATATTGATGGCAGTCCGCAAAAACAAGCTCATGAAGGCGATATTGCCGGCAACCCTGAATCCCGAATACGTGAAAGTGATAAAGACCTATACCGAGGGAATCGGGGTCGAACTGATTACCGCGCCCTCTCAAGATGGTTTGATAGACTTGATAGCTTTGGAAGCTATGATGGATGGCACCATCGGGAGCGTGATTGTTCAGACTCCCAATTTCTATGGCAATATCGAGGACGTGTTTGCCCTTGATACCATTATTCACGCCAATCCTAAGACTCTATTTATTGCCGCAGTAGATCCTATCGCTTTAGCTATATTGAATGCTCCTTCGGAGTATCATGCGGACATCGTAGTGGGAGAAGGTCAAGCTCTGGGAAACAGCATGTATATGGGTGGCCCCTTGTTTGGATTCTTTGCCAGTAAACTGGACATGGCACGTCAGATGCCGGGACGCATTGTCGGCGGTACTCTGGATAAAGAAGGCAATAGAGCCTACGCTCTGACTCTGCAAGCCAGGGAACAGCATATCCGGCGTGAGAAAGCTACTTCCAATATCTGCTCCAATGAATCGCTTTGCACATTGGCTGCCACCGTTTACATGAGCTTGATGGGACGCGAAGGGATGGTAGAAATTGCCACTCAATCCGCTCAAAAAGCACACTACTTGGCTACAGAGATTGACAAGCTCGAGGGCTTTAGCCTTGCTTATCCTGCTGCCTGCTTCTTCAAGGAGTTTGTAGTAAACACTCCACTACCGGCCGACAAGATTATTCAGCTGCTGCTACCCCGTGCTATCTACCCCGGTGTGGATATGAAGCGTTGGGGATTTGATAACCAATTGATGATAGCGGTCACGGAGAAGAAATCCCGGAAAGACCTGAATGAACTGGTATCTGCTTTGAAGGAGGTTTGCCATGTCTAAGACAATATTTGAATACAGCGTCAGTGGCAGAAAGGGTGTAACCCTGCCCCCGAGAGATAGCGACAGCAAATTGGAAGGCATAATCCCCGGGAAGTTCTTACGCCAAGACAAAGCCAAACTTCCGGAAGTGACAGAATTGGACGTGATGCGTCATTACATTGCCCTCAGCCATAAAAACCATTTTATCGAAAAAGGGCTATACCCCCTTGGTTCATGTACCATGAAGTATAATCCCAAAGTGCATGAGGTGTTAGTTCGCCACTCCTGCTTCAATAATATCCATGCCTATCAGGATGAACAAACCTTACAGGGTTCTTTGGCAATACTCTATGAACTGCAGCAAGATCTGGCGGAAATATCCGGCATGGCTCAGGTAACATTACAACCCGTTGCCGGTGCCCAGGGAGAATTTGCAGGGATCAAGATCATCGAAGCCTATCACCATGCCAAAGGCAATACCCACAAGACCAAGATCATACTGCCGGATTCTGCTCATGGCACCAATCCTGCCACCTGTTCGTTGGTTGGATATGATGTGGTAGAGCTCAAGTCCGATGCCGAAGGACGTGTCGATCTGGCCAAATTGAAAGAACTGATAGATGATAATGTCGCTGGTTTTATGCTCACAAATCCCAATACTCTGGGACTCTTTGAATCCCAAATCGTGGAAATTGCCGAATTGATCCACAGTGTGGACGGCTTGATGTATATGGACGGAGCAAATCTCAATGCCCTTTTGGGGATTGTGCAGCCCGGAAAGATAGGCTTTGACGTCATGCATTACAACCTGCACAAGACATTCACCACTCCTCATGGTGGTGGTGGTCCCGGCAGTGGTCCTGTAGGCGTGGTAGAAAAGCTGATACCATATTTGCCCGTACCTATGATTGCCAAAAATGATGATGGCTATTTCTTTGATTATCGTCATGAAGCCACCAGTATCGGTAAAGTTCACACTTACTATGGTAACTTTGCCATCATGTTACGTGCCTATATCTATATCAAAATGTTAGGCCCCGATGGATTGCGCAGAGTATCCGAAAATGCAATCATCAATGCCAATTACCTGATGAAGCTGGTTGCTCCCTATTACCATATAGAACACCAGGAAAGCTGTATGCACGAGTTTGTGGCAGATGGCACCAAGCAAAAGAAAGAGAACGGCGTATCTACTTTGGATATTGCGAAGCGTTTATTGGATAAAGGCTATCATGCCCCGACTATTTACTTCCCCCTGATCATTCATGAAGCGTTGATGATAGAACCCACAGAGACCGAGAGCAAAGAATCGATAGATGCTTTTGCAAATGCCATGATCGAGATTGCCATGGAATGTAAGGATAATCCCGAGATGATGCATGATGCACCTCTTACAACCCCGGTTCGCCGAGTTGATGATGTACGCGCGGTCAAGATACTTGATCTCAGATATCAAATAGAAAACTAGATTTATAACCACATCCGCTGTTTTGTGGCGGATTTAGGAGCTGGAGAAAAACATGAAGAAATTAGCATTACTGATAGTGATCATAGCGATGATAGGTTTATGTGCCGCCCAAACGGTTAAACTGGGCATCGTAAATACAGACAAGGTGATTTTGGACAGCAATGAAGCGGCGGAAATTTCCCGCCTGTTCACTCTGGACAAGCAAAATTGGACAAATCAGGTGCGACAGATGGACGAAGAAATCAAACAGATGGAACGCCAATTTGAGATAGATAAACTCACTAAAAATGAAACAGCCAAGCGCGAAGCTCAGGCTCGGATAGACCAAAAGAAAACCGAAGCCGGACGTCTCTTGGAAGAGTATTTTGGAGATGGTGGCAAAGCTGAACAGCGTTATCGTGAACTGATCGACCCACTAACCAAAAAGATCCATGATATCATCAAGAAAATAGCCGAAGACGAGAAATATACAATGATCTTTGATGCCAGCATGGGCACGATTTTATATGCAATGCCGACCACTGATATTACAGAACTGGTAACATTGGATCTCAATAAAGGAACTGTAAGACCCGGTACCCAAAACTTAAACACAACTGATCCCAACCAAGCTGCTCCCCCCAAACCAATCGGCGGAGTGGAAGTCCCCAAAACGGAAGATATCAAGAAGTAAGATGAAGGTATTTAAGACAGAACTGCCTATCCAAAACGTACTGAGCTTACTGAAGCTGAATTATCGTGGAGATACGCAACTGGTTCTCAAAAATGTGGCAGAACCAGCTGAAGCTACCCCGGATTCTGTGATCTTTTGGGAACAAGAGAATTACAAAGATCAGGTTGTTGCCTCGCAAGCAGGATTGGTAATTACCACTGATAGCTATGCCGAGACTTTGGGTAACCGTAATGTTTTGATTGTAGAAAAACCATACTTTACCATGATGCAACTGATCACTTTGTGGCTTCATCTGGACAGCGGTTCGATCGATTACCGGATTGAACCTACCAGTCAGGTGGGCGAAGGTACAGCGCTGGAAAGTCCTGTCTCAATAGGATCCAACGTTTTTATTGGCGCAAACTGCAAGATTGGGAAATACTCTGTCATCGAAGCCAATACTGTTATTGGAGACAATGTCCGGATAGGACAGAATTGTCATGTCTATCCCAACTGCACCATCTATGCTGATACCGTCATTGGGGAACGTGTTATGATCCACTCCGGTGCCGTAATCGGTGCCGATGGATTTGGATATTTGTTGCTGGACGGGATTCAACAAAAGATCCCCCAGATTGGCAATGTAATAATTCACAACGACGTAGAGATCGGAGCCAATACCACGATTGACCGGGCTACAATAGGTTCGACTGTCGTCGGCATGGGCACCAAGATCGATAATCTGGTTCAAATCGGTCACAACTGTGTGATCGGCAAACATAGCATTCTCTGTTCACAAGTAGGTTTAGCGGGAAGCACAAACGTAGGTGACTATGTGTATCTCGCAGGTCAAGTAGGAGTTGCCGGACACCTGAGTATAGGTGATGCGGCTATGATCGGTGCCCAATCCGGAGTTGCGAGTGACATCGCACCGAAGACTAAAATGTTTGGGACACCGGCTCGAGAAGCTACACATACGATGCGGATTATAGCTGCTGAAAAGCATCTCCCCGATATGTATCGTGCTTATTTGAAATCATTAAAACAGAAGTAGGAGCCATTGTGACAGAATACAAACATACTATTGGCGGCGAAGTATCTTATACTGGAATCGGACTTCATTCCGGAGAGATTTCAACTATCAGATTCAAACCTGCCGGAAAAGATGAAGGATTCGTCTTTATCCGTGTAGATTTACCCGGATGCCCGGAGATACCTGCGGATATTGATCATGTGGTAGATATCTCCCGTGGGACGACCATCGGAGTAGGCAATGCCACAGTCGGAACCATTGAACATGTACTCGCTGCCTTGAAAGGCATGAATCTTGATAATGTCCGCATCGAAATCGACGGACCGGAAGCACCGGTTGCAGATGGATCTGCCATAGTCTTTATCAACCTCTTAAAACAGGTAGGACTTGTACAACAAGATTCGGAAAGAGTCTATTTTGAGATAGAACATCCTATCAGTTTTTCTGCACCCAATGAAAATGTCGATGTCGTGATTGTCCCCTCCAATGAACTCAAAGTGACTTTCATGATAGATTACAAGCACCCCTATCTGGGTACAGAATACACTTGGCTTCCCAGCCTCGATCACTTTGTAAAAGAATTTGCCGGAGCCCGGACCTTTTGCTTTATCAATGAAATCCTCTATCTCAAGCAAGCCGGGCTGATCAAGGGCGGTTCTCTGGAAAATGCTTTGGTAATAGCAGAGCCAAATATGACAGAAGAAGAGCTGAAGAATCTACAAGACATTTTTGGATACCATGAGCCGGTAACAGTATCCGACCAAGGTATCCTCAACAGTCATCCGCTCCGCTACCCCAATGAGTTCGTGAGGCATAAAGTCCTGGATCTATTGGGAGATATGGCGCTCTTTGGACTACCTATCAAGGGGCATATTCTGGCAGCCAGATCGGGACACAAAACGAATGTGGAACTCGTGAAAAAGCTCCGTCAAATCCAGAAGAAGAACGAACTCCAACAGATTTATCAAAAGCAAAAGCGCAAAGACATAGTATTTGATATCAATGCCATCATGAGGATAGTACCCCATCGTTACCCCTTCCTCCTGGTAGATAAAATTGTAGAATTTGTCCCTGATGAGAGGATTGTCGGCATCAAGAATGTGACGATCAACGAGCCTTTCTTTGCCGGTCATTTCCCCGGTCATCCGATTATGCCCGGTGTTTTGATCATCGAAGGTATGGCCCAAGCCGGCGGTATTATGCTGCTCAATCAATTGGATAATCCACAGGATTATGTAGCATATTTTGCCGCGATCGACAATGTAAAATTCCGTAAACCGGTAATGCCCGGTGACACCCTTCGCTATGAATTAACTGTTATATCCTTGAAACGCTCACTGGCAAAAATGCATGGTGAGACTTACGTTGGCAATGAGAAAGTGGCTGAAGGCGACTTTTTGGCAATGATACAGGAGAGAAATAAATGACAATTATTCATCCAACTGCGATAGTAGATCCCAATGCAAAGATCGGATCTGACTGTTTTATCGGACCCTATTGCACGATTGGTAAAAACGTAGTACTCGGTGATAACAACTACTTGGTTTCCAGTGTTGTGATCGACGGCTACACCACGATCGGTAACGGAAACAAGATTTTCCCGTTTGCGATCTTGGGAACTGATCCACAAGACCTCAAGTTCAAGGGTGAAGCCACCCGTTTGAATATAGGAGACAACAACACTATCCGTGAGTTTGTGACTGTCAACCGCTCCAATCAAATGGAAGAGGATACCAACGTGGGCAGCAATAACCTGCTGATGGAATACTTACACGTGGGTCACAATTGCCAGATCGGCAATGGCTGCGTTATTGCCAATGCCGTCCAATTAGCCGGTCATGTTCATATTCATGATAATGCCATTATTGGCGGACAGACTGCTATCCATCAGTTTGTACACATTGGAACTCATAGCTTCGTCGGTGGTGCATCCGCGATCAAAAAGGATATCGTGCCCTATACCCGGGGACAGGGAAATCCTTATAAAACCGTGGGTTTAAACAGTGTTGGCCTGGTACGCAAAGGCTTCAGCAATGAGCAAGTAGCAGCTATCAAAGCCATCTATAACCTCTATTATCGCAAGGGTTTGAATGTGAGCCAAGCGACCGAAAATGTCGGCAGCCTTGGCAATCTCACTGTCGAACAAACGGTGTTTTTAAACTTTGTGAAAAACAGCGACAGAGGCCTATCCAACTAATACCTATTTGAAAGATCATATATTGTGAACCGGAACTGCTGCAGTTCCGGTTTTTTTATGGGACGACGATATACGCCTAATGCCCTTGTGGGGGTATATAGCCCAAGCATTTCTTAGCGCGACACGTTTCTTACTCAAATCCGAGGTGATCCCCTCGTGCTTCCCTCGTGAAGGCCGGGTAGCCACGAGGATATCGGCACGGAAGTCCCATGCTAGCATCTGAGATAGCAGCATGTAGAGCAGGACGCTGTACCTGCTGTAAACAAGACAATAGCAATCAGATATCAGAATGGTTACACGGATTATAGGCTCTGGCTTACCTAGCTTATATGTGCAAATCGCGAAAACCAAATATCGCCGGTATCGGATTATAGGTGTGGGATTTATCCCGCGTATAAGCGTAGAAAAAGCAGTATCCCGTGTTTTAAACTGGGATTGGACTTTGAGGGGGATTTCAATCCCCATCCCTCTCCCAAGCCGTTACAAAATATACGGTTTGGGTAATTGTATAATCAAGAAATTGTGTGGGTATATGGTGGGTTAAAAGGTAAACAATCTCGATTAGGTGAAGGGTTGTCGGGATTAAAATCCACTCCAAAGTCCGTTACTAGTAAAACCCGGTATTTGTAGAAGTTTTGCGGACTCTCTTCACGTGGAATAAATCCCACGCCTATAATCCGTTACCGGTCAAAACCGGTAATTGTTTTGATACGGGGCCATCTGTATATGTGATGAAATTCTCCCCTTCACGGATGTTTGAGCTGCAGCGTAAGTTCCGATAGTAGCCCCCGGAGTATAGATTTTTCTTGTCAAATTAGCATACCTTGAATAATGAAGATTTGACTGCTTGAATGAGCATACGAATATTAACAGAAAAGAAGAGAATATAAAGGAGAGCACAAATGGAAGACCAAATAAATAGAATTCCGCGAACCTTGCCGGTGTTGCATATGCAAAATGTGGTGATGTTTCCGTTTTTACTGATGCCCTTGGTGGTATCTGATGAGGAATCCAAATTGGTCGTTGATTATGCGCTGGCCAATGATAAATCTATGGCTTTCTTTTTGGAGAAAGATAAAATCCATACTACCGATATCGGGCTATACGAGATAGGTACATCGGTTACTATACTGCGGATGTTGCGCAATCAGGACGGGTCAATATCGCTATTGCTGCAAGGCACGTCCAGGATCAAGATGCAAAAGATAGTGCAGCGTGAACCTTTTGTTATGGTGGATGTAGAGTCACTGACAGAACCTGTAGAGGAAGATACTGAAATCCATGCCAATCGCAAGATTGCCTTGGAATTACTCGATAAAATAGCCTCTGAAAGCACCTTGCTAAACCGGGAAATGATCACCGGACTTACCAATATCAAGCAAGCCGGACGCATTGCCGATATTATTGCCGGAAACCTGGAACTACAGCTCGAAGACCGGCAGAAGATTCTGGAATTGCTGGAACTACGAAAACGCTATAAATATCTAAACAATTGTTTAGCCGAACTGATCAAGCAGATGCGACTGGAGAACCATATTCGCACTAATATCCAGCTGGAAATGTCCGAAGATCAGAGACGATATTATCTCCGGGAGCAAATGGACGCCATCCGCCGGGAATTGGGTGAAACCGATGAGGTCAGCAAGGAAATCCTGAAATGGCGGGAACTGATAGAGAGTAACGATTTGCCGGATAATGTACGCGATGTCGCTTACGAAGAGTTGGAACGTCTTTCGGTGATGCAGCCTGCTGCCAGTGAATATGGCGTGATTCGTAATTATCTGGAGTGGATTGTGAGCTTGCCTTGGACCACATATACCAGAGATCGTCTGGATCTGAAAAAGATCGAAAAGGTATTAGCTCGGGATCATTATGGACTCAAAAAGCCCAAGGAAAGAATCCTCGAGTATATTGCCGTGAAGAAATTGCGTGGACAAATCAAGGGTCCGATCCTCTGTTTTGTGGGGCCTCCCGGCACCGGCAAGACCTCAATTGGTCGATCTGTCGCGGCTGCACTCAATAGAAAATTCATTCGCATGTCTCTGGGTGGAATCCACGACGAGGCAGAGATCCGTGGCCACCGTAAGACTTATATCGGAGCAATGCCCGGTAAGATCATTACCGAGATCAAAAGGCAAGGATCTGCCAACCCCGTATTTATGCTCGATGAAATAGACAAACTGGGTCGTGACTTTCGGGGTGATCCTGCTTCCGCACTGTTGGAAGTACTGGATCCGGAGCAAAACAACAGCTTTGTAGATAACTATATCAATCTCCCATTTGATCTGTCGGAAGTATTGTTTATCACCACAGCCAATTCGCTGGATACAATTCCTTCAGCACTGCG
>PHBQ01000101.1 GCA_002841975.1 Candidatus Cloacimonetes bacterium HGW-Cloacimonetes-1
TACAAAAAATACCTGCTTGACTTCAGACCAGACTTTCTGGCAAAAACCCGAGCAAAGAAAAGAGCGGCCATTACGACCGCTCTGAATTATCTAAAGGATAGATTTATTTCACGTGGAAATTATCCAAGAACTGTTGGAGGATAACCGCACGGGATGGATGGCGTAGTTTCTTGAGGGCTTTATCCTCGATTTGGCGAATGCGTTCCCGCGTCACCTGGAAGATGTTTCCCACTTCCTCGAGGGTGCGATGATAGCCATCGTCGATTCCAAAGCGGAGGCGGATTACCCGTTCTTCCCGCGTGGTGAGAGTCTTTAGCACTTCATCGACCTGTTTCTTGAGGAGACTTCGTTCGGCCAAACGTTCCGGAGATATGATCGTTCTATCCTCGATAAAATCGCCCAGGATACTGTCTTCGCTGTCGTGACCGATTGGTTTATCCAGCGAGACTGGTTCCTTGGAAATGGAGAGGATATTCTTGATCTTTTCGACCGGGATGTCCAATACATCGGCTATCTCTTCGGGATAGGGTTCTCTGCCCAGTTTCTGCATCAAACGGCGGCTGGTACGATTGATCTTGTTGATAGATTCGATCATGTGAACCGGGATGCGGATGGTGCGCGCCTGGTCTGCAATAGCACGGGTGATCGCCTGGCGAATCCACCAAGTAGCATAGGTGCTAAATTTGTAGCCCTTGCGATAGTCGTATTTTTCCACGGCTCGCATCAGTCCGGTATTACCTTCCTGGATCAGATCCAGAAACTCCAAACCTCTATTATTGTAACGCTTTGCGATACTGATCACAAGGCGCACATTGGCTTCGATCATTTCATTTTGGGCTTTTTCTTTGGTCCGTTCCGCGCGATCAATTTCGCGGAGTAAAAAGACCAGTTCATTACCCGTCATGCGGGTTTCCAGTTCCACGCGTCGGATCTTGCGTCTGGCATTTTTGATCTTACGCAGGGTTTCGATAAAGACATTGGGATCCATCTTGGTCTCGACCTGAACTTCCTCAAAATCCTCATCGGATTTCTTGGCACGGCGACCATAGGTGCATATTTCGTCTATGGTATAGCGTTTGATGCGGGTGAGATCTGTGATGCTATTGAGGCTCTCTTCGATGCGTTCGACCAAGCTGCGGATCCGGTAAACCATCCGCTTGATCAGTTTGTCATTATAGTTCAAAATCCCGAAAGTCGCAATCAAAGTGTTACGCAATTCGTTGATTTCTTCCTGACGATTGGCGGTGCCGGTGTCATCAAAGTCGCAATTATCCAGAATTTCACCGACTCGGTCCAGGGTTCCCTCATTTTCTTTGAGGATTTCGCGGAATCTATCGATGATTTTGACATCTTGATTTTTATCTATCCAAGTGCCGATATCCACCTTGAAGATCTGATCCAATCTCACTCTGCGTTCGCGGTAGCGGTGCAAGAAGTTATACATTTCCCGAAGGGTGCTACCGGACTTGAAGACGTTTTGATTGATCATCTTTTGATAGGTTTCGATCTTTTTGGCTACCCGCACTTCTCCATCGCGATCGAGAAGCGGAACCCGTCCCATTTCGCGCAGATACATGCGGACGGGGTCGTCGTAAAACCTTCTGGTTTTAAATTTCTTGGGAGCTGCCGGTTTACGGATAGCAGCGCCACCTTTGGTAACCCTCTTTTCTGTTTCGTCGATAATCTCGATGCCATCCTGACCGAGGTCAAAGATGATATCATCTACTTTATCCAGAAATGTCGGGTTACTGGGGAGAATGTCGTTGATCTGTTTGAAAGTAATATAGCCGGTTTCCTTTCCGAGCTCCACCAGCTTTTTCAAACATTCGTTGTATGTAATCATCCAAGCTCCTTAAAGTGCGTCCGTTAATGAATAAGCCGATTAACGACTTTTTTTGTCATACGCCTGTAGGTGCGAGACAAGGCTTCCTTTTGTTTGAGCAATTCCACGTCTTGCGAATCTTTTTCTATCTTCCGATCTATAGCCTCCAGATCACTCTGCAGCTTACGGATTCTTACCTGATTCAAGGTATCATTGAAACGCATCAAGGGAAGTTCTTCAAACAAAATGTCTGCTAGACTCTCTTTGAGATCTGTATCATCAGTGGCGTCCAATAGCATGGATGGATTGTCGATCGCATCAGACCAATCCTGTTGCACTAAGAAACGATACAGCTTTTTGTAGCCCATGTTAAAAAAATAATCTTCGGACAGCTCATTTGCAAATAAATTATACGATTCTTTATCCTTGAGCGCCAATATTAAGATGTAGCGCTCCTCATTATTATCTGTAAAAACGTTCTCCACAACCGCCGGAGTGTCATTATAGGTCGGTTGCGGACGTGATGTATTTCTTAGCTTTGTATTGAGTGAAGCTTCGGAAATCCGGAAAGCTTCGGAAATATCCCGTACCAGGAGCTCTTTCTTGATTGGATCCTTGACGGTACGCACAGAATCCAGCAGCAGATTGATCCGTTCCTCGACCGTGATGCCCTTTTGAGTATTGCGGGCATAATACTCGATCACGCCCTGAGCTTCGTCGATCTTGGTTTTCAAAGCATCTTTGCCATTTGCCAGAATGAAGCTATCGGGATCATGCTCCGGAGGGAGATGCACGATTTTGGCAGAGATACCCATGCTGAGAGCCAGTAATGCTCCCCGCACTGCGGCCTTTTGCCCGGCAGCATCGCCATCATATAGCATGTAAATCGTTTCGCAGTATCGTGCCAAGAGAAAGATCTGATCTTCGGTGAGCGCAGTCCCCAAAGAGGCTACACTATTGGTAAATCCGGATTCATAGAGTCGCAGAAAGTCAAAATAGCCTTCGCAGACCAGTGCATACTTGGCTTTGCTGATCTCATATTTGGTTTTAAACAAGCCGTAAAGCTCTTTGCCTTTGGTATAAAGCTCGGTTCCGGGAGAATTGATGTATTTCCCGGCCTCGGAATTCTTGTTCATGATCCTGCCGCCATAGGCGATCACTTCCCCGATACTGTTGTGAATCGGGAACATCAGGCGATCACGATAAAGATCCGTCATATTACCCTGATAATTTGCAAACAAACCGGATTCCTTGAGCAGGGCGACGTTGATCCCCTCTTTCATCAAGTGGTTGAGCAGTCCTTTTTCGCTATTCAGGGCATACCCCAGCTCCAGTTGTTTGGCAGTTTCCGGGCTAAACTTACGGCTCTTTAGATAATCCAATACCTGAGTTCCATGATTGAACAGATTGGAGACAAAATACTCTTTGGCAGATTTATAGACGTGGAGCAGCAAATCCCGCTTGGTCGTGACCTTTTTGGTATTTTCATACTCGGGAAGGATGATGCCGGCACGCTGCGCCAGCTTCTTGACTGCTTCCATGAAACTGATATGCTCATATTCCTGGACAAAGGTATAGACGTTGCCGGCTTTACCACAGGCAAAACATTTAAAGATCTGCTTGGGCTGGCTCACGTGCATGGAGGGATTGGTATCGTTGTGAAAGGGGCATACTCCCCGGAAATTGGTGCCCATCCGTTTGAGCGGAATATATGCGCCTACGACTTCTACGATGTCGTTGCTGAGGCGGATTTGATCTATTAAACTGCTATCCATTAAACGGTGACCACCGTGACACCACTGCCACCCGCTTCGGGAGCAGGAGTATCGGTGCCGATAACAGCTTTCTTTTTGCGTAAATAGTCTCGAACCTTGGTCCGCAGAGCACCGGTACCTTTACCATGCACGATGCGGAGCTTGTGTAAACCTGCCACCAGGGCTTCGTCGATAAATTCATCAATGAGGGGTTGGG
Organism: Candidatus Cloacimonetes bacterium HGW-Cloacimonetes-1; assembly: GCA_002841975.1. Taxonomy (GTDB): domain Bacteria; phylum Cloacimonadota; class Cloacimonadia; order Cloacimonadales; family Cloacimonadaceae; genus PHBQ01. The sequence goes on from PHBQ01000101.1 coordinate 3,794, forward strand.
CTTCATCAAAGGTCATGCCCAGAAGCTTGAGTTCCAGCCTGGCTTGTGAGGGACTGCTGACGGATGCTGTCCGCACGGTAACGGCTTTTTCCGCTTTGATCCGGGATTCATAAAGGTTGCTGAGATCGGTCTTGAAGCTGATGCCATTCATATCGACCAGCACTTCCTTACCCTTGATCTCCAGGACTATAGCATCGGTCTCAAAATTCGCCAGCCACACGGGGCTACCGACTTGGATGCTAAATGCTTTCTTGCGATCTGATAATGAGGCATGACCCAGCTCGGTCTGAAGTTCATTTTGCATCTGCTGAATCTCGGTGAGTTTGGTCTCCGAGCGCTGTTTGCGTTCGTCTTTATCTAGCTGGCGGATAGTGCCCAATTCGCTGTTATATGCCTTCTGGTAGCCTATCAGCTCTTTTTGCAGTTCCTTCAAATAGGTTTGACGTCGTTGCTTTAGTTCCTTTTCAAAATCTTTATCTTTGGCATCGAGTTCATCGATCCGGGCTTGCAAATTGCGATTCTTGAGTTCATACTCATAGAGTTCCCGTCCCAGTTTCTTCTTCTCCGTCTGCATGGTCTTTAGCAGCTGCGTAAACTCTATGCTTTGGGTCCCGCACAGTTCCTTGGCTTTGGCAATCATGGCCTTGTCCAGTCCCAGAGACGCTGCCACTTCGATGGCAAAGCTGTCTCCCGGGAAACCGGGGATAAAACGGTAAGTGGGCTGTAATGATTTCAGATCAAATTGCATGGAGGCGTTAAAGCAACCATCGGCATGCTCGGCAAAGACCTTGAGGGCAGTATAGTGAGTGGTGACGATCCCTTTCACCCGTCTCTCGACAAAGCGTTCGAGGATGACCTGCGCCAGGGCAGAGCCCTGCTGCGGATCCGTGGCAGCACCGATCTCGTCGATCAGGATCAAAGTGCGTTCGTCACATTGCTCCAGCATGCGCCGGATTTTATCGATATGCGAAGAAAATGTGGATAAAGCGTTTTCAATAGACTGGTCATCGCCAATATCGGCATAGACCGCGGTGAACATTCCGATCGTGGAGGAAGATTCCACCGGTACCGGAAGCCCGGATAATGCCATCAGCGTGATCAAGCCCACAGATTTGAGCAGCACGGTTTTACCGCCGGTATTGGGTCCGCTGAGCACCATGAAATTGTTGTCTTTGCCCAGACTAAAGTCGTAGGGTATTACTTCGTGGACATTGCCAAAGCGCATGATCAGAAGCGGATGGCGAGCCCCCGTAAGCTCCAGATAGGCTTCACTCACGATCTGCGGCACCCGGGAGCGTAGCTTGATCCCCAAACGTCCACAGGCATAGCGGAAGTCCAGCTCTGCCAGGATTCCCGTGTCCGAGACAATCTCTTTGGCAAAGGCCTTGATTTCGGTAGTATAGTCTCGCAGGATACGATAGATTTCCGTCTTCTCTTCCTGCTTCAACATCTGCAGATCGTTGCTGAGCGGCACCACACTCTCCGGCTCGATAAAGATAGTCGCCTTGGTGGAGGAATGGCTTTGGACAATGCCTTTTACAAAGCTGCCACAGCTCTCTTTGACGGGCAGTACATAGCGATCATTACGCTGCGTTACAAACTTGTCCTGTAAAAATTTCTCCATCTTGGTGTCTTGCACCAGACTTTGCATGGTCCTACTGATCCTGGCACGCAGGGCAGTCATTTGCTTACGGATGCGGTTCAATTCCGCGGAGGCGGTATCCAGTACGTTACCTTCAAAATCAAAGATCCGGTTAAACTTTGCCGTGATCTCCGGGAGGTGATGCAAGCGCGAGAGTAAACGATAGAGCTGCTGATAGTCTTTGAGTTGCTTGGAAACTTCAGAGATGTGGTTTGCAGTCTGCACATTATGGAATATATTCAGCAATTCTTCATAGGCAAAGACCGGCATGGCTGCATCATCAAAAAGCCGCTTGATATCGACAATCTCTTCAAAGGAAAAATCTGAACCTGCGGCAATGCTATCCTGAATCTCGAAGTTTAAGCTCAGGTTTTGGCGCACGAGGTGCACTTCTGCAAAAGGTGATAGCAATTTTGAGCGCATTCTCCCCAAGTCGCTATGGCAAAGGCCTGCGACAAGCTCTCGGATTTTACTAAATTCCAGATCTTGAGTGGGGACTACATCTATCATTCTTTTGAGGTTTTTTCACCCTTTTTTTCGGAATTGTTTTTCCGGTATTTTTTTAAAATCTTTTGATGTGATATCTTCAATTTATCTACCAAATCTTCTTTGATGACGCAGACACCGGCATATACGCGATGCTTTTCGGAATCACCTAAAGGCTTTGAAAGAACTGGTATATAATCGATTATGAGGCTGATAATAATAACGCAGAGGAGGGCATTTACCAGTCCGAAGATGGCACCCAAACTGCGATTTAGAAAGGACAGGTGCAACACGCTAATGGTCTTATCGAGCAGGTAAATCACGATTTTGACTATCATCGTGATGGACAGCAGGATCAGGCAAATGGATAAAAAAGTGGCGAAACCACTTCCCACATGCAGCCGGATCATCAGACCCTGACGCACCAATGGATAGTAATGACTTACCAGGAGAAATGACAAGACAAAACCTGCGAGGTTGATCAGCATGCCGACCAATCCTTTGCGATAACCCATCACCAAAAACACCAATAAGAAAGCTAAGATAGTCCAGTCAAAGATTCCCATCTCGATCTCTCCCTTATTCAAGTAGAAAAAAATCGTGGAGTTTTGACCACGTGGATCGAAACTCCCAGATTTTCTTTTTTGATAATTATGATATTATCCGGTTAAGTCAATTCCTGCTTAACTACAGTACTCAAGATTTTACCATCTACACGTAGCCCGTACTGTTCCTTTACATAGCCTATCACTTTTCCCATGTCTTTCATGGAAGCAGCCTCCAGATGTGTAATGGCTTCGCGTACTGCCAAGCTCACTTCTTCCGGAGTCAGTTCAGTCGGTAGATATTCTTTCAAAATCTCTATCTCCCGTTCTTCGATGGCGGCAAGGTCTTCTCGTTCGCCCTGACGATACATCTCCAAGGCTTGGGCACGAGATTTGATGGCCTTCTGAATCATTTCCATCACTTCCGGCTCTTCTAACTGACGAATCAGCTCGATCTCCCGATTTTTGATATCCGTCTTGAGGGAGCGGAGTACCATCAACCGTTCTTTATCGCCGGAACGCATGGCGTTCTTGATATCTGTAGAAATTCTTTCGATCATTTCATGAAACGTTGCATTCTGCGTTGCGCTTTGACTATCTTACGACGAGCTACGTTTTCTTCACGTTTTTTCTTGACGCTAGGCTTCTCGTAAGCCTGATGCTTCTTGATCTCGGAAAGGATAGCTGCGCGTTCGCATTTCTTTTTGAATCTCTTTAACAGGATATCAAAAGGTTCGTTGTCCTTAGCTATTACTGTAGGCAAAAAAATCACCACCTTTATACTTAATTTAACGAGTTACATCGATTTACAATGCCAGCTTTTTGTCAAGACCTAATCTCGAAATTACTGTGGAATTTACATTTGCCGGAATTCATGCCCTATTATCTTGGCATGCTCTGCATACAGGTTATCATGTATATTATAACCACAGAATCAGGAAAAGGTAAATAACAATGAAACACAATTGGCTTTTTTGGATCCCCCGGGCGTTGATCCTGCTCTTTGCACTCTTTACCATGCTCTTTTCGTTTGATGTATTTAATGGTTACGACCCATGGTATCGGATTGCACAGGATTTTCTCATCCACAATATCCCGTTCTTTGCACTGATGTTGATCCTTGTGATCAGTTGGAAATACCCCGCTGTCAGCAGCGTGATCTGCTATCTGGCAATGTTGTTTTTTGCAAAAATCGTACGCTCCAATGGCTCTATATACTCCCTCTTGAGCTTTACGGTTCCGCTCTTTATAGTAGCAACGATGTTCTTGCTGGAGTACCTCCGAAGGCCCCAAGCACTGCCGGACGCAGATCAGACTACGGACAAAGCATAAATAGCATTTGAACCGGAATCTTGTACGTGACTGCCGCACAGATGGTAACGCTGGCTTTAGCCGGCAGTTCCACCAACTTCAGCTGGTTTTGGACCACAGAAACAACTTAAGAATATAGTCATGAAGAGCGGTAGGTGTATCGGGACCTCAAAACCGGATAAATCCGGCGAAACTGCCGGCTGAAGCCAGCGTTACGAGGCTGTTCAGAGCTATCGTAACATACCTGAAGACAATATGCTAGCGTCGTACTTCCGTGCCGCTTCCCGGGTGCCGACAAGGGCTTCACCCGGGGTTCACGAGGGGATCGCCTCGGATTGCAGTAGGGGCGAAGCTGGTTCGCCCGTTTTGAACATCACAAACAGACCCAGTCCCTAGCCCGCCGTCTTCCCAAATATGATTTGGGATCCAGAAGCATTATTAACAAGGGTTTTACAGGCTTATCATTCAACTGCTACGACTTGCTCAAGACATGCATACAGGTGTGGCAAACATAGGTGTGGCAAATTCCGCTTTGCCACAGCGACCGCAGGTCGCTAAAGACATAGAACTGCGTTCTATCTGCCGAAGCGGAATTCGGCAGACCTCTCCCTGCGGAGCCCGGAGTGCTAATCCGGACTCCATGATAGATTTTATTCTTGCTCAACCATGCGCTTGACGTCACTTGAGGGTACAGAAATAATCACATCTCGGGTAGAGAAGTACTTCTTTGCCACCCGTTGGATATCGGCGGGAGTTACTTTTTTCAAGTTTTCGATTCCTACAGTTGGGTAATCATAGCCTAATCCTTGTCTTTCGTGAGCGATCGCCATGGTGCCTGCGTTGTCTTCATT